>JARQZL010000117.1 GCA_029984855.1 Archaeoglobales archaeon | reverse complement strand
TAGTTTTTAGCATCATTTTGATTACTGATGGGTAGAAATAGAAGTGGTGTGTTATACCCCTGTTGTCCCACTTTAGAAAACCCCCCGTTTTTCAAAGTGAGACAAAAGTGAGCACATGGGTATTTTGAAGCCTTTTTGCTAAAAATAGAGTCGGTAAATACCTGAAATCCAAAAATCCGACAACATTTATTATGTTTGAAACAACACTCAAAATATTTAGATTTTCAATCACATCTATCTCTCTGGAAATCTACGATAAGATGTTTTGCTGGGGGATTGACAACATTTAGCGAATAACAGAAGTGGGATTTAGTTATTTATGTGAGAAGACTGAATGTTTTTGTTCTCGGATTTATTTCATTGTTAGCTGGGGACATTGTCAAAGAAACGAGCTCTACCAATTTCTGGATTTGCGAAGTGAAATCCTTCAAGAACTCAAAAATTGCTTTTTCCACATCTATCTTATTTTCAAGACTTTTTTCAACATTTTCCAGTCTATTGTTCAATAAATCTATTTTCTCATACAGCTCTCCACTTGAGAGAGTGTCCACTGCCTTTTTAAACTTAGATGCTGATTCAATATCCTTGAATTCCATTTCAGGTGCGGGTTTTAGAGAAGCGTCAATCCAGAATCCGAGGTCTTCTATATATGTAGCACCTTGTACTTGGTAAACTCTGCGAATGATGTCGTCTGGGTCTTGGAAGCCAACCTCTGGCTTGAGCTTTTTCTTCTTTCCTATCCAGCCATCATCGTATGCAAGAACTTGCTGATTGAACCACATGTTGTAGGCTTTGATTGCCTTCTCCACCACTGCCCTGATGTCCTGCTCTATGGGTTTCTCCAAGTCCTCTCTGAACTCGTCCCAAGAAATCCAGATTGACGATTCTTTTGGAAGGGAGATTATCAGTTTCTTCTTCTTAAAGTGGAGCTGATAGCTGACTCCTTTGAATGTTTCTGAGGGTGCAAGAACAATGTACGATGGTGTCTTTCCGCCTCGACCAATCATTACTCTTCTTACTGGGTTCTCTATTGTTCTTGGATTTAGAGTTGTGGCTAAATTATGCCATAAGTCCTCCTCGTCGTCAATCAAAGTATAGTTCTTAAGTGTCCAGCTTCGCTGGAATCCGTGAATTCTGAAGAAACCATTTCTTGCCCAAGCATCTCTCTTCCTGAGTTATTTTGTCAACCCATGAGTTAGGCACGTGTGCTTGTCTCAAATTTTTAGCAGTAGAACTGTTAGAGTGAGAACTTCCGTGGTTAGATTGATAATTACAGCTTAGTTTGGTGATATATTCATCAAGAAAATCGAAAAATTTTGGATTAACTAAATGTCTGAACTTCCTCAATTTGTCGAGTCGAGCAATGGGAAGTGATATTCTCTCTAAAACACCAATTTCTTCAAGTTCTTTTACAATCCTACTCACGGTTGACTTTGAAATTCCTGTTTTCTTAACTATATCGGCTTGCTCCAAAAATTCATTTTCCATGAAAGCTTGTAAAACAATTCTTACTCTCTCCAGATACTTCAAGCTTTTTCGCCTAATTCTGCCTGAAACCCATTTTGTCCACTTTTTTAACTGCTGATACTCCTCACTCTCGTCATATATCGTTATAAGAGTAAAGGGCCTTGAATACTGGGAGGATGTCATCTCTGCACCCTCAATTTTCCTTCTACTGGTCTTAAAATCCTCGATATTTCTCCATCATACATCTTATCCAGCACTGTAAGGGCGAGGGCTGCAGCCAGTGGACTTCCATGAAAAACAGCCTTCCACAGCTTCTCTTCGTTAGTCATTGCCATCCCTCAGTCCTAACGCCTTTTTCTCCTCATCAGAAAGATAATTCAGCCTTGTAAGCTCCTTTTTGATAGCTCTGCGGCCAAAACTGGAGATATCTTTCCCTCTTGCCTCTACAACTTTCTTTAGAAGGTCGTACAGTCTTCTATCAACTCTTATCACTATCAGCTTTAGCTTTTTTACTCCCGCTTGCATCGTCAAAAAGATGTTATACCTAAGTTTACAAATCGTATTTTGACATGTCAGTGGATGTCAGCTTGGAAAAGGCTGGACACATAGTTGTGTACAAGATTGTCGAACATTATGGAGAAATAAAAAGAGAGGAAATCATAAAATTGGCTAGGACCATTTACTTAGAGCTTTTAGACATGGTGGTGTCAGAAGATGCTATAGTTAACTGGATTAGGGAGATTTCCTGTTCTAATGACAAAAGGAGTAAATACGGAGTTATTTATTCTCGAGCCAAAGGCTTTTACAAAGTAAAAGAAGGAGTGAGAGTGATACCTGAAAATAAGAATATTTGGGATAAAGTAGATATATACCTCAAAACAAACGTGATACTGGACATACCCTACGAGCGAAGAGTTGAGCATACTAAAAGGATAAAACAGGAAATTTTAGAACCATGGATTAAACTGCTAAAATCCCTCTATTTCTACACTCCTGCAGGAATCCTTAGAGTTAGAGAGAAGGTCTGAATTTGACCCAATAGACAACTCAAATAAATATTACGGAGAAAAATTCACCCTTGAAGACCATGTACTCTTTGAGGATTTGAAAAATCACACTCCGATGAACTTGGAAAATCCAGTGGAATTGTATAAAGATTTTAAGAATGCATGTTTAGAATTCTGGGATATGCTTGAAGAAACAAAAGGTGGATTCAAGAAGATAATTCGGGAAATAATTAATGAATTTCCAGAGGATATAAAACAAGGGCTCCTGATTGGTGAACTCACTGAGCTCCTCTGGTTGTGGTATTTGCCCAAATATCTCGATAGATGATGAGTAGAGTGATGAACTCGAGAGATGAAGTTGTGAAATTTTTTGCTGAGGAACTTGGAAAAATTGCAGATGGAGAGAGTAATGGAAAAGAGCCTGAAGAAAGGCTTGCAGAGCTTCTTGAGTATATGGGCGTAATTGAAAAAGGTGAAGAAGGATACAGATTGACTGAAGCAGGAATCAGGCTTCTCAAGACTTCAGAGAATCAAGGTGGCTGATTCAAAATAGCTGATGGAGAGGTAACAAAAGCTTTTTTAATTTCTGTTACACACAGAATGAAGGGAGAGGCGGTGGGCGGCTGACCGAAAGGAGGAAAGTCCCCCCACCATTCAAAGGCGGAGCTCCGTAAGGGGCTATGCCGAGAGGCATGGCAACGGCACAGAAACGATACCGGCTGGAGGGTATGCAATGATGCCGAAAGGCTGAGATCACTTCAGCCGGATGAAACGTGCCGACCCCGCTGGTGCAACGCTTTGCGGCTCAGACTGATGCCGCCGGAACAGAAGGGGGCTTACTACCGCCACTCCCGCTTATTATAAAGCTCTGAATCGAGTTCAAGAAGTTCATGCAGGTTTTCAACGTCTCTTAACTTCTTATAGAGGTTGCCTTTCTCATTGTGGTTGATTGAAAGAGCTGAAATGTAGCCAGATGCTATCTTCTTAAACCCAAGCAATTCAGGGCTGAGCACTCTGCAGAGAGGGCATTCTCTTTCAAGATAAAATCCTCCCGGAACGATAAGCCGTAAAGCTCTTGCAAGTGAGTCTGGAGATTTCAGAGAGCCAACAGCAGACTCCTTTGGCAGAGGAACCTTGACGAAGTAAACCGAGCAGCCACCTTCCAGTTCTTCTGGCAGGAAATCCAGACCGATTCTTGTTGCATCCTCTCCATAGTAAACGAGTTCAATTTCACCGGCAAACTCGAATCTTATTACGTGTTTTCCACAACTTCCAGGCTCAGCTTCCCGCTTCTCATCCAGAATTGTGCCCCCTATCCGCTCTATCCTGTTCCTAATCTCAGCAAGAGTCACTTCTGGCAGGTGGGAGTCTACAAAGATTAGCCTTTGACCGAGAATGACGGCATGCTCCAGATCCCCTCCAGAGCCTGCATAGAGGACTGGCTCCTCCAGCTTTGCATTTTTGACTTCTCTGGCAATCTTCAGCATGAAATCTACTTCTTCGCATGTGAAGAATTCGACAAGTTTCTTTGCTCTTGAGTACATGAAGTTACTGGGCGGGTATAACTTTTAACTTTTCAGTTTTTCAGTTTTCAGTTTAAAACCCAAAAATTTATCATTCATCGGAGGATTAAAAAGGCTATGATACTTGTAGGACTTGATGGCAGCAGCGCCAGTTTTGCAGCACTTGAGTTTGCAATAGAGGAAGCAAAGATAAGAAAAACGAAGATTATTGCAGTTCACTCCCTTTTTGGCGGTGATAGAACCAAATCGGAAGATGTTGCGAGAGGAGAAGAAATACTCGAGAAGGCAAGAGATATGGCCGGAAGTGAAGGTGTTGAGATTGAAACACACCTGCTTGTAAGGGGGAACGAGCCGGGCTATGACATCATCAGCTATGCAGACGAAATAAATGCATCGATGATAGCTGTGGGCGTCAGAAGGAGAAGTGCAGTAGGAAAGCTCATACTGGGAAGTGTTGCCCAGTATGTTATACTGAATGCAAAGCAGCCCGTTGTTTCTGTTAAATGACTATATGGAGTGAACGTATCCTCTGAACTCTACTTCTTTACCATCAATTTTAACCCCACTGCCCTCAACAACCTTTCCTATCACAAACCCGTGACTGCACTGCTTGGATGTGTAAACGAGCTCGTAATCTCCTCCAGAATAGAGGAAGAGTTCAAGGGCTTTCTCATCGCTAACGTAGGGTGTTAAGTGGTCGAGTGGTACCAGTTCTCTCCGGATCTCTATCCCCACATTACTTTTTTCTGCTATGAGGTGGAGGGATATTGCAAGGCTATCACTTACATCTGTCATTGCGTTTGCGTGCTTGGCAATTTTAATCCCCTCTTTAACCCTTGGTTCGGGCATGTAGAGAGAACCGGGATACGCTGTCTCCTCCCTTCTGACTCCTGACATCAGCTGTTCAAGAGTCAGCTGGGCTTTTCCAAGAGGGGCTGTGAGACATACTAAATCGCCAGGTCTTGCACCACTCTGTCTTACAGCTCTCTCTGCAATTCCTACTGCAAAGCCTGCGATGCTCAGTTCATCCCCAAAGTCGATATCCCCTCCAACAACCACAACATCAAACCTGTCTGCAAGCCTTCTTATTCCGGTCATCATATCTTTGAAGCCATATATCCATTTCCGGCTCAGAGTGATGGTATGGAGAAAGTACATGGGCTTTGCACCCATTGCGGCAATATCGCTCAGATTTACAGCAAGACTGGTGTGTCCAATTTCCTCCGGCTTCATACCTTCTGGAAAGTCTGTCCTCTCATGCAGTACGTCGGCGGTGAGAACAACGTTTTTCTCAGACATCCTGACAACTGCACAGTCATCATCTCCCGCTCCAGCGAGGACGTCATCTCTATCCGTTGAGAATATCCTTCCCGCTATTTTTATGAGGTCGAATTCATCCATAAGGCCTCATACCCGCAAATAACCTTGTACGTAACGTAAAGGCTCGTGTAGTGCCTTTGTCCTACCGAATAAAGTTCGGCGTTTGCCATGGCTTTCAGTGTGGACTGCCTGAAGTCCCCGTGAGGGAATGCACCGATACAGACTGTTCTTGCTTTCGGCCTGAAATCCCCTCCCCCTTCTTTCATCAGAGCAACCGGCGGGATTAAGATGTCCTCAAGGCCGGTATTAACGACTTCCATGAGCTTTCTGTCCGACTTAATGACCCTTTTTCTGAAGAGGTCTTCCATAAGACCCAAAAATCTGTTGTAGTTCCTTGGAATCCTCGTCTCCCCACTCATCCATATAATTTCATTGTTGAGAGTATGGATGAATATCTCAAGCCCTCCTTTGTGATTCAGTTCAGAATCCAGAGCTGCCAGAAGGCAGGTATGGACGATGTCAGGTCTCCCCCTCTTTTCTCTCTCCGGCAAATCTTTCATTGCTGGATAATGTCTTGAGTCGTCGAGAATCATCTCTAATGGCCTCTTTTTCCTCTTTCTTGCATCTCTTACAATTGCCGGATGATCCGATATCGAAGCGGGAACTCTCTCGAGTGACGTTTCGATGAAGATTAGCCTGAGCATTAGCATTTCTTCGGGAAACAGTTATTAATGCGTTACCATGCATGAGGAGTGTGAAGAGCTTTGCAGGAGCTATAGGCTTCTTCACAACATTTCCGGCAGGAAGAGATGCCGAAAGTTTTGAAGCTCTTAGAAGAAAGATATTCATCCTGCCACTTGCAGGGTTCTTTGCTGGTGTTATGGTCGGTCTGTTATCTTGCTTCTTCGTATCTATTGGAGCGGGATTTCTTGCCGTTCTTGCGATACTGGCCGTTGAAGGAATAAATCACATTGACGGACTTGCAGACCTCGGTGATGCTGTATTTGTTGAAAAAGTGAGGAAGAAAGAGGTTTTAAAAGACACAAAGACCGGTGCTGGAGGATGCACGCTCGTTTGCCTTTACATACTAACAATTGCATTCTCTGCAGAGAGAATGGGAGCTTTTCAAATCTTTCTTGCATTCATCACTCTGGAGGTCTCGGCAAAGTTTGCCATGCTCCTCCTTCTCTGTACATCGAAGCCTCTGTGGGACGGCATCGCAAAGACGATGATGGAGTTTGCGGACAGAAAACATGCATTTGCAGGTTTTGTAATTTCTATCGCCATCCTTGTGCCACTACAGCGATTTTTTCCGGGAATTCAGGTTTTTCTGTTCTCTGTGGTCTTGACTCTCGTCTACAGAACGTACGTAACCAGAGTCTTCGGAGGAATAAATGGGGACATAACCGGAGCACTTAACTGTATTGTGATTGCAGCAGGCCTATGCGTATGCCCGCTCTGCTGATGTGCGGTGGGAGAGGTAAGAGGCTTGGAATGGGAGAGAAACCACTTGTAAGGGTTTGTGGTAAGAGACTGATAGAGCACGTCCTCGACGCTCTATTGGCTTGCAGGGTATTTGCAGCCGTAACCGATTACACTCCATCTACAGCAAGATTTCTTTACGCTCTTCGCAGAGAGAATCTCAGCATCGTTAAAACTCCCGGTTCCGGATTTATAGAGGATATGAGGTACGCAATTAAAAAACTTCAGGTGTTTGAGCCTGTTATAGTCGTATCCTCTGATCTGGTATTTTTCAGGAATCCAATCCCGGAAATAATAGATGCATTTATTTCAGCGGGTTCTCCAGCATTGACCACAGCTTATGAGGACGGAGGCTTTGTTGGAATAAACATTGTGGACGGAAAGCTTATAGACGTTGAGCAGGAAGAGATAGTTTATAGAGTTAAACGTGAGGATGTTCTCAATATAAACACTCCTGATGACGTCAGGAAGGCAGAGGCATTATGGAATGGGAAGATAAAAGAAGGAGGATGGTGGAAAGACTGAAAGAAGAGCTCAATATAAGTGAGAGAGTAGCCAGAGCTATGCTCAAAATTCCCCGTCACCTCTTTGTTCCCAGCAGATACAGGAGTGAGGCGTACGCTGATACTCCGCTCCCTATAGGTAGCGGGCAGACAATAAGTGCACCACACATGGTGGCGATAATGTGTGATCTTCTCGACTTAAAGCCGGGAGAGAACGTTCTGGAGATTGGAGGGGGGAGCGGGTATCATGCTGCTGTGGTTGCAGAGATCGTGGGAAAGAGCGGAAAGGTTACTGCAATCGAACGCTATCCTGAGCTTGCAGAAAGGGCAAAGGAGTTGCTGAAGGAGCTCGGATATGATAACGTGGAGATACTGGTTGGAGACGGGAGCAAGGGCTATGAGAAAAAAGCACCTTACGACAAGATATACGTAACCGCTACAGCCCCTGAAATACCAAAACCACTCCTTGAGCAGTTGAGGCCGGGTGGCAGAATGCTCATTCCCGTTGGTGACTACGTACAGTACCTCTACATCGTTGATAAGAGGCCGGACGGAAGTATAGAGAAGAAGCGATGGGGGGCTGTGAGATTTGTACCTCTGGTAGGAGAGTACGGTTTCAAATATTGATTCTAAGTTTTATACTTATTTCAAAAGCGGTAGATTTCCGGTTATCCTATCTATCTTTTTTTCTTCATCAGGCCCGATCACGATCGCAGTAACCGTACCTGGTGGAATTTCGGTAAGACCCGCATCCCTCACAACTGCCGCAGGAAGGCCGGATTTTGATGCCTTCTCCTTTATCTCCATGAGCTTCTGGATGTTCTCAGCCTTAAGTACAACCTTCTTCTGCCCCTCCCTCTTCCATCCTTCAACCACTCTTTTTTCTGCCATTTCATAGCCGAGAATGGAGGCATGGGCAACCTGAACGGCAAGTTTGCCCTTAGACAGGTTCAGATCCTCTCTTACAACTATAACCTGCTTGTATCCCATGCTTCAATTTTCCTCACCAAAGCCATAGGATTTGAGCTCTTCAAGACTTACGGGCTTGGATTTCTCCTCTATCCACTTCTTTCCGGACTTCTCCGCATCTCTTCCATCGAAGTCTTTGATGAATACTTTATCCTCTTCCACCCTTTCAACACTTTCCAGAGGAATGGCAAGAAAATCCGAACCAACCTTCACTATGAGCCTGCCCTCATAAACGTCTATGCTTTCTCCGTACTCTTTGCCGTCTCTATACACGTACTTGCAGATGAGATCTTGCATGGCTCCACCCATCTTCAGCTACTCACAGCTCAATATAAGTTTTTTCAATGCTACTTCAGTATGCTTACAGCTTTCATACAGCAATCTCCTTTATTTCATGATACAGTTCTTCAAGGGCATTCCGGTAGTCGAGTTCCCCCCTCCCGATGAAGTCCATTTTTTCCTCGAGAACCCTTGTACGCTCCTCACAAACGAACTTTCCGTAGTTATTTGTGAGGTAATCGAATACATCTTTACCCCTCCGGGTTGGAATGATCTTTCCGTTCTTCTCGACAACATAGCCTCTCCGGAAGAGTCTGTCTATGATCGTTGCATAAGTAGACGGTCTCCCTATTCCTTTTTCCCTCATCAGCTGTATTATATCAGACTGTGTGTAAAGAGGTGTTTTTGAAATCCTTCGAATTTCAATATCGACGATGTGCTTGCCTACCGGAAGAGGCTTTTTTACCCAAACAGATTTATAAAGCTCATAAGCTCTTCCCTTTGCATCAATTACTCTTTCCTCCTCAAGAACTCTCCCGTCGACTGTTATCCGGTATCTTTGTAGCTTGACCTCGTAAGCTTTGGACTGACTCGCCATGAACCGCCTGAATATCAGGTCGTAGAGGGCCAAGTGACGCCAGGTCATACCTTCGACAGCGATTATGTTCTCCTGAATTAGCCTTTCCAGAGTATTTCTGTCTGCAGGCCTCGTAGGTCTTATGCACTCGTGCGCTCCTCCGGCAGACCACTCTCGTGCAACAAAATCATTGTCGAGGTATTCTTGTGCAATTTTCATACCAGCGTCGCTCACTCTTGTTGAATCCGTCCTGTGGTAGGTTATCAGACCACTCTCAAAGAGAGATTGAGCTATCGCCATCGCCTCCTTTGCTGATAGTTTAAGGATGGTGTTTGTATCTCTCAGCATGCTGTCGGTTGTGTAAGGAGGGAGGGGAATCTTTTCTTCTGTCCTTTCTTCCAGAAGATCTATTTCAAGCTGAGCTTTCGGCGTTTTGATACCCTCAATACTCAGTTCGAGATTTTTTACCACACCCACGATTCTCTTCTCCCTGTGCTGTTTCGCTCTTTCGATTATCCAGCCTAGTACTGGTGTTTGAGCCCTACCAGCAGAGAGATTTCTGTTGTTAAATCTATCCTGCAGCTTCTGGCTGAGGACGAATCCAATCCACCTGTCCTCAATCCTCCGGAGCATCTGAGCTTTTACGAGGTTCTCGTCAACCTTCCGCAGATTTTCGAGGGCCTGACTGACGGCTCTCCTTGTAATCTCGTGAAACTCTGCTCTTTTTATAACTCCACAGCCCGCAAGCAGGTTCTGTATGTCCCATGCTATCTTTTCCCCTTCTGCATCGGGATCTGTGCCTATTATTACCTCTCCAGCATCATGGGCGAGCTTTCGTAAAGCCTCTATCCTCTGCTTTGAGTCATCAATGTTCTCACTTCCGCATTTTGGGCAACTGCATCTCTTCTCAGTGAACTGGTAACCGCACCGGTTACAGCGTTTTATTGATGCGTAGATTGGAACAAAGCTGTCGTTAACTTCAATACCATGAAAACCTCTGTTTGCTATCAAATCCGTCAAGTGTCCGAGGCTCGCTGTGACAAGAAGCACACGATTTGCGGTTGGTACTTCATATGCGACTGTGTTTGAAACCCCTACACTCGGCTGACCGAAGAAACGAGAAATCTGTTTGGCTTTTGTTGGGCTCTCCACTATGAAAAGGGTCGGTTTTACAACATCTCCTGTTTTCTTTCTCTGCCGGTACTTTGATCTGCTTGTGTCTATCTCTTCTATGAGTTCTTCGAAGTTTACATCCTCCATTCTTCTGAACTCAATGTCGTAGTGCTTTGCTCTCTCGATAAAGGCTGAGAGAACTTCTTTATCGTTTTCGAGTAGAAAAGACGCTCCTTTGGTTATACCGCCCGCAAAGAGGCGAGACGTTCTTCCCGAACCCTGGATATATGTCCGTAGATCTGGAAAAATTACTTCCCCTTTTCTTACAACAACGTCCTTTTCTCTCGCTTTGCCCTCTTCTACAAGTTTTCTCAAAACTCTTCTAAGCTCATCGAGCCTCTCTTCATACCCGGCCTTATCTATCACCGGAAGGAGGGGAATGAACTTCTTGACCTCTTTGTTATCTCTGAATAGGAGGGCAAGAATTCTGACAATACCGGGAGCAGCTCTGCCAATATCCTCTATTCTAACACTGGATACGGGAGCTCCAACGAAAACTGTAAAGCGAATTCTTTCCGGTAAATCCAAGCCCCTGACGAGGCTTCCATAGTAGCGGGCCATTCCAACGAGATACTCAATTTCTCCGCTCTCAAAAAGCCTGAAGTCCTTTTTTCTGCCTGCCGTAACTGTCCCTACTTTGAATTCTTCTTTCAGCAATTCGTAAATCCTTTCTGCATCCTTTCCACTTCTGGCATATATGATACCTCCTGCCCCCATCTTTTTCAGGATACTCTTTACTGTTTCAACATCCACTGAATCAACGGTGATATCCTCCACATTCCTGACCGCGTGGGTTGAGGAGCCTACGTCAAAGTTCAGGAGCTGACGGAATAATTTGACTTTCCGTCCCTTTCTGGCTGTGGCCGTTGAAACCATCAATACACCTTTGGCCTCTCCTTCCCAGCTTTTTTCACTCTTTCTGAAGCCAAGAAGCATGAGAATGCGATTAACGTTTTTTGATGCCTTTAGAACGGAATCAATGTCATCGACAAATACGAAGTCGAATGTCTGCTTTACAGCCTCGAAGTTTCTTGTGAGGAACTGAGTGGTAGTTATTACGACGTTCGCCCGACTAATGAGCTGGAAGAACCTTTCTTTTTCCCTCCTGCTAATTTTACCGTGATAGTACAGGGTACATACTTCTCCCTTCTCATTCAAGCCTGCTTTGATTCCAGCTCTTTCAGCATAGCTTTGCATCAATTCCACAACCTGTTCGACAAGCAAAGTGGTTGGAAGCAGCACGTAGCTTCTCTTTCCCTTTGTTGCAAGGAAGAGAGCCATTGCTGTGCCAAACGAGGTTTTTCCAATTCCAGTAGGCGCTACAGCAGCAAAGCTCTCTCCGCTCAGAATTCTGCGGGCCCAGAAAAGCTGTATCGACTTCGGTTCGCCTACAGCCTTTCTGAAGAACTGGGTGAATTCGTCTACGAGTTTATCTTCGCTAAACCTGCAGAGTGAACCGTCTTTTCTGCATTTTGCCTGATGTATCTCGGCAGTGCTCAGGTCTCCCCCGCACTTCGAGCATAAGTCAGCGTAAATTACCTTAACCATGGAGTGCATATTACAGACAGGCATATTTCTACCTTATGAGTTAGACTTCAGAAAAATCCTTACGGGCTGTAACCACCCTCCAATTTTGACAAAAGAAAAGGAGGATGAGTGATTAAATCTCGGAGTATACTTCTTCTCTTGAGTGAACCACTACTCCCTTCTCTGTAATCTCAAATGGATGTATCTTTTTGCTGTGGTTGCTACCCCTCATCTTGAAGATCTCAAGACTTCTCAGCCTCACGTTCTCGCTTCTTGTGTAGTAGAGAACGATTGTACCTTCGGTCACAAAGTTCTCAACACCAAAACGGCTTATCTTATCTCCACTCGAATCAACAATCTCACAGGTGAAGATGGATGTTAGGCCGAGGATCTCCATTGTGGTGGATATCTTCAATAACTCAACTCTGAATTTCGCCGGATCTTGGACTGAAAATCCTATTGCGGTTGTGGAATCCAGAGATGCCCTTCTTGCACCTATCTCATCCTGAATTGTTATCATCTGGTCTATTAAAGAACGAGTATCAAAAGGCCTGACATCTATGTATCTTTCGTCGGAAGGCAGACCAATCTTTGTCGATGTTGCATCAACGATTGCGAGCATGTTTTCATCCTCAAGCTTCTCCAGATCCCAGCCAAAGGCTGAGAAGTGCTCTCTCAAATGCTGTGGTCTCTCCTCAGTTGCGACAAATATTCCCGGTTCGTTGAACATCTCTATTCCGTTCACCAAGTACTGTACAGCAAAGATTGTTTTGCCAGAACCTGAAGTACCTGATACGAGATAAGTGCGATCTCTCAACAGCCCACCCTCACAGAGTTCATCGAACCCCTCAATTCCAGTTGGAACTCTCTCCAGTGCCATATCTACACCTCTTGTTTTCTTTTTGTAGTTTCTTCGGGAATATAAAACTTTCCCATCATTATCATATACTCATGGTCTACTACGGTTTGACACCAAAACTTTAAATTATTTACGATTTATTCATTGCTATGGGGGAAAAAATAACGGTCAGCCTGATAAAGGCCGATGTGGGTAGTGTGCCCGGGCATGTTGTCGTGCCGGATGAGATAAAAGATGTGGCAAGAGCTTTTCTTGAGGAGAAAAAACAGAATGGAGATATAATTGATTACAGAGTTCTTAACGCCGGTGACGATCTCGAACTGCTCATGACGCACCGTGAGGGTGTTGACAGCGAGAAAATTCACAGCATTGCCTGGCAGACGTTCGAGCTTGCTACTAAAAGGGCCAAAGAACTTAAACTCTACGGTGCCGGACAGGATTTGCTAAAAGAGGCATTCTCAGGGAATGTACGTGGCTTGGGACCGGGAGTGGCGGAGATGGAGTTCACTGAGCGCAAAGCAGACCCTTTAATTGCTTTTATGATGGACAAAACAGAGCCGGGAGCTTTCAATCTGCCCATATTCAGAATGTTCGCAGACCCCTTCAACACTGCTGGCTTGGTGATTGACCCATCGCTACACAATGGATTCGTTTTCGAAGTCTGGGACATTATGGAGCACAAGAGAGTCTTCATGAACTCTCCAGAGGAGATGTATGACATCCTCGCTTTGATCGGGGGGAAGTCAAGGTTCGTGATAAAGAGGGTTTTTCCAAAGGAAGGTGGAAAACTACCGGCTGATGAACCTGTAGCTGTTGTGAGCACAGAAAAACTCTTCCAGATTGCTGGGGAGTATGTAGGTAAGGATGATCCAGTAGCACTCGTGAGGGGTCAGTCAGGACTGCCAGCGGTTGGAGAAATAATTGAGCCGTTTGCATTTCCACACCTTGTAAGCGGGTGGATGCGCGGAAGTCACAATGGGCCTTTAATGCCCGTCCCATTCCGCTATGCAAGATGTACACGCTTTGATGGCCCGCCCAGAGTGATTGGGGCTGGCTTTCAGCTTGGAAACGGAAAGCTTGTAGGCCCAGTTGACCTGTTCGACGATCCTGCATTTGACTACACGAGAAGGAAGGCTGCGGAAGTTGCAGAGTACATGCGCCGCCATGGGCCTTTTGAGCCGCACAGGCTACCACACGAGGACATGGAATATACAACTCTTCCAAAAGTCCTCAACAAGCTTGAGAGCAGGTTTGAACCTGTCTGATTTTTTCTTTTTTCTTGCTGAATTATATTAATTTCAGCTGTGATCTGAATTGTATATTTCCAAAGCCTCTTCTACACCTGCATCTTCTACTGTAATGGCGTAAATTGCGTTGCACATTCGAATAGCATCTTTTAGCGACTTTTGATGGATGTTTCTGCCTGTGGCATTTCCGGCAGCACCGCTGATATGAATCTGGTCGTAAAGCCTTTTGAGAAACGCTTCAACGTCATCGCTTGGGCCACCTGCACAGACAACTTTCGTACGACCCGCTGCCAGAACAGCCTCTTTAAATATCTCTCTTGAGTCACAGCCCTCCTTTCTGGGATAGTTTACCTTGACAAAATCACTGCCGAGGCATGCCGCAACACCTGTGGCACCGGCAATCAGGTGCGGATCTTTTTCATCTTTCACCGCTTTACCACGAGGATACATCCACAGTACTGTCAGCAGACCGTGCTGATGGGCATTATATACTATCTGAGCTGCCTGATGTAACATCTCCGCCTCATACTCACTTCCCAGATAGACAGTATAGCCTACCCCCAGAATGTTCAACCCGCTGTTATCACGAAAGTCCAGCACCTGCTGGACGTTATACCACTGCTGGCTGAATGGATCGGATTGAGAGGTCTTGATGAGGTTTGTTTTGGAGTTCAGTTTTACGAGATAGGGAACATCCGGGTAGTCCATGCCATATCTGGCAATCAATCCAAGCTGAGTGGCAAAAACACCGATTTTTGCCTGACTTGCAATTCTGAACAGGTGTTCTGGATCCCTATCATCCGGATGAATTCCATTTCCGTAAAAATCGTCATTCAAATGCTCTACTTTCTGATCTCCTGCAAAAAGCATCAGTCGCCCGCTTTCTCGGGTAATCTTCAGATAATTTTTTATATATTCTCTTCGCATTCTTTCTGGAACATCCAGGGGCACAACAACATCATTCTTTCCGATCATTGTTCACCTCCTTCATTACACGCAGCTTTACTCTCGGAATAAGCCGTATAAAGTCCTCTTTCCTGCAGAGTGCCGTCCCCGGCCTTAATGTGGTTGCAGTACCCGCAGCTACCGCGTAAATTAGTGCATCTTTAAGGCCTTTACCCGAAACAAGCCCGTAAATAAATCCAGCTATAGCAGAATCCCCGGCACCAATTGTGTTTTTAACCTCCACCTCTGGTGGAGAGGCCCAGTACTGTTTTCCCTCCGTAACCAGAAGGATACCCCTACTCCCCATTGAGACCAGCACGATTCCCACTCCCTTTTTGTGAAGGCTCCATGCAGCACTGATGATTTCGTCCATTTCCTTCAGTTCTCTATCCACCAGCCGGCTCAGTTCATGGATGTTGGGTTTAATAACATCGGGGTGAGCCCTGATACCTGTTTTCAGTGCATCTCCGTCAGTATCCAGTATGACCATGGCCCCTCTACTCTTGGCAATTTCTATAATCTTCTGATAGATCACGGGATGGATTCCGCATGGGAGACTCCCGCTAACAGCAACAATCTCAGGTTTTTCGAGCTCTTCTATCCTGTGGATCATCTGCATCAATTCATATGGTTTTATTTCCGGGCCCTTTGCGTTGAATACGATCTGATCCCCCTCACGCTCGTTAACAATGATGTTGGTACGGGTCTCCCCTGAAATTCTGATAAAGTCACACGAAATTCCTTCATTAAGCAGTATTCCTTCCAGCTCTTCTCCTGCAAATCCACCAGCAAACCCAAGTGCCTTATTGCTGACTCCAAATTCTGCCAGAACTCTGGATATGTCTGTTCCCTTTCCACCGGCGTACTTTTCCTCTTTCTCAATCCGGTTGGAGTCGTCGGGTTTTATCTTCTCAACCCATAACGTTCTGTCCAGAGCTGGATTAAGAGTTACCGTGTAAATCATTCTCTCACTCAGCGTATTAGCCTCTTTGAATTATCAAAGAGTGCTACATAAGCTACATAATAATTATAAACACTATTGTATTTAAGGCTTACTCTCCTCTTTTAAATTTTGCAAGTTAAAAAGGTAGTCAAAGAGAAATGAATAAGGATATATCTGGGATATAGAGATTGCAGTCATGCTCCGAGTGCTTGTTATATCACTCCTGTTCATGTCCGTGTTCCTGCTCCCAGTCTCAGCTTCCCGGATAGTGGAAGTCTGTCCAAATCCGTACGGAAGTGATGATGCTGAATACGTAATCGTGAATGCTACTGCCTTCTGCGTTCTCGACGATGGGGAAGGAGAAGTTCCGATAAACTCAACGGGAATTGTGGTTGTAGCGAAGAATATTACAGCTTATGAGCTTACGTTCGGAAAAAAGGCAGATATTCAGTTCTCCAAGAGGTTTGCACTCTCAAATGAGGGTGAAACGATAAGGCTGCTTGAAGGGGGAAAGGTGGTGGATAAGTTCACGTATAAACCCAAGGAGGGCATGATCTTCTTCAGAACTTCAAAAGGGTGGGATTTCCGGTATCAGGACTGGACCTCATTCAGCCCCGTTGATGTGCTTACAAGAATCAAGGTAATCGTGAGCCCTGCCTCTTACTGCTTCAGGGGAAGTACAATCTGGCTTGCCTCATACACGTTTACAGATTTACGAACTGTGAAGGGCAACATTACGCTGTTTCTCGATGCAAGTCCTGTTGGAGGGATACCGGTTGAAGAGCTTGAGATATCAAAGCGATACAAAACGTATTTTCTCTCATCCACATCCTACAAGAACTTTCACTACAAGTTTGCAACTGATGGAAAAAAGGTGGTGATTACAACAGAAAACTGGAAGTGGAGTAAAAGGGGTTTCATCGTAGAATTCGAGAGCGAGAGGGCTGCCCGACTTCTGAAGAACGTTCTTCTGCACGACGTTAGGTGCTCCTCGCAACCGGGAAAAGCCGGAGGGTTGAAGGCTGACTATTCTATGGGAACAGGGAAGATCAGGGAGTTCGAGAGCAGGGTTGAGGTTTTCGTCCTTCCTGACTGTAACCCCGTATTCGATTTTATCTCGAAAGCGAGGCAGAGACTCTACATCGAGGTTCCATACATGGACTTCACGTGGTTCGATGATAGCATGCCCCTACTCGATGCAATCCTCAAGGCAGCGAGGAACGGAACAGAGGTGAAAATCATACTCGATTCTGAGCACAATAAAGAAAGAAATGAAAGGACTCTCGAGTTTCTCAAAAGAATTGCAATTGCTGAAGGACTGAATATAGATGGAAGACTTTCGAGGATGCCTCTCCACGGAAAACTCGTAATTTCAGATGATGACGCATTAATAACATCCGCAAATTTCAACCGTTACGGGCTCAGGCTGAACAGAGAGGTGGGAATCATCCTGTACGGAAAGGATGCCAGTGAGTGGCTTGCCGGGCAATTCATGAGCGACTGGGAGAAAGAGAATCCGGGCTATCTTATTCCGGCTATTGTAATTCTCTCAATTGCAGTTGTGGTTGCATATAAAGCAATGGCTAAACGCTGAAGCTCTGTCTCCATTCTGGAATGACGCAATCAAAATGACTTCTGAGAGCTGAAGCGAGTTTCTGACTCTTCTCAAATTCGCCATGGACAACAAATATTCGCTCTGCATCGCTTTTGGTTGCCCACTCTATGAGATAGTCCCTGCCTGCATGGGCGGAGAAGCCGTTTATTGTGTACACTTCAGCTTTAACAGCTATCTCTTCTCCATAGATCCTTATCTTCCTTGCACCATCGATAATTCTCCTTCCGAGCGTTCCTTTGACCTGATATCCAACGAAAACAACGCTGCTCTCCTTCCTCCAGAGGTTGTGCTTCAGATGGTGCTTTATTCTTCCACCCGTGCACATTCCGCTTCCTGCTATGATTATGGCATGGCTTTTAACCTCATTAATTTCCCTCGATTCGTCAACGCTTTTTGTGAACGTCAGGTTTGGAATGTAGAAGGGGTTGCCGTGCTTTGCCTCCTCTGCCGTCTCCTTATTGTAAAGCTCAGGATGGTTTGCAAATATCTCTGTTATGTCTATTGCAAGCGGGCTGTCAAGGAAAATTTCACATTCTGGAAGCTCACCTTTCCTGTAGAACGTGTGCAGAATGTAGAGAATTTCCTGGGTTCTTTCAAGGGCAAATGATGGTATCAGAACGTTTCCACCTTTCTCGAAGGCATGTACGATGGCCCGCCTGAGCTCGTCTATCGACCCTTCAACGCTCCTGTGGTTTCTATCTCCATAAGTTGATTCCACAATGAGATAATCGGATTCTGGAGGAAAATCGGGGTCGTTGATTATCAGTCTGCCCCTCTCCCCGATATCTCCGCTGAAAACGAATTTTCTTCCTGTATTTATTTCAACGAACGCTGAACCGAGAACGTGGCCGGCGTTCCTGAACGTAAAATCGATGCTATCGAGGCTAACAGTCTGTCCGTATTCAATACTCCTCCACTTCAGCCTGAAGCACTCTTTCACATCGTCTGCGGTGTAGAGAGGTCTAACCACAGGCAAACCTTTCCTGAGGTTTTTCTTTGTCAGAGTGTACGCTTCCTCCTCCTGAACCTTTGCAGAGTCGTGGAGCATGTGCTCTGAGATTTCTCTTGTTGCCCTTGTAGCATAGATTTCTCCGCTGAAGCCGTGCTTTACAAGCTTTGGTAGAAGTCCAATATGGTCGATGTGAGAGTGTGTCAGAATGAGGACATCGACTTCTGATGGGTCGAAAGGAAAGTGCTTGTAGTTCCTTTTTTCGACGCTGCCCTGAAACATGCCCACGTCAACAAGCACACGCTGCCCATCTTCGAGCATGAAGCACGAACCGGTCACAGTTCTCGCAGCCCCGTAAAAATGAAGTTGCATGATTGTTTTTCCGATATTAAATATAAATATGTTCTGGTTATCCGTATACACTGCTCAGTAAAGATATTCTATGAGCGAATAGAACTAAAAAAAGTTTTAGAGCCCTCAGTATATCAATCAGTATGCTTGTGTCTATGCAGACCATCACAATTCCCTCATTTCACCCCTCATCTTCTTATTTAGATCCTCAATAACTCCCTCGATCTCTTCTGCAGCCTCCTTACTTAGCACTCCTGAAAAATCCGGTATTGAGATTACCTTCGCCATAAAATATATAGTACTTATATATTCTCAAAAGTATAGTTTCTCAAAAGCTGCTGCAGGGAAGACAGTTTAGCTCATTGGGACATTGGAGAAAAATTGGAGAAAAAACACCCAACCCACCAAAAACAAGTAGTCCCGGGGGGATTCGAACCCCCGTCTCCGGCTCCAAAGGCCGGCAGGATTGACCGCTACCCCACGGGACTTCTTTAAGCTACGCCAACTAGGAAATAAGACTTTCGCTGAGACTTTACATCGATCCCAGAAGATTGGTGGTAAATTCGTAGCTGTAGGTATAGATGGGTAAAGAATACTCCTTGCCCTGCACATCAATTCCAGCCTTAGTGGTTATGCTAACAGTCGTCTTTTCCCCATCTTTGATGTGACTTACCCACCACTGTGGAATCTTCGAGTTATCGATTTCCATAACGAGCTCAACAGCTTCGCTCTTCATCGGTTTGATTACCGTATCGCTGACAGCTTTACCCTCACCCATCTTTATGCCGTTCATCGAAATTTCATACTCCAGGAACTTGACAGGAATCGGGACTGGCAGGTTGTTCTTAACCACAGCGTTGACGATTATCTGTGTCCTGCTCCTGTCTACATCGCCCCACTTGAGGGTTGCATCCCTGACCTCTATGGCCTTCACACCACCAATGTTCAGAGATGCCCCTTCGGGAGAGACTGATGAAAGGAACGATGTTTGGAATGTATTTGAGTTTTCAATTGGTATACGCAGTTTGTAGCCAAGAACGCTGAAAACGAGGTTTGTCTTGATTTTCATAACCGTCTCCTCCCCATTCTCTATGTGGCTCACCCACCAGTCCACAAGTCTGTCGTTGATTAACTTGATTGAGAGGGTTAGCGTATCGCTTGGTGGAGAAATTGTTGTATCGCCAATGGCATTTCCGTGCCCCATCAGGACTCCGTTCATGAATATGTCAACTTCCACGTCGCTGAGAGGTATCGAGACAGGATAGGGATTCGTTACTTCAACGTTCGATTTTATCTCCGTGTACTCACTGCTGACTTCCCCCCAGCTCATGTGGACAGACTGTACTTTGGGCTGGGCACAACCGGCTGAGAGAATAGCCAGTATGACAGCAAGCAAAACAATTACAGGTGGACTTCGCATCAACCCTCTTAAAATTTAGAGATATTTATGAGTTTTGCCTGTTCATTGCCTCCCACCGGAAGCTTTTAGTATTTCCCTCTTTAACTTCTTAGAGCCGATGATGATTGATGGGCAATCCGAGAGGTGAGGATAACGGAGTGTCTGAGGCATGCCTTCTGGTATAAGAGGTGAGGAGATAAAAGGAATGGCCTGGAAAATCTCTATTGCAGCGGGGTTTCTGAGCATTCTGTTTGTTGTATTCATTGCCCTTCTGCTCTCGAAAGCAAATGTCTTGGTTTCTGCAGCAGTTGCTTTTTTTATTGCCACTGCTTATGCAGCATATGCAGTGCTCAGGCTGAAGGCAGAAGGTTGAGAGAGTTAAGACAGAAAGTTCTTGGAGTCGAGCACTTCTGCTCTGAGAACGTTTTTCATGTGGTATATGCTGTACTCATAGCCGTAGCTGTCAATCGCTGCCGTACAGTCCTTAAGTAAAGCAATGCTGTATCCTCTCTGAACCGCATCTATTGCTGTATGCATGACGCATATGTTTGCTGCCACACCGGCGAGGTATATCTTTCCAACTCCAAGCTCCCTCAGCAGCAAATCCAGGTCTGTTCCAAAGAACGCCGAATACCTCCTCTTTCTGATGTAATAATCAGCTTCTGGCAGTTCGTCCACTATTTCAGCTCCTCTGCTATTCTCAACACAGTGTGCCGGCCAGACAGCAAACTCCACGTCGTCTCTTCGATGCCAGTCCTGTGTATATATTATCGGCATTTTACCCTTTGCTCTCTCTACAACCTGTTTGAGCGGCTTAAGTATGTCCTTCACCTGCTCTCCAATGAAAAGGCTGCCATCGCTGTAGCAGAAATCCTTCTGCATGTCAACAATGATGAGACCATCCATACTCAAACAATCTCAGCCGGGAAATATAACGTTTTATCGTCACCATGTGGAAATCCGAAAGCTTTATTAATGATAAATAGTTAAGATTGTCTATAACCTCAAGGAGGTGAGAGCCAAGAGGCAGGTAAAAATATATCCAATTTTATTCAACTATGCTTCAACTGCAAGATCCAGAGCTATTTCTGCAATATCTGCAGAGTACGCTGCTATTCTTGTAAGGCTGTCCACAATTGATTTCAGGAGTATCGCATCCTCAACTTTCTGCTCTATTATCTTTCTGTAAAGCTTTTCCTCAATGCTTCTCAGATCCTCAAATTCTGTCAGAACCGCATCTGCAAGCTCAACATCCTTTCTGAAGAATGCCACACTGGACATCTTCAGCATCTCAAGACATGGTTCCACGATGTCACAGAGTTCAGGCATGCTCTTCCCGAGCTTGAGCAGACATCTGGCCATGTTCGCAGCATGGTCAGCAATTCTTTCAAAGCGTCTGGCGAAACTCCAGTAACCCAGAAGTTCTCGTGGTACGACAATATCTCCCTGTATCGCCAGGTTTACCTGCCTCAAAACAAGAAAATGCAATCTGTCCACCTCATTTTCTCTCAAAATTATCGAATTGCAATAGTACTCGCAGAAATTCTGCAAAGCCAGACAGAAATCTGAGAGCATCGCAATGCAGGTATTGCTCATCCTCTCAAGCACATCATCTGATTTGAACCTGTCGTCGAGGAAAATCTCGATGCCTATCTCAGTTCCGATATCTTCCATTATTTCTGCTCCGATTAGTGTGTCAGCAGCCAAGTCTGTAGCCATTCTCTGCTCTTCGTTGTAGACTCTTATCCCGAGAGAGTCGTACCCGGCGAGATAGCAGGATATAATTCTTCTTGTCAAACAGGCTCTTCCAAGGCCATTTGCGTCTATAAAACCTTCCCTTCTGGTCGTCTGTGGAAGATGCGGCAGTATTCTGATTGCATTTTTCCCCACATGCATGACAACGGAATCTCCAGCATTCAGCCCGTTCTCCTCCACCCATTTTTTTGGCAGAGTTATTATATAGCTGCCCCCACCACTGAAGTATATCTTTCTTGCCTCAACCTTCACCTTCGATCCCGTATATGTAATACACTGCTTTATTTTAGCTTTACCTACCGGTCTACATAACCTACTTACTTTACTTAAAGTATATAGAGAAAATAGATATACTGTAGCACCAATGGCACTTCATGAAACGACTGGTGGTATTTGTGATTCTACTGGCCATAATTCTGTGCGGATGTGCTAAGCAGAACGTGGAACAGAGCGGAATTTATATCAAAGGTTCGGACACTGAAGTTCAGATGGTTTCAAACCTTGCTGAAGCGTATATGGCAAAAAACCCAAATGTGAGCATAGTTGTAAGTGGTGGTGGAAGTGGTACCGGCATAAAAGCCCTGATAAATGGTGAAATTGACATCGCTGATGCATCTAGGCTGATGGAGCCGAGCGAGGTGAGACAGATAGAGCAGAAGTATGGAACAGCGCCCCTGAGAATTATTATCGCAAGAGATATGCTCACAGTTGTTGTTAACCCCTCCAACCCGGTTGACAGACTTACGGTTGAGCAGGTTGCGAAAATTTTTGCGGGAGAGATTACAAACTGGAAGGAAGTCGGCGGAAATGATGCTCCGATAACACTTTATGGGAGACAGAGTACTTCCGGAACGTATGAGTTCTTTTTGAAGCATGTTGTTGAGAAGTATGCCGGAAAAGGTTACAGCGGGACAATGAGAAACCTTGCGGGAAACACACAGATAAGAGATGCTGTCTCCAGTGATCCCAACGGGATAGGCTACATTGGTGTCGGGTATCTGAATAACCAGGTAAAGGCTGTAAATATATCGGTGGATGGCAAGAACTACTACTCTCCACTTGATACAAAAGCCGTAGAAGAAGGGAATTACCCGATTTCAAGAACACTACAGCAGTATACTCTACCGCAGTATCTCAGGAGTGAGAAGGGTGACATAATAAAGGGGTTCCTCAAATTTGAGGTTAGCGAAGAGGGGCAGAAAATAGTCAAGCAGTCCGGCTTCTATCCCATACTGAAAGTCGACAGAGAGTGGAACCAGCAGAACTTCTGGAGCAAAGTAGAATAGTTTAACCTTTATTCCGGCGTGGTGCTATGGAGTTGAAAGAAAAAGCGTTTCAATCTCTATTTTTTGTATGCGGAATCTCTGCAGTTATCCTGCTCCTTGCCATAACTGCATTCATCGCCACCACCGGTCTGCAGTTTTTTGAAAAAGTCAGTTTTTTCGAGATTTTCTCAGCAGAATGGGATCCTACCGCATGCCAGCCAGCGTGGGGAATGCTTGCGCTGTTTACAGGGACGATTTATATCGCTATCCTCTCAATGGGTTTCTCTATTCCTGTCGGCATAATGCTCGCAATTTATATGTCAGAAGTAGCGTCCGAAAGAATTCGTGAGTATCTTAAACCGGCAATAGAGTCAATAGCCGGTATTCCAACAGTTGTACTCGGATTATTTGGTATAATATTTCTCGCTCCTTTTCTTTCAAAGCTTTTTGGAATTCCACTTGCGTTAAATGCTCTCAATGCTGGCATACTCGTAGGCTTCTTGTCCATACCAACGATAGCAAGTATAAGTGAGGACGTTCTCGCAGCAATACCCGGGGACTTCAGGTATGCAAGTGAGGCGTTGGGGGCCACAAAGTGGCAGACAATAAGCAGAGTCGTCCTTCCTGCAGGAATTGGAGGAATCATAGCTGCAATAATGCTTGCTCTCGGCAGAGTCATAGGTGAGACCATGGTTGTACTGATGGTTGCTGGCAACGCCAAGGCCATGCCTCACAGCTTTCTGGATCCTGTAAGGCCAATTACGGCAAACATAGCCATAGAGTTGCCCGAAACGGTGGTTGGAAGCTTACACTACAAGTCACTCTTTGCCATGGGTTTCCTCCTTCTCGTGGCAACGTTTGTGATAAACCTGCTTGCTGATCAGGTTCTTGAAAGATACAAAAGGAGGTTTGGTAAATGAAAGATAGAATTATCTTTGCATCTTTCAGGCTCATCGCAGTTCTCACGATTGCATTTCTCCTATTTGTAATTCTTTATGTGGTGAAAGAGGGAATAGGTGTTATAGATATCAGGTTCCTAACGGCGAACTGGGAGAGCAGAGATATAACAAAAGGAGGTATATTCCCGGCCATTCTTGGAACATTCTATGTTACAGCAATGACCGCTCTCTTCTCCATCCCTCTCGGTGTTGCTGCAGCAATTTTTCTCAACGAGTATGCCAGGAGCGGGGTAACTGTGAGGTTAATCAGAATGGCAATAAGAAATCTTGCAGGAGTGCCGTCCGTCGTCTACGGTCTTTTTGGTCTTGCTGCTTTCGTTTACTTCTTTGGATTCGGTGAGAGTATAATGGCAGCCTCTCTGACGCTTGCAGTTATGACATTACCCTGGGTTATAACGAGCAGTGAGGAAGCATTGAAAGGTGTCCCAAACGATTTCAGGCTTGCGAGCTATGCCTTAGGGGCCACAAAGTGGCAGACAATAAGGAATGCTGTTCTTCCCTATGCCCTGCCCGGAGTTATAACCGGAGCCATAATAGGTCTTTCAAGGGCAATGGGTGAGACAGCTCCTCTACTATTCACAGGGGCCGTATTCTACATCAGAAAGCTTCCGGCTTCACCATTCGATCGGTTTATGAGCCTGCCATATCATATTTATGTCCTTTCAACCCAGTACGCCTCACCCTACGCAAAAACCTACGCTGCCGCTACAGCAACAGTGCTGATAGCCATGGTTTTCACGATGATAACTTCTGCTACGATTATAAGGTATAGGTACAGAAAGGCCAGGAGGTGGTGATGATTACATCATACGGTGTTGAAATTCCGGATTCAAAGGCTGCCCTGATAGTGAGAAACCTGAATATATGGTACGGTAAAAACCATGCGATAAAAGATGCTACATTCAACATAGAGAAAAACAATGTCACAGCAATAATAGGCCCCTCAGGTTGCGGAAAGAGCACAGTACTCAGAGCTCTCAATCGCATGAACGAGGTGATGGCTCTGAATGTCAGAACTACTGGCGAGGTGATATTTGAAGGTCAGGATATATATAGAGACAAAAATATAAACCTTGCCTGGCTGAGGAGGAAGATAGGAATGGTGTTTCAGAGACCAAACCCCTTCCCGAAATCGATATACGATAATGTCGCTTACGGGCCGAGGATACAGGGGATAAAGAACAGAAAAAAGCTGGATAAAATAGTTGAGGATAGCCTTAAAAAGGCAGCTCTGTGGGATGAGGTCAAGGACAGGCTTCACGAATCTGCAATGGTACTCAGTGGCGGACAGCAGCAGAGGCTATGCATAGCAAGGGCTCTGGCAGTTAAGCCAGAAGTACTGCTCATGGATGAACCGGCATCAGCTCTTGACCCAATTTCAACTCTCAAAATAGAAGATTTAATAAATGAACTGAAAGAGAATTATACAGTGGTGATAGTAACGCATAACATACAGCAGGCCGGCAGGGTAAGCGACTACACCGCCTTTTTCTGGATGGGCGAACTTGTGGAGTTTGGGTGTACGGCTGAGATGTTCGAGATGCCGATTGAGAAGCTGACTGAAGATTACCTGACGGGTAGAGTAGGTTAGGTGTGTCTATTATGAGAGCACTGCAGGAGAGACTTAAGGATATAAAGCATGAGATTCTGGAAGCACACAATCTTTCAAGAAAAGCAGTTGAACTCTGCCTCGATGCCCTGAGAGGGGATGAGGAGAAGAGAAAGAAGGCAATTCAGATTGAGAACATCGTCGATGTTATGAACACCGATGTTGATTGTGAGGGCGTATCAGTTGTTGCGCTTTTCCAGCCTGTAGCATGGGATTTACGCTTTGTTGTCAGCATGATGAGAATTTCCGGTCACTATGAGAGAATTACTGATCTGGCAGAGGAAATAGCGATGTATACAATAAAAAGAGGTTTCGATGAGACCATGGAGACATTCGAGAGGATGGTTGTGCCAATCATGAAGATGTTTGACATACTGGGAGACGCTATAGAAACGGGGAATACAGCAAACCTGAGAGAGAGATTAATAAGTCTTGACGATCAGGTTGACCGCTATTACGTTGAGTCAATTGACAGCATAGTGAGTACGGCAAAGCAGAACCCGAAGCTCGTGGAGGATATGGTTGATATGGTCCTCATTGCAAGACATCTCGAAAGGATCGCAGATCTGCTGAGCAAGGTGGGAGCCAGACTCATATTTATCGAAGAGGGAAGAAGAGTGTGGATAAAATAGATGAACAGAAGCATGAAGCTTGAAGAGCTCGTTTCTTTTTTAAATGATTATCTCAGGATTGATGAGTGGAGTGATGCTTCGAGAAACGGCCTTCAGGTGGAAGGAAAGGAAGAAGTCGAGAGGGTGGCATTTGCTGTTGATGCGTGCATGGAAAGCTTCGAAAAGAGCAAAGATGCGGGAGCAGATGCTCTGGTCGTCCATCACGGCCTTGTATGGGGAGGTATAGAGCACGTTACAGGCATAATCGCAAAGAGACTTCGTTTTTTGCTTGAAAACGAGATCTCGCTATATGCGGCCCATTTACCCCTTGATGCCCATCCGGAAATTGGGAATAATGTTAAGCTCCTTGAGTTAGTTGGAGCAGAAGCAGAAGAGCCCTTCGGGTTTTACCACGGAAAGGCAATAGGATATGCGGGCAGATTAAACTGCGAAATAGAACTCAAAGAACTGGCCAGAGGTATTGAGAGAAAACTTCAGAACAGGGTTAAAATCCTGAATTTTGGAAGTAGCAGAGCCAGACGGGTAGGGGCAGTCTCTGGAAGAGGCGGATTTTCAATAGGTGAAGCGGCAGAGAAAGGGATTGATACGGTTATAACTGGAGAAGCAGAGCATTCGGTCTACCATGTTGCAAAAGAGCTGGGAATTAATGTGGTATTTGCAGGGCATTACGCAACCGAAACTCTTGGTGTGAAGGGTTTGATGAGTGTGGTGGAAAAGCACGCTAAAACTATTTATATAGACGTTCCAACAGGACTTTAAAGTACAGGAGTTTTGTTAATCTCTTGTCCCTGTCCTAATAAATTAAAAAATCAGTCGTTTATACACAACATATGGTGCATCTTCTCCTTTTTCACCTTAAGATATTTGATGTTCTCTTCAGATGGTTCAACTTCAATTGGCTCCCTTACAATCTTAAAGCCGTACTTCTTCAGCTCATCTATTTTTAAGGGGTTGTTGGTCATGAGGCGAATGCTTTTAACACCCAGATCCATCAGAATCTGGGCCGCTATACCGTAACTTCGCATATCGGGTGGAAAGCCGAGCTCTATGTTTGCCTCAACTGTATCCTTACCTTCTTCCTGCAACTTGTACGCCATGAGCTTGTTTATGAGACCTATTCCACGTCCTTCATGTCCTCTCATATAAATTGCAACTCCCTTGTCCTCTTTATCTATCATCTTGAGGGCTTTTTCAAGCTGATCCCCGCAGTCACATCGTAACGAGTGAAAAACGTCTCCAGTAAGACATTCTGAATGAATGCGAACGAGCACGTCCCCCTCGGAGACATCGCCCCTGACGAGAGTGAACATTTCCCCGATTGGGGTTTCATAGCCAATTGCTTTAAAAGTCCCGTAGAATTTAGTTGGCAGCGTTGCTTCAACAACTCTCTTAACGAGCTTCTCACTTTTAAGTCTATGCATTATGAGCTCCTTTGTGCTTATAGCTGGAAGACCATTCTGATTTGCAAGTTCAACAGCATATTCATGAGTTGCAATTTCACCGGAGTGTGTTATCAGAGTAGAATAAAGAGCCGAGTTGCTGAAACCCGCCATTCTTGCTATGTCAATGCAGGCTTCACCAAAGCCCGGTCGCTCAAGCACTCCACCCTCTTTGGCGTCTTCTACAAAAATTCTCCCGGGAACCACGATTTCATCAGGTTTTACCTCACCCTTAACAAGCCTTTTTATGAATGACGCTCTCTCCTCTGCAGATATTCCGTTCTTGCTGCAGTCAAGAGGAATAACGTTTTCGCCGTAAAAGATGAATCTGTTGAGGCCAAGAGACACAATACGTCTCCATGGCATTGCAAGACGGTACTCATCGCAGTTCTTCATGATGAATGCAATTACGCTTCCGGAAACAACGTCTGCAGGAATACCGACGACTGACTTCTTATCATCGAAGATAATAAAGGGCTTCCCTGCTTTTGCGGCTTCAATAATTTCCTGCATACAGCCCGGGTTGCAGGGAAGTATATATAATTTTTGAGATACGTCTCACGTATGGAAGTCCATCACATTTCCTCTCATTGCTGCCTCCTCTTTTTACTGCGACTCTCCTCTTCAGCCTTTTTCTCGATGTTCTTTCCTTCCATCATCTCTTTGTACTCTCCTTCTGTCATCTCAAGAACAGCTGAACCAACATAACCGCAGTTCTTGCAGTAGTACTTTCCCGTAACACCGGCAGTATCGTATTCAACATCCGTTGACTTGCAGACAGGGCAGACGAGAATCCGCTTCATAACAGAAATATCATGCAACTATTTTAACCCTTTTGCTATCATAATGTTATGAAGATTCGATTAACTATCGACGAGTTTGAAGACTGGTTAAGGGAAAGGGGATACGACAAAATGATGGGGGAGCAAAATCTCCATATATTTCTCAGCGTGGGACTTGCAGGATTGTTCTTCGCTAACAGTGCACTGCTCATGGGCTATATATACTCAAACCTTGGTCTTCCATCAGAGAGAATAGCGGACAGGGTAAAACTCGAGGTAGGAAGGAGGGTAAAAAGGATAGAAGCTGAGTGGGATTATCTGGAGATAGATGTCATGCAGGACCGGTAATTCTCTCCACATACCTTCCCCTTTTGGCGATTTCTTCAGCTCTCTTCAGGACATCCTTGGCTTTAGCGTATTCCACATAACCTTCGATGAACGCCTGCTTCAGCTCCCTCCAGTTATCGAAAGAGGCTTTTAGGGACTCAAAGTAAACGTGAACATCAACACCTTTTGGTTCTATTCTGTCCTCGATAAACGCAAGACCGAAGTCGATGAAGTAAATCTTGCCGTTGCTGTAAATCATGTTCATCGGCGTGATGTCCCCATGAACAATCCCTGCTTTATGAAGTTTTGCCACGGCCTTACCTATCATCTTGCTTATATCAGGAGACATAATCTTCTTGACAGGCTCGCCTTTTACCCGCTCCATTACAATTTTATCTCCTTCCACATCGAGAATTATCGGTGTGGCAACTCCATTTTGTCTGGCCATCGAAATTATCTTCGCCTCCATTTTTGTTCTTCGCCGCCTTAGAATCTCGTCGAGCTGCGGAATGCGATAACGCTTTGGTTTTCGGATCTTCTCCACAATGTCCTCGTAAATTCTCACCTCAGCTTCTCCACCTAAGTAAACTTGTTCGAGTACCATACCCAATCTCACTGCCATGTGCCAGCTAAAAAACTTTATCTGAATTTTACCAAAATCTTATATCTTTCTTGGTCTTGTTTTGTACGTGGACGAAAGGAGGGTGGCGAGGTATTTGGACAAGCTCAGACACATGGAAGAAAGAATTGGGGACATTCTGAGCTGGATAGATGAAGCTGAGGTGGATAAAAAATCGAGGCTTGCCGTTTACAAGGCAGCTCAAGAAGCAATTGAGGCTGCATGTGATATTGTTGCCATGTCTCTTAAGGATGAGGGTTATCCTCCAAAAGACGAGTACACCAATATCCAGAAGTGGGGAGAGCTCGTTGATGCCAGAATTTCTGAATGCCTCAAGATCGCAAACGGCCTTAGAAACAGACTTGTCCACCACTACAACGGAATAGATGACAAACTGGCTCTTGAATCCATAACGGATTTAATTCCCTGTCTTGAGGATTTTGTAGAGGTGGTAGAATCGTGGTTAAAAAAGAGGATGTAGTGAAGGATTTTCAGTTTTTGAAGGATGAAGTTCTGGCCGTTCTCATATTTGGTTCAAGCGTGGATGGAGAGGGCAGAGATGTCGATGTTTGTATAGTCGCGCCAGAGGGATTTGACATTAAAGAGGTTTTTAAGAATGTTGATGTTGTTGGAAAGAGATACGATGTCTGGGTCTTTGAGGAGTTACCGCTCTACATGAAAATTGAGGTAATCGAGAAACATGAAATTATCTTTGCAAAAGACGAGCTGGAGCTCTATGAGTACTTTTACCAGTTTAGAAGGCTATGGAAGGATCAAGAAAGGAGAAACACGCTGAGTAGAGAAGAAATTGAGAAAATTCTTTCACGCTAATCCCACCTAATCTCGACATCCTCAATCCTGAAGTCAGGCCTGACAGCGGACTCCTCAACAGGCGTCTCATAGCCGTGCGTGTACATGAGTAACCCGGTGTACGCAATCATAGCCCCGTTATCTCCCATCAGCTCTTTAGGTGGGGCATAAAACCTCGCATTTCTGTCTTCGCACATTGTTTTCAGCATCTCCTGAAGGCGGGAGTTCGCTCCAACTCCGCCAACAAGCAGAACTTCATCAAGGTTCAGGTATGCGAGGGCTCTCTCTGTTACCTCTGTCAGCATCGCAAATGCTGTCTCCTGAAAGCTGAAGGCAACATCCTCTATTGCAACGCTGTTATACAACCGCTGTGCTGCCGTAACCATCCCGCTGAACGAAAAATCCATTCCCTTTACAACATAGGGCAGTTCGTAGTAATGCTTTCCATCTTTTGCAAGCTCCTCTATCCTTGGCCCTCCCGGATGCTTTAATCCCATATACCTGGCGAGCTTATCCAGGGCATTTCCGATGCCTATGTCGAGAGTTTCACCAAAAACCCTGTAATGCTCTCCCCTTCTCGCTATAACCTGCGAGTTTCCACCGCTGACGTAGAGGGTTACAGGATTCTTTGCCTTAGCTTTCCATCTTCCAACCTCTACATGAGCAAGACAGTGATTGACGCCAACAAGAGGTTTGCCAAGCTTTAAAGCAAGAACCCTCGCTGCAGTTGCAACAACTCGCAGGCAGGGTCCCATACCCGGGCCCTGAGAAAAAGCAACAATGTCTATGCTGTCCGGTCTCACTTCTGAAAAAATTTTTTCAAATAGTGACCCAATTCTTTCTGCATGGTGCTGTGATGCTTCCCTCGGATGAATTCCGCCCTCTTTGGGAATGTACGGGTCACTCTTCAGGGCAAGCACTTCTTTCTCATCAACAACGCCAATGCTCAGACTCCATGCCGTGCCCTCTATACCAAGGGCTATCATTTCTTGAATTCAGTGTATCCGCACTTTCCGCACGTTCGTCTGTCCCTGTGCTCGGCAAGAAAGACTCCTTCGCCACACCTCGGACAGAACTTTCTCCTTCTTACAATTTTTTCTCCTTTTATCTCGTAGAGTCCTGATATAACGTCTTTCGCCATTGTTATCCCCCTACTCCTCTTTCTCTTTTGCCCTCCGATTCCTGTCCTCCAAAGTTCCTCCTGATTATGTGTTCCTCCTCTATGTCCTTCAGGTCTTCCACGCTGTCATATATCTTCGCATAGCAGAGGGCTTCGCATTTCCCGAATTCTGTCTTTATGTATTCTACCACAACCGTATCGAGATTTGCATTGAACAGGCCGGCAATTTTCTGTCTGACATCTTTTCTTGACGGTGTCGTCTTTTCTTCATCGTATTTGAGTCTGAAGTAAATCTCCTTCCTGTTGAGGAGCGGATTGTACTGCTCTTTATTCACAAAAACCTCCATCACTTCACCTCCTTGCATGAGTCCCTGCATATGCTAAAAATATCCTCTCCATCTTTACCATTCCTTTTATGTTTCTCCATCTGTTCCATCAGATGGAGTATTAGTAGTTTTTTCTCTGGAGTTGCCTCAACTTCAACTACTCCCTCTTTTGGCTGTCCGTAAACGACACTTCCTGAGGGGAGAAGGCACACGAGTGGTATCAGGGCGAGGTCTTCTTCCCCTTTCACAAAGATCTTTGTTCTTATACCTTTCTCCGCAAGCTCCACAGCTCTCTTTATCGCAAGTACGAGTTCGAAAGTGATTGTTGAGGGAGGATTCTCAACCTCCACCCTGTTGTATTCAGATGTCAGCTTCTCAAGCTCCTGAAGCTTTTTGAACCTGTGTCTCTCTGTCTTGCCATCGAAGATTATTATCATCGGTTTGTAATCTCTTGATACAAGAGAGTAGCTGACAACATCTCCAACCGCTGCTGTGGGGCTTGCAGATTCAATATCGCAAAGCTCCCCCTGCGGCTTTCTGCACTCCTCTCTCAACCATTCGGGCAATCTGAGCATTATCCTACCTTCAGCGCATACTTGCCGGGAATTTTTATTCCCAGCTTCTTTGCCACTTCGCTCTTCTCAGGATCTATGATTATTAGGTAGCCGTACCACTCTCTTGTGAGTTCTGTGCTACCGCAGTTCTTGCAGACTGTTGAATCGATGTTTATGAATTTGCATTTTCTACAGGCAAGCTCGGTCATGCTGTCTGCTCCTTTTCAAGTTTCCTTATCTCCTCCTCAATCCACTTCAGGCTGCCGAGCCACGGCTGTCTCATTGTCAGGCCAATTTTGCTCTTCTCTGGCTCTCTCTCTTTAAGGCTTAAAGCAACAACCCTTGCCCTGACGAGGTCACCCTCAGCCAAGCTGACCTTGGTCTCCTTTCCAACCAGTTTTTTGTTCTTTTCATCGTACACCATGAAGTCATCGGTTATCTGACTCATGTGGAGCAAGGCATCAAGTGGGCCGATTGAGACGAAGGCTCCGAATTCAACAACCTCAACAACCTCACCCTCAACAACTTCATGCAGGAAAAGCTTGAAAACTATCGCCGTGAATTCAACATCAAAGTAAACAGCTCCATCTCCCTCTATTATTCTTCCCTCTCCTACATTCTCTATGTTTTCTATTCCAATAAGCATACCATACTCTCTATCAAGTCTGCCCTCAAACTGCTCCCAGAGGAGATCCTTTATTACCTCCTCGATATCCTCCCCAAGCCTTGTAGGTGGAACCCTGACAGTATCACGGATTTTTATTCTTGCATACATAACATCACCCATCCAAGCAGCACCGAAGTAAATATGAGATAGCGACGAGGAGGCAATATAAATTTAACGTAGCAGTTCCCTAAAATTTTTAACCCCTGAACCGTCAGGGGGAGTGGTGATTTTAAATGCTGTCACATATCGAGATTACTCTCCTCAAAGCTCTTGAGCCACAGAGAAAGTACAGAGTTGACGAAGCTGCAAGTATCTCCGGTATGAAGAAAGATTCAGTTCTCAAAGCAGCCCATCTTCTGCAGGAGAAAGGGCTTGCCAGAGTTGAGATTACAACTAAGAAAGTTTTCAGACTCACTGAAGAAGGTAAAAGATACCTTGAAGAAGGTTTGCCAGAAGAAAGACTTGTAAGGCTACTCAAAGAGCAGGCGAAGATGGGGAAAGTGGAAGAACTGAAGAAGACAATGGGTAAAAAGGAGTTTGGAATAGCTCTTGGCTGGCTCAGGAAGAAAGGAGCAATTTCTGTTGAAAATGGAGTTGTCAGACTTATTAAAGCTCCAGAGTTTGAGGAAAGAGAAGCTCTCAGGGCAGTTGCAGAAGGCAGGGCAGGTAGCATGGTCAAAACACTGTTAAAAAGGAGGCTCGTGGACTTCGAGGAGAAGAAGGAGATTCATGTAACGATCCTCAAAAAGTGTGAGGAAGAACTGAGGGAGTATATAGCGGACATAACACCTGAAGTTCTTTCCTCCCGTTCTTGGAGGGGGAAGGAATTTCTCAAATACGATATCACCATTCCTTCAAAGGAAATATTCGCTGCAAAGCTCCATCCCTATGAGCGTATAATAAAGGAGTGTCGAAAAGTCTTCCTCGAAATGGGATTCACTGAAATAAAGGGCAACTACGTCCAGCCAGCCTTCTGGAACTTCGACGCTTTATTCCAGCCACAAGACCATCCAGCAAGAGATATGCAGGACACGTTCTATCTCGACCGCTATGTTGAGCTTGAAGATGAAGGAGATGTTGTGGAGAGGGTTAAAGAGACGCATGAGAGGGGGATTGCGGGTTCAACAGGCTGGGGAGGAGTATGGAGCATTGACAAAGCCAAGCAGCTTGTGATGAGAACCCATACAACAGCAATAACAATTCACTATCTTGCAAAAAATCCAGAACCTCCTGTTAAGGCTTTCTGCATCGACAGGGTTTACAGAAGGGAAACAATTGACGCAACTCACCTTCCAGAATTCGACCAGCTTGAAGGCGTAGTTCTTGACGAAAACGTTGGCTTTAAAGACCTGCTCGGCTTGTTGAGAAAATTCTTCTTGAAGATGGGATTTGAGGATGTGCGCTTCCGCCCGGGATACTTTCCCTACACAGAACCAAGCGTCGAACCTGAGGTTTACGTTGAAGGCCTGGGCTGGATAGAGCTGGGGGGAGCGGGAGTTTTCAGAAAGGAGGTTACAGAGCCGCTTGGTATAAAAGGCAAGGTTCTCGCCTGGGGACTGGGCATTGGAAGGCTTGCAATGCTCCGACTTGGCATGAAGGATTTGAGAAGGCTTTACCTGCCGGATATAGGCTGGTTGAGGAGCACGCCTGTGATAAAGAGGTAAAGGTGAAAGAATGCCGGTTGTAACACTGTACTGGGATGAACTTGAGAAGCTTGTGGGAGAAGACAGGCAGAAAATTCTTGAGAGGTTACCGATGCTCGGATGCGATATAGAGAGGGTCGAAAAGGAGTATATTGATGTTGAGTTCTTTCCAAACAGGCCAGACCTGTACAGCATTGAAGGAGTTGCAAGAGCATTGCGGGGTTTTCTCGACATAGAACATGGCTGCAGAGAATACAAGGTGAGACCTGCAGACTGGAAGATAACTGTTGAACCTTCAGTGCTTGAAGTAAGACCCAGAATCGTTGGATGTGTCATCAGAAGTCTCAGGATAACTGATGAGGTCATACGCTCCCTTATGGAGGTTCAGGAAGATTTGCACTGGACGATAGGAAGAAACAGGAGAAAGATGGCTATAGGTGTCCACGATTTGAGCAGGGTCTATTTTCCTCTCCGCTATACGGCTGTTGATGGAAACTTTTCATTCATCCCCCTTGATTTCAATACCCCGATGACTGTTGGGGAGATACTTGAAAAACATCCGAAGGGGAGAGAGTACAGTTTCATACTTGAAGGGAAGAAAGTATACCCTATGATTGTGGATTCAAAAGGCGAGACAATCTCTTTCCCGCCCATAATCAATGCAGAGAAAACAAGGGTAAAGGAAACGACGACAGATCTTTTTATAGATGTTACCGGGTTTGACGAGAACGTTGACAGGGCCTTAAATATTCTCGCAACAATGCTCGCAGACAGAGGGGGAAGAGTGGAAAGGGTTGAGATAACGTATCCAGATGGGAGAACAGAATATATGCCTGATCTGAGCCCGAAAAAGATGGTTGTCAGTAAAGAAGAGATATTTTCTCTGCTTGGCTTCGAGATGAGTGAGGATGAAATAAAGCATGCTCTTGGGAAGATGAACTTTAATGCCGAGATAAGCGGTGGAACCATAACTGTGCTGGTTCCACCCTACAGAGCGGACATAATGCATGAGTGGGACATCATAGAGGACATAGCAATAGGCTACGGCTATGACAGGATCAGGCCGGAGTATCCACCGACAAATACTGTAGGTTCAACGCACCGCTGGAATGACGTAAGAGATATTTCGAGGGAAATTATGCTCGGTCTTGGATATCTGGAAGTCATCACGTTCACGCTAACGAATGAGAGAGTGCAGTACGAGTACATGCGCAGAAAGGGCAGGATTTGGAGAGATTACACACCTCTCATGCATCCCCTGACCGAAGACCACACCGTTGTGAGAACGGACATACTGCCAAAGCTGCTCGAGCTCCTGTCTTACAACACCCACCATCCGATGCCACAGCGTATATTTGAAGTTGGAGACGTAGTCATCGATGGTAAAAACAGGTTGAGGCTCGCTGCATGCTCCACTCATGCAAGGGCAAACTTTGCAGAAATCAGGAGTGTCGTTCAGGCTGTTATGAGAGAATTCAACCTTGAATGGAATGCGGCAGAAAGCGGTGATGGAGCGTTTGTAGAGGGTAGAAGGGCTGACATAGTTATGAATGGCGAAAAAGTGGGCGTGTTCGGGGAAATACATCCTGAAGTTCTTGAGAGGTTCAAGCTTGCAACTCCCGTGGCTGGCTTTGAGCTGAACTTGTCGGAGATTTTTGATGCCGGAGAACTGCTGTAGCCCTGGATGACAAAAATTATTTATGAATTTCAACCTCAGGTCTACCCATGAAAACGCTTATACTTGCCGGGGGGGTTGGAAAGAGTTTGTTTCCCCTCAGCAGGGAGCAGTACCCGAAGCAATTTCTGAAATTCAACCGGTACTCTTTATTCCAGATGGCTGTAAAACGAGCACTGAAGATCACTTCCCCAATGAAAACGTATGTGGTAACAAGCAATAGCCAGAAATTCATGGTCCTCGACCAGCTTTCGGAGATTAATGCTGATATAGAGCTTTTGCTTGAGCCAGAACCAAGAGGTACTTTACCTGCGGTTTACTTCGGAATAAAAGAGACAGATGCTAAAAAGGTTCTGGTGATGCCATCAGATCAGATTATAGAGAACGGTGAATACTTGAAACTTCTCAGGGAGTCGGAAGGGCTGTGCAAGGACTACTTAGTTGCGTTCGGCGTAAAAGCAAAGGAGGCAAATCCAAACTACGGGTATATAAAACCAGGGAAAGCCATCAGCGGTGGTTATACAATAGACAGGTTCGTGGAAAAGCCGGAAGATGCAGCAGCCCTTGTTTCTGAAGGCTATCTCTGGAACACGGGTACATATATCTTCAATTCCAAGCTTTTCATCGAAGAATGTGAGAGATTCTGCCCGGACGTTGGTATGGCTTTCGAGAAAGGTGTAGATTTTGCTTATTCAGCGCTTCCAAGGCTCTCACTCGATAAGGAGATAATGGAGAAGACGAGGAGAGGAGCAGTAGTTCAGATGGATGCTGCATGGAATGATGCCGGGAGCTTTGATGCAATTTACGAGCTTTTGCAGAAAGACTCAAACGGAAATGCAATAAGAGGAGAGTTTATCAGTGTTGATTCAAAAAACAACGTGGTTATCGGAGACAGGCTCATAGCAACTGTGGGGCTTGAAGATACCGTTGTGGTTGAAACGAGAGATGTAATCCTTGTATGCCCGCGTAAAGAAGCTACAAAGGTTAGGGAAGTTGTAAAAATCCTGAAAGGGGTAAATGACAAAAGGATTGAATCCCATGTAACAGTTTATAGACCTTGGGGGAGCTATACCGTTCTGGAGGAGGGGCCAGCTTACAAAGTCAAGCGAATAACTGTCAAACCGGGGAAGAGGTTGAGCTTGCAGATGCACTACCATAGAAGTGAACACTGGGTGGTTGTCAGAGGGACTGCAAGGGTTACAGTTGGGGATAGAGAGTTTATTCTCAGAAACGGCGAAAGCACGTTTGTTCCCGCAGGAACGAAGCACAGACTCGAAAATCCAGGTTTAATACCTCTGGACATCATAGAGGCTCAGATAGGAGAATACATCGAAGAAGACGATATTGTCAGGTTTGACGATGACTTTGGAAGGGAGAAGAGCTAATCGATTCTCTCTTTTCTTCTTACATCAACGGCAAATCCTTTTTTTACCTCAATCATCTCCTTTCCAGACATTCCTGCAATTCCCACCCCGTAGAATTCGCTGTTGTAGAAGACGACAACATCGTTTGGTCTTATATTTTCATCCGCATCAATAACTCCAGCAGCGAAGATTGTCCCCTTCGGCTCGAAATCTGCTATTTCAATCCAGTAGCGTCTCTCTTCCAGTAACTTCCTTGCAAAAGGAAGATATATATCGAGCATGCCATATCTCATGTCTATTCTTGCCACTCTCTCTCCTTCGGAGCAGAGTTCGAGATTGGGGTACCTTCCTCTTGGCCTTCCGTTGATGTCAACGCCGAACTGATAGCGGGACATGTGGACGAAGATCTCCAAGTATAAATCAAAACCCTCCTTTGGCGAGTCGTCGAGAGCCCTCTTCAGCCTTTCGATTGAACTTGAGGATAAAATGTCATCTTCACATGTGAATACGGCTTCAAGTCCTGCAATCTCAACTGCTCTTTCAACGACTTTTGCATAACCTCCTTTAACGTGTGCAATTACTGCTTCGAACTCGCCTTTAATCAGAAGTGCAGCGAGCCTTTCAGCAACGTATTCTACTTCTTCTTTGCCCCACTGCCCCGTAACTGGTACATCATAGTTCATCACGGGATAGCAGAGCTCAAGCTCCCTCGGTGAAACGAGAGGAGATGAAGCAATGATCTCGCAAACTCCTTTAAATGAGACCCTCCTCCTCAACATTCTGTGAGTTCTTGATAACATATACGGCTTCTTTGCGGAACATGGAAGAATTACTGCAGTCCTGCTTTTTGGCCTGTATATCTCAGCACTTTTTTTGAAGAAATATGTGAGTTCCGGTCTGCTAAACGATTCTTGCGTTGTTGGTTTCATCATGCTTCGCCTGAAGCGGGGAATAGCGGTTCCAAGGTCATGCTTATCGGCGAAGCGGAGCATTGCTGTAAGGTCAGGCTTCGTCTTCACTCTTGCCTCTACATAGTTTCTCAGCTCTTCGTGCCTTATCAGCTCTCTTACAAGCCTGACCTGAGATTCCATAACCGCTGTGTTGTGTCTTGCGAGAGCAAGTCCTTTTTCCTCCCCTTCAAGCTTTTTGAGCTTTATTCCATACTCAGAGCATACAGAACAGCTGCACGGCAGCTCTTTTAGCGTATCAATGTTGAATTCAGAATCGGGAAGCATGTAGATGCCCTGATATCCTCTTATTATAGGCAGGATGTTGTCTACCACATCAACACCGAGATAAACGAGAAGGGGGGTGTTGAGGGGTGTTGCAAGGGCTGGAGCATAGAGAGGCTTAAAGCTCGAAAGTCTGAGCTCTAACAGCTGGTTAACAACATCACGGGGCGTACAGCAAACAGTACCGATCAGGAAGTTCTCATCTTTGCTCTTCAATATGTTGTACCTTAATTCGTCAATATTTTTCAGTGCATAGGGAGCATAACCGAAATCTATTGAGTTCGGAAATTTGTCTCTCAGGAAATCGATCATCATCGGTGTCCGGTAGCTTTTGCCATCGATTTCTATTTCTGCGAGCCTGGCAAGACCATCTCTCTTTTCAAGCGCTATTTCTGCCTTCATTCTATCCCCTTCATTCTATCAGTAATGCGTTTGACGGGAGTTTTTCGATGCTCTGCTTCCATATATCGTCAAGCTTTAACCTGAATTTCTTATCTCTGTGGAATTCGAGAAAATCTATGAGGTTTTTGACGGCTACCTTCAGAGCTTCATCTTCAATGAACTCTGCTGGAGGTATTTCTGCATGTCCTGCAGGATAGGATTCCATCAGCTCTGCTGGAACGACACCAAACGCTGGACGGAGATAGAAGTCCGCATTTTCAAGCAGGTTTGTTGATATGGTAAATTCATCACCTTCGAGTTCTATGCGTTTTATCCTCTCAGCATGCCTGACAACCGCAGGCCGGTAGAGACTCTCAATACCCGTATAGAAGAAGGTCTGCTTTATCCCCGCATCCAACAGCTCCATCAGCCCTGCATACTTTTCTTCCTTCAGCAGGCGCCAGGCACCAATTAAATGAGGGTGAGACCTTATTCTATTCTCAACGAGCTCGAAGAGTGCGTTCTCCTTTATCGCCTGCTTTACTGTTCTTATTTCCTCAAAACTAACGTAGAGATTGTGTTCAGCAATTAACCTCCTTCTTTCACCCCTTTCCATCTTTCTGAGTTCTTCAGGCGTGTATTCAGAGCAGACAGGGCAGTTGCACGGGAGATATTGCAGTTCTTCAAGCTTTTTTGTGCCATAGGGAGTTAAATAGCGGTCATCCTTGGCGTATAAAGCGTATGCAGCAGAATCAAACAGATCACACCCTAAAGCGACTGCCACAGCAAAGAACATGGGATGGCCCGCTCCAAAAAGGTGGACTGGAGCCCAAGCAGGCAGCACTGATTTAACTTCAAGGATTATTCGTGCAACATCAGTTAGACGATACGTGTCAAGGAGGGGGACTATTGCTCCTACAGGAAATACAGCCCTTACACCAGTTTCTTCTGCAACCTCAACGGCTTTCTCGGCAGCCCTCCTCCTCAGTTCGGGATGCGTGGAGCCCTGGATTGGAAGAGCTATGAGAGATTTTTCGCTGGTAAACAGTTCGGCCGCCTCCTTTTCTCTCTCTAACGTCGTTCTCAGGTCTTCTTCTGCGAAGGTGATTGCAGAGTCAGGAGGTGTTGGAATATCGAGCGGAACTGCAATATCGCTGCCTATGGCCTTCTGAAACTCAACGATCTCTTTATTGTTAACTTCAACGTCCCCGTAGACCATGAGCTGGTAGCTACCACTGTCGGTCATCACCGCAAGATCCGTATCGAGAAGGGCGTGGATACCTTTCTGAAGGGCTATTTCCCTTAACCTTCCCGTTCTATAAACTATGTAAGAGTTCGTTATGACGACTTCTGTCCCGAACTTTTTCATCTCTTCAGCTGAGATGAAATCGATGTTCGGGTTTATAACAGGCATGAGCGTTGGAGTCTCCACCACGCCATGGGGCGTTTCAAGCCTTGCTATTCTTCCCATTGCATCTCTGTGCGTTATCTCGAAGTGCTCCATTGGTTGAAGTTGGAGATGGTGTATAAAAGGTATTGGCTGATTTGTTGCTGCCGGATGCAGATTGAGGTAAACTTTGGATGCGATGCGTCAAAGAAAGGATTATATCTATTATTACAATGATAAAAATAAACATGTATTTAAAATACCTCCCACAGGTAATTCTACCGGCCCTACCTCCGGCGCTTGCACTGCTCATCTGCACATTTCCATCGGAAAACAGGTTAGAGCTTGTTTTCACTCCGGACAGTATCAACCTGCTGCAGATATATTCATCAAACTATACTCACTTCAGCCCATTACACTGTCTCTCAAATGTCACGTTGTATTCACTCTTCATACTTGCTGCATACATTGTTTTCCGAAGCTGCAGAGAGGAGGGGATTTTCTGGATATCCTTCGTTGCATGTCTGTTACTGGTGCCTCTGATCTCCGCAATCTCATGGATGCTCGTCGCTCTTACTTCCTGGATTCTAACAGGAAAATTTCGGAAATCCGTACCCGATTTTATTGAAAGCCCCGGATGATGAACCTCAAAATAAGAACCTCAAAATAATAAAACAGGAAAACCTTATCTTCATAGAACCAACTCTAAAAGATGAAGCTTGGATACATACAGGTTGAAGTTACTTCGAGATGTGGAATGAACTGCCTGATGTGCCCAACACGGCTTGAAGAGTGGGAAGGCGGAGACATGGATTTCAATCTTTTTATGGGTATCAGTGAGAACTTCTCGAACGCTAAACTCATCCATCTGCAGGGCTGGGGAGAACCTACCACGCATCCGGACTTTGAAAAAATGGTCAGAATAGCTGCAAAACACGCAGCGGTAAGTTTTACAACGAACGGTTACTTCCTCGACAGGCTCTCAGATGAGACTCTTAAATTGTGCGATTTCATCGTAGTTTCTATTGCGGGGGCGAGCGAGGAAACTCACAGGAGGATAAGAAAGGGCAGCCTGAAAACACTGATTGAGAATGCGAGGAGAGTGAGCAGGCTGACGAGCCTCAAGCTGTCCTATATGCTCACAAAAACGAATGTGCATGAGGTGGCAAACGCTGTGGAGCTTGCCGCAAATCTCAACGCTGACTTCTTTGCAACAAATCTTGATTACGTTTTCGATAAGACGAGTGATGAACTCAGAGTTTTCTCCAAACCAAATATGGGAAAATTTGTTGAAAAAGCAAGGGAGAAGGCAAAAGACCTCGGTGTAAGAACGAGCCTTCCTTCACTCGAACCCGGAGAAGTGCTTGTGTGTGCAGAAAACCCGGTTGAGAACGTATTTATCTCGTCTGATGGTCTCGTCTTCCCCTGCGTATATCTCGCACTCCACCTGAATCCGATTCCGAGGCTTTTCAACGGAAAGATGCACTACATCGAACGCAGGAGTTTTGGAGACCTGAGTACAGAAGGACTGGAAGATATATGGGATAATGCATCCTATCGGACATTCAGAGAAGCATTCAGGAAGAGAGGGCTGAGTTTTGAGCAGATAGCCCTGTGGCCAAGAATTTCAGCCATCCCTGAACTTCCTGAGACCTGTAAAACCTGCTACAAGGCATATGGGGTTTAAATCACATCATAAGGGCCCTGCAGATCTTGGTATAGAGTCTTGGATGGGTTATCAGTTTTCCAAGGAGTGGCATGATCTTCAGAAGTGACGAAGGTCTATCCATGTGAAGCTCTGGCATAATGCCCTGCATACTCCTTCCCACTTTAACCAGAGTTATGTAATCGTCATCCTTGAGAACTGAATAAAACGAGGCTATTCTCTCTCCAATTCTATACTCTTTTCCCATCTTTTTGATATACCTCTTTTTATACGCCTTCAGGTCGGGAAAAGTCTCGCCAAGTACTTTCGCTGCAACGAGAAGGTAGTAAAGTCCTCCTCCCGTGTACGGCTTGACCATGCCCGCTGCATCACCTATAAGGGCAGCATTTCCCTTTACGAAGTCCACCAGATTTGCAGGAATTGCTCCAGCGTTCAGCTCAACAAAACCGCCCTTTACCCTCTTTGAAACGGAGGGGTGCTTTTTAATGAGCCCCTCGAGATACCTCCTTGGTTCAGATGAAGCAACCACCCCTATTCGAGCCGTATCTCCTAAGGGAACTGCGTATGCAAAGAAGCAGTCCGAGTAATCCCTGCCAAAGTAGAGCTCGACCATGTGTTCATCTATTGCCTCAAACCTGCACTCAACCTGCAGTGCTGAAAGCATCCGGGGGCGGGAGAAGCTGAGAGTCCTCGCCACGGTCGATGCTGCCCCGTCTGCACCCACAATGACGTCATAGCTAAGGTAATTTTTTCCACTTGTACCTCTGAGCAGGGCTTTTTCCCCATCACAGCTTAAAAGTCTTGTCTTAATTCTGATGCTGGCGTTTTCAGCAGCTTTTCTAAGCAGTTCGACATCCAGTATCTTTCTTTCGACAACAACTGCTCCACTTTTACCTTTCAGCTCAACAAAGCTGCCATCCGGAGCGAAAACGAAGGCTCCCTTTATCCTGTTGAGCAGGCACTTATCCGATACAAACCTCCTCAGCTCGTCAAAGCACGAATCGCTTATCAGGCCAGCACACTGAACAGGAAATCCTGCTGATTGATGTTCTTCAATAACTGTTACCTCCGCCTTACCGGCCAGATGGATGGCTGCAAGGCTTCCGGCAGGCCCTCCACCGGTAACAAGGACTTTCACAGAGGAAGTAGGAGGCGTGCTTATAAAGCTTGATGCTTAACATGCTTAATTCAAAAAGGCATAAATCCTGCATGACATACTCACTCCATGCTCAGAATCGCAGTAACAGGGAGGCCGGGAATAGGAAAAACAACGTTCTGTATTCGGGTTTATGAAAAATTAACAGATGCATGCGGATTTGTTACTGTTGAGGTTAGAGAGAAGGGGAGAAGGATAGGTTTCAAGCTCAAAGACTTGAGAACTGGAAGAGAAGCATGGCTGGCAAAGGTTGGCTTTCAAGCTCCCTCCGTTGGAAAGTATGGTGTAGATATTAATTCTATAGAAGATTTTATTTCCAATTTAAGCACTGACTGCAATATCGTTGTGGTAGATGAGGTTGGCCCGATGGAGCTCAAATGTCCTGCATTCATCAAGTTTGTTGAGAAAATCCTTCAGAGTGATGTTTGTTGCCTGTTTACAATACACATGAAGGCAAGGCATTCACTACTCGAAAGAATAAGGAGAGAGTTTATAGTTATAAGGATTGACGAAAGCAACAGAGACAAACTTGTTGATAAAGTGGCAGGGATGCTCGATGCTTGTTCAGGAAGGTAAGGCTAAGATCTACGTTAAAAATGGAGTTTTTTACAATCCGAGAATGCAGTTTTGCAGAGATGCAGATATTGCCGTATTTTCCTGCATGGGCGGTCATGAATACCTCGATGCCTTAGCTGCTACAGGCATAAGGGGGCTCAGAGCTTGTATAGAGGCCGACTTCACTGCGTTTTTCAACGATGCAAATCCAAAGGCAGTAGCACTGATAGAGAAAAACCTCAAGCTGAACAATCTTGAATGTAAGGTCTTTCGTAGAGATGCCGCCTCGCTGATGAGAGAAAGAAGCTTTGAGCATATAGACATCGACCCTTTCGGCTCTCCTGCGGAGTTCATAGATGCGGCATGTTCTTCAACAAAGAGATATCTCAGCGTTACTGCAACTGATACCGCAGCTCTCTGTGGTTCAGCAACAGTATCCGGCCTGCGTAAATATTCAAGCTATGCAGAAAAGACCGAATTCTATCCTGAAGTGGGAATCAGAATGCTTGCGGGCAAGATAGCAGGGGAAGCAACGAAGTATGATAAGGCTATGGAGGTTCTTGTTTCCTGGGCAAAAGAGCACTACTACCGCATTCATGTCACGTTCAGACGTTCTCCAAAGAGAGCTGGTGGGATTTATGATAAGCTGGGATACCTTTACTACTGCAGGAAGTGCATGCGGAGAGAGTGGAGAGCGATGGATGGTTGCAGTGTTGAAAGATGCAGGTGTGGTGAAAGATACACGATGATGGGGCCGCTGTGGCTTGGAGAACTCAAAAGCAGGAATTTTCTTGAAAAAGTCATCGGGAAGAGTGAGGGGAAGGTTAAGAACATGTTCACAAGAATTGCCGGAGAAATAGATGTGCCGTTCTACTACGACATACATGCATTCGCCAAAAAAATGTCGATTTCATCTCCCTCCATCAATAGAATCATAGAGGAACTGAGGGCAATGGGTTATTCAGCATCAAGAACAGCCTTTTCAGGAACCGGTTTTAAAACTGATGCAGACAGCAGTGAGATAGTGTCTATTCTGAGGACTCTCTGAGTTCTTTCAACTTCCTCTCACAGAACTCGAACACCTCTTTCCCCTCCTCCTTTGTAAGGCTGCCATCTGCAAGATAAGAACCGATATAGGGATAAACTATGCAATCAAGCTCCCATCTTGCCTTTTCGTAGCTTATACCCTTACTAATGTAACCCTCAAACAGCTCCTCCATCGCTTTCATCACTTCTCTCTTCACATCCTCCATACCCTGAGATCTCCCTGATGTGTTTAAAGCTATCGAGTCTGGCATCGAAAAATGCATAAACATCCAGTGCAACGTTTTAATATGCTGTTCAAAAACTTCGCAGAGTTCTGTGCTGTGATAGAAGATATCTCATCAACCCTTGAACTTGCTGCGAGGATTGCAGACTTCATAAAGGATATGGACGATGACGACCTCTACAATGTCGTTCTCTTTCTGATGGGCAAAGTCTATCCGCCCTGGGATGAAAGGGAGCTTGGTGTTGGTGTCGGGCTCATCTATGAGGCTTTAAGGGTTGCCACGGGAGCAAATAAGAGTAAGATAGAGAATCTTGTAAGAGATACAGGGGATCTTGGACTCGCTGCAGAAGAACTTCTGCAAACGAAAAAGCAGCTAACCCTGTTTGAAGAGGAACTCACCATTGCAAAGATTCGAGAAGTTTTCGATACAATGAGTTCTCTCTCAGGAGAGGGCAGTCAGAAGAGGAAAATAAGGCTGCTCGTTGATTTATACGTTTCTGCAACACCGGTAGAGGCAAAATACCTTACGAGGCTCATACTGGGTGAGATGAGGCTTGGGGTTGGGGAGGGGATTATCAGAGATGCAATTGCGAAAGCGTGGAATATAGAAAGCGATATGGTGGAAAGAGCGTACATGATAACCAACGATTTTGGCAGGGTTGCGGTTGTTGCCAAGAATGAAGGCAGAAAAGGACTTGAAAAGCTCAGAATAGAACTCCACATTCCCGTAAAGATGATGCTTGCTCAGGTTGCGGAAAGTATAGACGAGGCAGTAAAAGAGATGGGAAATGTTGCTGTTGAGTGGAAATTCGATGGTACGAGAGTTCAGGTTCACTGGGGCAACGGAAAAGTCACGATATATTCAAGAAGACTTGAGAACGTAACAAAAGCTCTGCCAGAAATAGTCGATGAAGTAAAGACATCTGTGAAAGAGGGTGTCATTCTCGATGGCGAAGTTGTGGCGATGAAGGACAACAGGCCGATGCCGTTTCAGCACATTCTCAGGCGTTTCAGAAGAAAGTATGAAGTCAGGAAGATGATGGAGAGGATTCCTGTCAATGTCCACTTTTTTGATATTCTCTACCATGGTGGTAAGGAGGTAATTGACTTACCCCTTGAAAAGCGTCGAAAGCTTCTTGAATCTGTGGTTGAGAATTCTGGCAGGATATCGGTTGCGAAACAGGTTATAACGAGCGATGCCGCTGTGATAGAGAAGGTGTACAACGAGGCGTTGAATGCCGGCCATGAGGGTGCGATGCTGAAGAATCCCAGATCGGCATACATACCGGGGAAAAGGGGCAAACACTGGCTGAAGCTGAAGCCTGTAATGGAGACACTCGACCTTGTCGTTATCGCTGGGGAATGGGGTGAGGGGAAGAGGAGTCATGTTATAAGCTCCTACGAGCTTGCGTGCCTCGACCCCGTGACAGGAAAGCTTGTTCCAGTTGGAAAGGTGGCAACAGGTTTCACCGACGAAGAACTTGAAGAGTACACAGAGCTTTTCAGACCGGTCATAGAGTATGAGGAGGGGAAGAAAATCGTATTTCAGCCAAAGTACGTGTTCGAAGTGGCATATCAGGAGATTCAGAAGAGTCCGAAATATGAAAGTGGCTACGCTCTGCGCTTTCCCCGGTTTATAGGATTGAGGGATGATAAGAATGTTGAGGAGGTGGATACACTTGAAAGAGTTGAAAGGCTGTATGAAGGACAGTTTAAGGCCAGGAAGACAACTTGAGAATAATCCAGGCGATATATTTATATAGTCATGCAATTCTACCGATAAGTGATGAAAGACAGTCTGGAACAGAATACAGAGCAGCAAATTGAAATGGAAAAGCAGATTGAGGAAATAGCGAAACAAATAGAGCAGATAGCACTGGAAAAAGAGAAAATAGCGAAAGAGAGAGATGAGTGGAAGGACAGATTTCTCAGAAAGGCCGCTGATTTTGATAACTGGAGAAAAATCCTCGAAAAGGAGAAGGAGGAGGCAGTAAAGTACTCCTCTGAAAAAATCATCATGGATTTGCTTCCCTTCCTTGACAGCCTGAATAAGGCAAATGTGGCGGGAGCGGAGAACCTGCTCAAGCAGTTAAAATCAATACTGGAAAAGCATGGACTGAGAGAAATGAAATGTTTGAATGAACCTTTTGATCCGTACATTCATGAAGCGGTTGGTGTTGTGGATGGGGATAAAGAAAATATCGTTGTTGAGGAAATTCAGAAAGGGTACATGCTTCATGGGAAGGTCATCAGACCTCCAAAGGTAATCGTATCTAAGAAGGTGATGAAAGATGGGGAAGGAGAAAATAATAGGAATTGATTTGGGGACGAGTAATTCTGCGGCAGCAGTCCTCGTCGGGGGACAGGTGAAAATGATACCCAGTGCAGAAGGCGTGACCATGTACGGGAAGGCATTTCCGTCCTATGTTGCTTTTACAAAAGACGGCAGGGTTCTGGTTGGAGAACCTGCGAGAAGACAGGCACTGACAAATCCAGAGGGGACTGTATATGCTGCCAAGAGAAAAATGGGAACTGACTACAAGTACAGGATAAACGGGAAGGAGTACACTCCTCAGCAAATTTCTGCTTTTATTCTTCAGAAAATAAAGAAAGATGCAGAGGCTTTTCTCGGAGAGCCCGTAACCAAGGCCGTAATCACAGTTCCGGCATACTTCAACGACAACCAGAGACAGGCAACAAAGGATGCTGGAAAGATTGCAGGTCTTGAAGTTGTGAGAATGATAAATGAGCCAACTGCAGCATCCCTCGCCTATGGAATCGACAAACTCGAACAGGAGCTGAAGATCATGGTGTTCGATTTCGGAGGCGGAACTCTGGATGTGACGATAATGGAGTTCGGGCAGGGAGTTTTTGAAGTTCTGTCCACTTCGGGAGATACGCACCTTGGCGGAACGGATATGGACAACGCCATAATCGACTACATAGCAGACGAATTCGAGAAAAAGGAGGGGATAGATCTCAGAAAGGATAAGTCTGCCTTCATAAGGCTCAAAGAGGCTGCGGAGAAGGCGAAAATAGAGCTCTCGACAACTCTTGAAACCGAGATAAACCTCCCGTATATCACTGCAACTCCTGAAGGGCCGAAGCATCTGCAGATGACACTCACAAGAGCAAAACTTGAAGAACTCGTCGCTCCCATACTCGAGAGATGTAAAAAGCCAATAGATGATGCGTTGAAGGGCGCCTCATTGAGCAAGGAAGACATAGACAAGATAATACTCGTCGGCGGGCCTACAAGGATGCCTGTTGTTCAGAGGTTCGTGGAGGAGTACATGGGTAAGAAAGTTGAAAGGGGTGTGGATCCAATGGAGTGCGTTGCAACCGGTGCAGCGTTGCAGGCAGGCGTAATAGCTGGAGAAATCAAGGATATAGTATTGCTGGATGTAACACCTCTCACTCTCGGTGTTGAGGTACTTGGAGGACTCGTTGAACCGCTCATTCCGGCCAACACCACGATCCCTACAAAGAAGTCGAAGATATTCACAACAGCAGCGGACAATCAAACGGCGGTGACAATCAACGTTGTGCAGGGAGAGAGGCCCTTGGCAAAGGATAACGTCTCATTGGGTATGTTCAACCTTACGGGCATACCTCCTGCCCCTCGTGGCGTCCCGCAGATAGAGGTAACCTTCGACATAGATGCTGATGGCATCCTGCACGTTTCAGCAAAGGATCTGGGAACTGGAAAGGAGACTGGCATTACAATTACCGCATCAACCAAGCTGTCTCCAGAAGAGATAGAAAGGATGAAGAAAGAGGCTGAAGAGCTTGCAGAGGAGGACAAAAAGAGGAAACAGGAGATTGAGGAGCGTAACAAGCTTGAGCAGCTGGTATACTCCGCAGAAAGGACTTTGAGAGATATGGGGGACAAAATAAGCGCTGAGGACAGGGAAGAAGCTGAGAAGGCAATCAAAAAAGCAAAAGACGCTCTGGAAAGCAAAGACCCACAGAAAGTAAGAGATGCCACAGAAGTGCTTTCAAAGGCAATAGAGAAAGTTGGTACCGCAATATACCAGAGAGTTCAGCAACAGCAGGCACAGCAGGCACAGCAAGCTCAGCAGCAGGCACAGCAAAGTGTGGATGCCGAATACAGGGAGAAGTAAAAAGACAGTGGCAGAGAAGAAGATAGATGAAAGACTACTACAAAATTCTTGGCGTGGATAGAAATGCGTCCAAGGAGGAAATAAAAAGGGCATACAGAAGACTTGCAAAGAAGTACCATCCTGATCTCAATCCAGAAAACAGAAAAGAGGCAGAAAAGAAGTTCAAGGAGATCTCAGAGGCCTATGAGGTATTAATGGACGATGAGAAAAGGAGGCTTTATGATCAGTATGGGGAGGATGGTCTCAAGGGTGTATTCAAGGGCGGATTCGACTGGAGCAACTTCACTCACTTTTCAGATATAGAGGATATATTCAGAGATTTTTTTGATTTTGACTTTGACCCTTTTGGATTTTTCAGAGGTCATAGGGGTTACAGGTGGGAGGAAAGAAGAGGCAGGGACATAGAAACGGAGGTTGTGATAACCCTTCAGGAGGCATTTACGGGTTGTACAAAAGATGTTTCTGTGAGGCATGCAGTGAAATGCGACAGATGTGACGGGAGCGGTGCTTACAGCCCCTCGGACGTCGAAGTGTGCCCGACCTGCCAGGGAACGGGTGTACTGAGAAAAGTTTCGAGGCAGGGATTCATGCAGATGATTCAGACGACAATATGTCCTGCGTGTCACGGAGAGAAGAAGATAGTGAAAAAAGCATGCCCGAAGTGTTCGGGCAGTGGAAGAGTGTACAGGGAGACAAAGCTTGAAGTAAAGATTCCGGCAGGTATCGAGAACGGGATGAGACTCAGAATCCCCGGTAAGGGTGAGGTCGGGGAGGGAGGGGCAGGAGACCTCTATGTGGTTGTGAGAGTAATGCCCCATCCGAAGATAAAGAGGGATGGTACGGAACTCTATCAGGAGATAGAGGTTACATTTCCTGAAGCTGTTCTTGGCACAAAGGTTAAAGTTGAAACACTTGACGGAACCAAGAAATTGAAGATACCTCCAGGAACGAAACCCGGCAGGGAATTTATACTCCACGGCTCGGGCATGCCTGACATCAATACCCGCCGGAGGGGAGATATGCACGTTTTTGTAACGATTTCAGTTCCTGAGAAGCTGACGAAGAGACAGGAGGAACTGATAAAGGAGCTTCACAACGAGTTTACAAAAGAGAGGTAACATTTAAATTACAGCATACTGACATTGTTGGGGGGCTCGTAGCTCAGTGGAAGAGCGCCGCCTTCGCGAGGCGGAGGCCGCGGGTTCAAATCCCGCCGGGTCCATTATTTTAGTATGCCTCTTCAACTCTGGCCATGTCTTATCGACAATCAGCAGAAACAATCAGCAGAACAGCAAATTTATATCTTGGCAGTCCCAGCACAAAACGATGAAAGTTGTTTTATCTCTCGGCGGTTCGATGCTCATGCAGGACTTTAACGCTGAAAGAGTGAAGCATTATGCGGAAAAAATAGAGAGCATTGCAGCAAAGCACAGAATTCTTGTTGTTGTTGGAGGGGGAAGGGTTGCAAGGGACTACATATCAACGGCCAGAAGTCTTGGTGCGGATGAAACGCTGTGCGACTATATAGGAACAGGTGTGACGAAACTTAACGCAATGCTTCTCATTTCAGCAATAGAGCAAGCATCCAGGATCATTCCGGACGATTTCAGGCAGGCGTATGAGCTGTCCATAAACCATCCGGTTGTTGTGATGGGCGGAACGTTTCCCGGTCATACAACAGATGCAACCGCTGCCCTGCTTGCAGAGTTCGTTAGAGCTGACGTTCTTCTCAACGCCACATCGGTAGATGGTGTCTATTCTGCAGACCCGAAAAAAGATCCAAATGCTATGAGATATGAAAGAATAACTGCAAAGGAGCTCATCAGCATAGTATCTGCTGGTGAAAGTAAAGCGGGGAGCAGCAATGTGATAGACCTGCTTGCAGCAAAGGTGATTGAGAGGAGTGGGATAAAGACGATAATATTCCTTGGAGAACCTGAGAATATTGAAAAAGCTCTGAAAGGAGAGGTGAAAGGAATAGGAACTGTTGTTGAGGGTTGAATTATTATCTAATATAATATCTTTTTTGAATGAGTAACGGCCGGAAGGTCTGCGAACGAAGACATAATAGTTCTGCTTTATGCAAGGCAATTTCCGTCAGCAAAAAACCTTAATAGCCAGCATTCAACCGCAGGGTGTGAAAGAGGAAATAATGAAGTACGTTGTCCAGAATGCAGCGAAGTATGGAAAGGCAAGTGATAAGGCTGTAATGGGCAAGATAATGGCAGAGGTGCCGGAACTAAGGAGAAAAGCTAAGGAAGTTCTTGAAGTCGTGAGGAACTGCATAGCCGAATTTGAAATGCTTGATGACGCTGCTAAGGCCAAGCTCTTTGAAAAGTATGCGAGAGAGGAAAAGAGGGAAGTGAGGGAGAGCAGACTGCCGGAACTTGAGGGGGCTGAGAGAGGAAGGGTTGTAATGCGCTTCGCCCCGAACCCCAACGGCCCCGCAACCATGGGTTCTGCAAGAGGCATAATCGTGAACAGCGAGTATGCAAAGATGTACGATGGGAGGTTCATTCTCCGCTTTGACGATACAGATCCCCGCACCAAAAGGCCCATGCTCGAAGCCTACGACTGGTATCTCGAAGACTGCGAGTGGCTCGACGCAAAGCCTCACGAGGTCATTTACGCATCCAGACGAATTCCAGTCTATTACGAGCACATCGAAAAGCTCCTTGAGATGAAGAAGGCGTATCCCTGCTTTTGTAGCAGAGAGGAGTTCAGAAGGTATCGTAGCGAAGGCATTGAGTGCCCTCATCGCAACACAAGCGAAGATGCTCTGGAGATATGGCAGAAGATGCTCGATGGAGCTTATAAAGAAGGAGAGGTTGTAATCAGAATAAAGACGGACATGAAGCACAGGGATCCAGCGATAAGGGACTGGGTTGCCTTCCGTATAATTTACGAATCGCACCCTCTTGTGGGCGATGCCTACCACGTTTATCCAACCCTCGATTTCGAATCGGCCATAGAAGACCATATCAACGGAATAACCCACATAATAAGGGGCAAAGACTTGATAGATTCGGAAAGAAGGCAGCGATACATCTACGAGTACTTCGGCTGGGAGTATCCAATTACGAAACACTGGGGAAGGGTGAGCATCCACGAGTTCGGCAGGCTTTCAACGAGCACGATAAGAAAAGCCATCGAAGCAGGCGAATTCACGGGATGGGACGATCCAAGGTTGCCAACGCTGAGAGCTTTGAGGAGGAGAGGTTTTAAGCCTGAAGCCATAAGGAAATTCTTCATCTCGCTTGGCGTTGGAGAGAACGACGTTTCCGTCAGCATGAAAAATCTCTATGCCGAGAACCGCAAGATCATCGACCCGATTGCAAACCGCTACTTCTTCGTCTGGGATCCTGTCAAGATAAGAATTGAGGGCGAAGCTGAGGAGCTGGAAAAGGAAGTAAGACTTCCGCTCAACCCCGGTGGCGCAGGTTTCAGGGTTATAAGGGGGAGCAACGAGGTTTACATAAGCAGAGACGACTTCGAGAGATTTAACAAAGGAGAAATCGTAAGGCTGAAGGAGTTCTGCAACATCAGACTTGAGGACAGGGAGAAGGGCATTTTCAGCTTTGCAGGATGGAAGCCTGAAGGTGTGAAGAAGGGTAAGAACATCATACACTGGTTGCCTGAAAGCGAGGCAGTTCCATGCACCGTGCTTGGAATTGAGAAAAATTACAGGGGGTTTGCGGAGAGTAACGCTGTTAAGGACATTGGAAAAGTTGTCCAGTTCGAGCGCTTTGCGTTCTGCAGGATTGAGTCCCTTAACAGAGAGCTGAGGGCTGTTTACACGCATCCATAGTACTCTTTTGTTTTTATGTTTCATGTTTTATTCCATCGCTATCTCCATCCGGTCTGAGAAACAGCAGCATCGCATAGGCTACAAGTGCGGTGAAAATGGCCTTTATGATTGTATGGATTATCTGCAGCAGGGTGATTGTGTTTCTGAAACGTATGCCCTCTCTAACGAGCAGAAAAAGCATCGACACGGTGTTGGAAAGAACAAAGTTTATGAGGAAGGAAAGAAAAGCTCTGAGACTTGGAAGTTACCGCAGTTGAGCACGAAGGTTACGGGGAGATAGAGTACTGAGAGTACGATGTTTACAGTCCTGAATAATCTAATTTTAGCTGTCTCCAAGCCTGAATTCATCATGCAAAACCTTTACTGCTCTCTTCCCGTCTGCTTTTGAAACAGCAAAGCTGACATTGTACTCGCTGCAGCTCTGGCTTATCATTATAACGTTTACTCCATTCTTTCCCAGAGCAGAGAATATTCTGCCGGCAACTCCCGGAGTTCCTGCCATTCCTGCCCCTACAGCACTGACAACAGCAACATCTTCAAGCTTTGTAACACTTATCGTTCCGTTTCCCATGTGCTTGAGAGGTCTCATAGCTCTTCCCACATCGCTTTCATCAACAACTATTGAAAGATTGAGCTCGGATGAGCTCTGAGCCAGCATGATCACGTTAACTCCCTCGTTTGCAAGTCTTCTAAAAACTTCTGCCATTACTTCAGCAAAATCGAAGCCGGCTCCACTGATGTTTACTATTGCAACCTTCTCGACCAGGCTGAGAGCCTTAACTATATCTTTTGTTGACTCACAGCTGTGTGAAATCACAGTTCCCGGAGCTTCAGGGTTGAACGTGTTCTTTATCCTGACAGGTATTCTCTTCAGCATTACCGGTTCAAGAGCTCTCGGGTGCAGAATCTTCGCCCCGAAGTGAGAAAGCTCCATGGCCTCCTGATACGATATCTCAGGAATCACCCTTGCTTCGGGCACTATCTTGGGATCTGTGGTAAGCACACCATCCACTTCCTTCCAGAGCCATACCTCATCTGCATCAATCGCTGAAGCTATAAGCGTGGCAGTTAAATCACTTCCCCCCCTCCCGAGTGTTGTTATACTGCCACCTTCAGTTGCACCTATAAAACCTGTTATAACAGGAACTGTATGCTTTATCGTGAGGAGGGGCTCAAGTCTGCTCTTTATGAGAGTATAAACCTCCGGGATGGGTTTGGCTCTTCCAAAGTTCCTGTCTGTCACAATTCCAGCATCTCCTCCGGTTAAGGCGAGGGAGTCGACGCCTATGGACAGCAATGCAGCAGAAAATATTGGAGCGGATAACCTTTCGCCGAATGAGAGAATGTAATCTTCACTTCTCTTTGTTAGTTCGCCGAGATAGCTTATACCGAGCAGAACTTTTTCAAGCTCATCAATCAGCCGATCGATGTGCGCTATGACCCTCTGCCTGTGGCTCTCATCAACTGCTGTATTTACAGCATCGTAATGCCTTTTTGCAAGCTCAGCAATAAACATCTTTATGAAGCCAGTCGATTGTTCCGTATAGCATTTCTTGGCTGCTTGGAGAAGAGAATCCGTTACACCAGCCATCGCTGAAACAGCAACAACTATCTCATTTTCCGCAAACTTCTTAACAAGGTTTGCGCAGTGCAGTATGCTGTTTCCGTCCTTCATACTTGTGCCGCCGAACTTCATTACGATTCTCATGCTTTTGGCCACCTGTTCCTCTTGTGCTGGTTAAATCTCTCTCCACCGTAAATCCCTCTGCTATCAAAAGAGTGGAAATATAAAGGTTGCTGATTGCCTGTTTGGATTTTTGCAGTCTATTGTACTCAATGAAAATAAAGTGAAAAAGAGTTGAGTTCAACACTCACTCAAAAACAGCCCCCTTCTCAGCCCCGCTCACGAGCTTTGCATACCTTGCGAGGTATCCCGTCAGCTTCTTCTCCTTCGGCTTCCACTTCCTCCTCCTCTCTCCCAGCTCCTCTCCACTCACTTTAAGCTCAATCCTCCTCGCAGGTATGTCTATCCTAATGACGTCTCCGCCCTCCACGAGGGCTATGTTGCCACCTGCAGCTGCCTCCGGCGAGACGTGGCCTATGCACGGCCCCCTCGTAGCACCGCTGAACCTGCCGTCTGTTATGAGTGCAACCCTGCTCAGTCCCATTCCTGCTATCGCAGCGGTTGGCAGCAGCATTTCAGGCATTCCCGGCGCACCTTTCGGCCCCATGTACCTTATCACCACCACGTTTCCCTCCTGTATTTCTCCTCCAAGTATGGCTTTGAGAGCCTCCTGCTCCGAATCGAAGACCCTTGCCTCTCCCTCAAACCTGAGCATGTCCTCGCTGACTGCGGCAGCCTTAACAACACATCCCTTCTCTGCCAGATTGCCGTACAGGATTGCTATGCCCCCCTCTTTGTGAATCGGGTTCGTAACATCCCTGATTATGTCTCTGCCCCTCACAAACGCCTTTTCGGCTATATCGTAAATCCTCAGTCCGCTGACCGTCAGCTCGTTGCTGAAGTATTCTTTAGCTTTCTTTATGAGCATCGGCACGCCTCCGCTTTCATCCAGATCGGCAATTGTGTGCTCGCTTGCCGGATCGATTGAAACGATGTGGGATGTTTTCCTGCTTATCTCATCGAAGACATCGAGGCTGAGCTCTATTCCAGCCTCCCTCGCTATTGCCGGGAGATGCAGAACCGTGTTCGTTGAACCCCCGATTAGCATGTCCATGGTTATGGCATTTCTGAACGAACCCTCTGTTACGATGTCCGACGGCTTTATTCCTCTCCTGACGAGTTCAACTACCCTCTTTCCACTCTCCTTCGCTATTCTGAGCTTCCTCGAAGAGCCGCATGGCGAGGTTGAGCAGTATGGCAGGCTTAAGCCAAGCACTTCAGTTAAAATCTGCATGGTGTTTGCAGTATAGAGCCCCTGACAGCTTCCGCAGTAAGCAGCACAGTAGTCCTCGTACAGCTTCAGTTCTTCCTCACCTATCCTCCCTGCCCTGTACTCTCCGGCAGCCTCGAAAGCGGTTTTTATCGTCACAACCCTCTCACCGATTCTTTCTGCCAGCATGGGCCCGCCTGTGACCGCTATCGCCGGGATATCGAGCCTGAGCATTGCCATCAGCATCCCCGGGACTATCTTATCGCAAGAGCCAACAACAACCAGCCCATCAAGGCAGTGAGCCTGAACCATCGCTTCAATCGTATCGGCTATGAGCTCTCTCGATGGCAGAGCAAAGCGCATGCCGTCGTGCCCCATCGCTATGCCATCGCATATTCCCATGACTCCAAACTCGAATGCAACGCCGCCAGCTGCAGCAATGCCCTCCCTGACAGCATCACTTATCCTGTCAAGCAGAATGTGGCCGGGAACGATGTTGTTGTATGCGTTTGCAACTCCGATGAATGGCTTGTCCATATCATCATCCGTCAGGCCGGTAGCCTTGAGAAGAGCTCTGTGAGCGACTCTCTCAACTCCTTTTTTAACCTCATCACTCCGCATGAATGCAGAATTGAGGAAGGCAATAAATTACTTCCGATTAAAGCTCCCTGCTCAGGTTCCAGACAAGGTTTGCTATGATTGCTGAATCAAGTTCCCACTGAAAGGGTTCAGAGATTGTAATTCTGAACCCCCTCCCCTTTGTAATTTTTCCCTCTCTCCTGGGGTGAGGGAGAATTATTTCTTCCATTTCTGAGATTTTTATACAGAAATCTCCAAGACTTAAACTCTCGCTATGTTTTCCAATCTTTGCATTTTTCCCAGTAGCAAGACAAAGTTTTTGCTTTAAACTGATATTTTCTTCAACACCCCTGCAAATATAGACTCTTCCTGATCTGATGGTTGCTGTGACCCCGTTTTTCTCTGCTGAAACGTAGCTAAGTGGAAATGGAGAGTAATACGCCCAGGCATCCGCATCTAAAGCTTTGACAAATTCAAGAGCATTTTGTAATCCTTCAGTATCCTTTGCTGCAAAATACGTTACTCCACTCACAAGCGTGCCTATGAGCAGGCAGGAGAAGAATGAAAGTATGTTGGCAAGAAATACTTTTTCTGAGACCAGGAATAAGATGCCAGTGAGTACAAAGACAAGGAAGACCAGAACAACTATTGTTTTGGCAAATTTCTCTCTGCTCTCGAGATCAAGACCGTATTCTGGAGGAAACTCAAAAAGGAAGTCTTCAATCCTCACTAAAGTATCCCTCTGCCTTTCCATCTTTCGGCCTTATACGTCCAAGAAAAAAGCTGGACTTCATAACTCCCGTGCGTGGCACTCTCGTTATCAGTGTTATCAGTGTTTACGCACGCTCTGCCATAAGCGTTGAGGTTATTTGTCTGTTCTTCGCCATCCATGATTATATTTTAAAATTCTCTTTTTTAAAATTTTTGTCGAAAACCTCATGGATCGTAACGCATTCCCTGCACGAAAAAGATTTATATCCCCCAACTCTACGCATTGCTGCGAGGGCTCGTAGCTCAGCCAGGTAGAGCAACGGGCTTTTAACCCGTTGGTCGCGGGTTCAAATCCCGTCGAGCCCGCCTGCCTTACAGGTGAAAAAAATGAGCAAGTTCAGGATGCAGGATCATGTGCTTGTGCCAAAACACGAGGTACTGAGCAAAGAAGTGGCTGAAGAGCTATTGAAGACTCTTGGAATCAGCCCGGAACAGCTGCCGAAGATCAGGGTAGATGACCCTGTGGCAAAGGAGATTGGAGTAAAAGTGGGAGATATAGTGAGAATAATCCGTGAAAGCCCGACAGCTGGTAAGTCAATCGCTTACAGGCTGGTTGTTTGATGGAGATATGAAATTGGAAGGAATGTGCAGATATCAGGACTCTGTCTTATTAGCGTTAGCTATGTTTGGGTGATGGTATGCTGGACAGGAGGACACTTGCGAAAGCATATTTTACGCACGAAAGGCTTGTAAAACACCAGGTAGACTCCTTTAACAGGTTTCTTGATGGGGGGCTTCAGAGAGTAATAGATGAGCAGGGCAAGATCGAGCTTGATATACCCAATACTTACGTCAAGCTCGGGAAGATATGGGTTGAAAAGCCGATTGTAAAGGAAGCGGATGGAAGTAGAGTGCCTCTCTATCCTGCAATGGCGAGGTTGAGAAATCTCACATACGCTGCTCCAATTTATCTTGAGTGCCAGGTTGTTGATGAGGGGAGAGAGCTGGATGAGGAGGTCGTTGAGATAGGAATGCTGCCAGTAATGCTGAAATCAAAAGCCTGCAATCTTAACGACGTTGACCCTCTGGCAGTTGGTGAGGATCCACTCGATCCAGGCGGTTATTTCATAATAAATGGTAGTGAAAGGGCTTTGATGACTCTTGAGGACCTTGCACCTAATAAAATACTCCTCGAAAGGGAAGAGAGGTATGGGGAAAAACTCGAGATTGCCAAGTGTTTCAGTCAGAGAGCTGGCTACAGAGCACTTGTTGTTGTTGAGAGGAACAGAAACAACATCCTTGAGGTTACATTTCCTCAATTGCCGAAGCCAATTCAATTCGTAACGCTGATGAAAGCCCTTGGTGTTGAAACCGATCAGGAGATAGTGACAATGGTGAGCAGTGATGCAGAAATTATGAAGTTCATGCTTGAGAACGTGGAGATTGCGGAAGTTGAAACAAAAGAGGAGGCAATAGAGTACATAGGAAGGCGGGTGGCTCCGGGACAGAGCAGGGAGTATCGGATACAGAGAGCCAATCAGGTTCTGGATCAGTATTTCCTGCCACATCTCGGTGTTGATGAAGATGCGAGAAAAGCAAAGGCGTTCTACCTTGCAAGGATGGCGGAAGCTGTTTTTGAACTTGCCTTAGGATTGAGAATGGAGGATGATAAAGACCACTATGCAAACAAGAGACTAAAGCTGGCCGGGGATTTGATGGAGGAGATATTCCGTGTCGCATTTCTCAGGCTTATTAAGGACGTTAAGTACCAGCTCGAAAGGGCAAAAGTGAGGGGCAGACCCCTCAAGATGTCGACTGCTGTCCGATCAGATGTTCTGTCTGATAGAATAATGCATCCAATGGCTACAGGTAACTGGGTTGGGGGAAGAACCGGAGTCTCACAACTAATAGACAGACATAACTACATCTCGGTTATCTCACACCTCAGAAGGGTGATATCACCGCTGTCCAGATCACAGCCTCATTTTGAGGCAAGAGATCTGCATCCAACGCAGTGGGGAAGAATTTGTCCCTCCGAGACTCCAGAGGGGCCGAACTGCGGGCTTGTGAAAAATCTCGCTCAGTATGCAGAGGTGAGTGTCGGTACAGATGAAGAGGAGATCAGAAACATCATCTTCGCCCTTGGGGTCGAGCCAATAAGGGGTGGTTGAATGAAGACACGTGTTTACGTTAATGGAGCGCTTGTAGGGTTTTGTGATGATGGTGAAAAGCTCGCTCAGCAGATCAGAGAGCTCAGAAGAAAGGGAAAAATTTCAGATCAGGTTAATGTTGCATGCTACGCAGATTCCAGTGAAGTAAGAATCAACACAGATGCGGGAAGAGCAAGAAGACCGCTCATAGTTGTTAAAAATGGAAAACCTCTGGTCACAGAAGCGCACATAGAAAAGCTGAAGAAAGGTGAGCTTACAATTGATGACCTCGTAAAGCAGGGTCTTGTAGAATTTCTCGATGCTGAAGAGGAGGAGAATGCATATGTAGCAGTTTATGAGGAGGAGCTTACACCTGAGCATACGCACCTCGAGCTCTGCCCATCTCTGATTGTGGGAATATGCACCGGTAGCATTCCATACCCTGAACACAACGCTTCACCCCGCAACACGATGGGGGCGGCGATGATCAAGCAGAACCTTGGCCTGCCGTATGCAAACCTTGCATGGAGGACAGATACGAGAGCGCACCTCCTCCATTACCCCCAGATTCCAATCGTTACTACAGATACACAGCTTGAAATCAAGTTTGATGAAAGGCCAGCAGGTCAGAACTTCGTTGTTGCTGTTATAAGCTACGAAGGATATAATATAGAAGATGCTCTTATCTTCAATAAAGGAAGTGTTGAAAGAGGGCTTGGAAGGTCTCACTTCTTCAGAACATATGAGACAGAGGAAATGCGCTATCCTGGAGGGCAGGAAGATCGATTTGAAATACCGGGAGCTGATGTTTCCGGATTCAGAGGGGCAGAAGCGTACACACACCTCGATGAAGACGGGCTTGTCTTCCCGGAAACTGAAGTTGGGCCAGACGATGTGCTCATAGGTAAAACTTCTCCACCGAGATTTCTGGAAGAGCCAACAGAGCTTGGGATCTCTCCTCAGAAAAGAAGAGAAACATCAATAACGATGCGTTCCAATGAGAAGGGGATAGTTGATGCGGTCTTTCTTATGCAGGCGGAAAGCGGTTCAAAGCTTGCAAAGGTAAGAGTAAGAGATCTGCGCATCCCAGAGCTTGGCGATAAGTTCGCATCCAGGCACGGGCAGAAGGGAGTCATCGGATTAATAGTGCCGGAGGAGGACATGCCTTTTACAGAATCGGGAATTATCCCTGATATAATTATCAACCCTCACGCAATCCCCTCCCGTATGACAGTTGGCCACGTTCTGGAAATGATTGGAGGAAAGGTGGGCAGTCTGGAGGCGAGGAGAATAGATGCAACGATATTCTACGGAGAGAAAGAGAAGGAGTTGAGAAATCTCCTCAAAGCTTATGGCTTCAGCCATACGGGTAAAGAAGTGATGTATGACGGCATTACAGGGAAGCGATTTATGGTTGATATCTTTGTGGGTGTGATATACTATCAGAAGCTGTACCACATGGTTTCGAGCAAGATACATGCAAGAAGCAGAGGGCCTGTGCAGGTTCTTACCAGACAGCCAACGGAAGGAAGAGCAAGAAAAGGAGGTCTGCGTTTTGGGGAGATGGAGAGGGATGTCCTTATCGGTCATGGAGCCGCTTTACTGCTTAAAGACAGACTGCTCGAGGAGTCGGACAAGGTGGAGGTCTACGTCTGTGGAAATTGCGGGCATGTAGCAACCTATGACTACCGGCGTAATACCGCCTACTGTAACGTCTGTGATGATGACAGCAATATACACAAAGTGGAGATGAGTTATGCATTCAAGCTCTTGCTCGATGAGCTGAAATCCATGATGATTGCACCCCGTCTGCTTCTCGGGGATAAGGCGTAGTAAAGTTATGTGAAGGGTGAAAGTATGACTCCAAAAAGAATAGCAGGTTTGAGGTTTGAGGTATTAAGTCCCCAGGAAATCCGCCGCATGAGTGTGGCGAAGGTGATAACTCCGGAAACGTACGATGATGACGGTTTTCCAATTGAAGCAGGTTTGATGGATCCCCGTCTTGGTGTAATCGATCCCGGGCTGCGATGCAGAACCTGCAGTGGTAAGGCTGGAGAGTGCCCCGGACATTTCGGGCATATAGAGCTTGCTGCCCCGGTTATCCATGTTGGATATGCAAAGCTGATAGCAAAGCTCCTGAATGCAACATGCAGAGAGTGCGGAAGAATTCTGTTGAAGGATGAGAGAAGAGACAAGTACATTGAGGAAATTGAAAGGAAGAGGGAGCTGGGGCAGGATTATGAGGATGTTGTTAAGGAGGTTTTCAGGCTCACAAAGGGTAAAAAATGTCCTCACTGCGGGGCTGAGCAGATTGAGATCAAGTTCGATAAACCAACGTTTTTCTACGAGGGTGAGCATCGTCTGACTCCAAAGGATATAAGAGAGAGACTCGAAAAAATATCCAGCGAAGATCTGCCTGCATTTGGAATGGATCCAAGAGCAGTAAGGCCAGAATGGATGGTTCTGACTGTTCTACCCGTTCCTCCCGTTACCGTTCGCCCATCGATTATCTTGGAGACCGGACAGAGAAGCGAGGATGATTTAACGCACAAACTTGTTGACATAATCAGAATAAACCAGCGTTTTATGGAGAACAAGGAAGCTGGAGCTCCACAGTTAATCCTTGAAGACCTCTGGGAGCTCTTGCAGTATCACGTTACAACCTATCTCGACAATGAGGTTAGTGGAATTCCACCAGCAAGGCACAGAAGTGGAAGGCCTTTGAAAACGCTTGCTCAGCGTTTGAAAGGCAAAGAGGGGAGATTCAGGGGCTCGCTTTCCGGAAAGCGCGTTAACTTTTCTGCAAGAACTGTAATCTCGCCCGATCCGAATCTGAGCATAAACGAGGTGGGCGTCCCTCAAATTATAGCTGAAGAGCTCACAGTCCCGCTCTATGTTACTGAGAGAAACATAGACGAGGCGAGGGAGTACATACTCCGTACCGAACATCCAAAAGCCAATTATGTTATACGGCTTGATGGACGTAGAATCAGAGTTATGGACACAAACAGGGAGGAGCTCGCTGAGAAGCTTGAACCGGGAATGATTGTTGAAAGGCAGTTGATGGATGGAGACATCGTCCTCTTTAATCGACAGCCATCCCTGCACAGGATGAGTATAATGGCCCATTATGTTAGAGTTCTGCCGTATAAGACCTTCAGGCTGAATCCTGCAGTCTGCCCTCCATACAACGCCGATTTCGATGGTGACGAGATGAACATGCACGTTCCGCAAGGTCTTGAAGCGCAGGCAGAAGCAAGAAGCCTCATGGCCGTCCAGGAACACATCTTAAGCCCAAGATTCGGTGGGCCAATTATTGGTGGAATTCATGATCACATCAGTGGTTTGTACCTGTTAACGAGGGGAGAGAAACTGTTTACGAGGGAGGAGGTCGTATCCATACTGAAACCTCTCAAAATAACAAAGCTACCCAAACCAAAACGTGAAGGACTCTGGACTGGAAAGCAGATATTCAGTTCAATTCTGCCCGAAATATCTATAGAATTCAAGGCAGAAATCTGTCAGGGCTGCGAGGAATGCAAGAAGGAAGAGTGTGAGTACGATGCCTATGTTGTTATAAAGAAGGGCGAGTTACTGGCAGGAACGATTGATGAAAAGGCTGTAGGAGCATTCAAAGGAATAATCATCGACGAAATAACGAGAAAATATGGAAACGAGGAGACAAGGAAGTTCATAGATAACGTAACTCACCTGGCGATAAGAGCAATCATGCATACCGGATTTTCGTTTGGAATAAGTGATGAAGACATCCCCGAGGAAGCTATAAGTCAGATACACGAGGTTATAGGTGGAGCGGAAAGAAGAGTGGAAGAACTGATAAAGGCATACAGAGAGGGAAATCTTGAGCCTATGCCCGGCAGGAGTATAAGAGAAACCCTCGAGATGAAGATCATGCAGGTTCTCGGCAGAGCGAGAGATCAGGCGGGAAAAATTGCAAGCAGATTCCTCGGAATGGAGAATCCGGCTGTTATTATGGCTGTGAGCGGGGCGAGGGGTTCAATGCTCAACCTTACACAGATGGCGGCCTGCATTGGTCAGCAGTCTGTTAGAGGAGAACGCATCAAGAGAGGTTACACCTATACAAATCGAACACTCTCTCACTTCAAGCCGGGCGATCTGGGGGCGAAAGCGAGAGGTTTTATAAAGAGCAGCTATAAAGAAGGACTCACTCCTGTAGAGTTCTTCTTTCATGCAATGGGTGGACGAGAGGGACTTGTGGATACTGCTGTGAGAACTTCCCAGTCTGGATATCTGCAGCGCAGGCTCATCAACGCTCTGCAGGATTTGAAAGTTGAGTATGATGGAACCGTCAGAGAGCAAACATCTGGATTGCTTGTTCAGTTCCGGTACGGTGAGGATGGAGTCGATCCTATGAAGAGCTTTAGAGGTAAGGCTGTTGACGTAAAGAGGATAATCAACGAGGTGCTGGGTGAGAGGGCATGACGAAGTATGATGACGTTCTTAACAAATATCCCCTTCCTAGCGCAGTTAAGGAGGAGCTGAAAGCTGAGTTTGAAAGGCTTGGAATCAACAAAACGAAGGCCAGACAGATAGTAGAGAGATGCTATCAGGCCTATCTTGCAAACCTTATGGAGCCTGGAGAGGCAGCGGGGATAATTGCAGCCCAATCCATAGGAGAGCCTGGGACTCAGATGACGATGCGAACGTTTCACTACGCTGGAGTTGCAGAAATAGATGTTACGCTTGGCCTTCCAAGACTTATAGAAATTCTCGATGTCCGTAAGAATCCATCAACGCCAATGATGACAATCCGTCTGGCAGAAGATTATGCAAAGGACAGAAACAAAGCGAGGGAAGTTGCAAATCGCATTGAGGCCACATACATTCTTGATATTGCAGATGTTGCCACTGACATAAGACACATGCAGATCATCATAACACCGGATGAAAAGGCGCTTGAAAGAAAGCAGCTTACTGTTGAAGAAGTGAAAAAGCGAATAGAGAAGGGTCTAAAGACCGAAGTTGAAGAGAGCGAAGGAAAACTCATAATTGCAATTTCTGAACCATCGTATAAGGTTTTGATGGATACATTTGACAAGCTCAGGAGGCTTGTGCTTGCAGGAATTAAAGAGATACGCAGGGTTATCATAAGGAAGGATGGTGAGGAGTATGTTTTGTATACTGAGGGCTCAAACCTCAAAAAGGTCATGAAAGTGAAAGGAGTCGATCCGGCAAGAACACTTACAAATGACATCTACGAAATATACGAGGTACTTGGTATTGAGGCAGCAAGAAATGCGGTAATAAGGGAGGCAATATCAACGCTTGAAGAGCAAGGCCTTGAGGTAAACGTAAGACATATAATGCTTGTTGCGGATGCAATGACAGCTGATGGAGAGCTAAAGCAGATAGGCAGGCATGGTGTTGCAGGAGAGAAGCAGAGCATCCTTGCAAGAGCAGCATTCGAGATGACAGTTAACAATCTGCTTGATGCAGCCGTTCAGGGAGATAAGGATAGCCTGAGTGGTATAACAGAAAACATAATAGTCGGGCAACCCATCAAGCTTGGAACTGGTGATGTTGAGTTAATTGCAAGGCTGAGGTGATTTGAATGGGTGAAAATGTTGAAAAGGCATTGCGAAAGGCATTAAAAGCGGGCAAAGTCTATTTTGGCAGTAAGAAGACGCTAAAAGCGCTGAAGAAAGGTGAAGTAAGGCTTGTAGTTGTGGCGAAGAACTGTCCGGATAGTATCAGGGAGAGCATAAAGTCATTTAACGTACCTGTCATCCCCTTTAACGGTGAGAACATGGAACTCGGGGCAGTATGCGGCAAGCCTTTTGGCGTTGCAGCACTTGCCGTACTCGATGCTGAGGATGAGATCCTCAATGCTGTGTGATTTTATTGGTTCAAGAGGATGGTAGCATGGGAGTAAAGCTCTCGGCAGAGAGTATCAGGTACCTCACCCTTTTTGAGAGTTTAACCGGAGCAAGTGTTAAGGACTGCATGATTCAGGATGAAAGGATAATCTTTGTTGTGAAGAAGGGTGATATGGGTGCAGCAATAGGAAAGGGCGGAATAAATATAGAAAGAGCAAGAGAGTTAATGAGTAAACGCATAGAAGTTGTTGAACATTCGGATGACCCTGTGGAGTTTATAGTCAACATTTTTAAACCCATCAGGGTGAACGTTAAGCTAATCGAAAAACAGGATAAACGCATCGCCCAGGTTAGCGTTGATCCCCAGTACAAGGGACTGGCAATAGGTAAGGGTGGAAAAAATATAAATAAAGCCAAAGAACTGGCAAAAAGGCATCATGATATTGACGATGTAATAGTTAAATGAGGTGGGAAATGTGGGTAAAGGGTTATTTGCGGGGCGAAAGCTGATAGAGAACAGGAAAAAGTTCAGGTGGAGCGATAAGAGGTATGTACGCAGAACACTCCAGCTTAATGTGAAAGCTGACCCGCTGGAAGGGGCTCCGATGGCAAGAGGAATAGTGCTTGAGAAGGTTGGAATCGAGGCAAGGCAGCCAAATTCAGGCATAAGAAAGGCAGTCAGGGTTCAGCTTATAAAGAACGGCAGGCAGATAACCGCATTCACGCCCGGAGATGGAGCAATTAACTTCATCGACGAGCACGACGAAGTCATTGTTGAGAAGATTGGCGGAAGAATGGGAAGAAGCATGGGTGACATCCCGGGTGTAAGGTACAAGGTAGTTAAAGTCAACAACACCTCTCTCAACGAGCTCTGGAGGGGAAGAAAGGAGAAACCACTGAGGTAGAGGGATAGCTATGAAATACGGTTTTACAGAAGAGGAACTTTATGTATTCGGCAGATACAACCCGAAGGAAGTGGAGGTAAGTGATCCGGCATTGAAGAATTATATATGTCTTGAGCCACGTTTTATTCCGCACACACATGGCAGACACACACAGCCATTTGGCAAGCAGAAAGTGTTCATAGTGGAGAGACTCATAAACAAGATGATGAGAAAGGAGCACAACACTGGGAAGAAGCTCCTTGCATACAGTATTGTTAAAGATGCTTTCGAGATTGTAGAAAAAAAGGCGAAGAAGAATCCGATTCAGGTTCTTGTAGATGCAGTGATCAATGCTGGGCCGAGAGAGGAGATAGTCAGGCTGAAATACGGCGGCATTGCAGTACCGAGATCTGTCGATACCTCAAGTTTGCGTCGTCTTGATATTGCGTTGAGAAACATATGCGAGGGTGCAAGAAGAGCTGCATTCAAGTCAAAACGCAGCATAGCTGCTTGTCTGGCAGATGAGCTGATAGCAGCATCCAAGAACGATAGCAAGAGCTATGCTGTTGCGAAGAAAGAGGAAATTGAGAGAGTTGCAAAGTCCGCAAGGTGACGTAGATGGCCAGGGTAAAGAAGATGCTTGAGAAAATCGAAGAACTGATGTGGAACAGAGATAGAATCAGAAATATGGGCATAGTTGCCCATATTGACCACGGCAAGACAACTCTTAGCGATAACCTGCTTGCCGGAGCGGGAATGATAAGTGAAGAACTTGCCGGCAGGCAGCTCTACCTTGATTTTGATGAACAGGAGAAGGAGAGAGGCATTACTATCAGTGCTGCAAATGTCTCGATGGTTCACGAGTACGAGGGTAAGGAGTACCTTGCAAATCTGGTTGACACTCCCGGTCATGTCGATTTTGGGGGGGACGTTACAAGAGCGATGAGGGCAGTGGATGGAGTCATCGTTGTCGTTGACGCTGTGGAAGGGGTGATGCCACAAACAGAAACCGTACTCAGGCAGGCGTTGAGAGAAAATGTCAAGCCAGTTTTGTTTATAAATAAAGTTGACAGGCTCATAAAGGAGCTTGAGCTCACACCAGAACAGATGCAGGAGAAGCTGATGAAGGTCATTCTTGAGGTCAACAGGCTGATAAAGGCTATGAAACCGGAGAAGTATAATGAATGGAAGCTGGACGTTACAGCAGGAAGCGTTGCTTTTGGTTCTGCTCTGTATAAATGGGCTGTTAGTGTTCCGGCAATGAAGGAGACAGGTATTGGGTTCAAGGATGTGTATGACTACATAAGTTCGGGCAGGGAGAAAGAGCTTTCAAAGAAGAACCCTCTCCACAGAATCGTTCTTGATATGGTCATCAGGCATTTGCCTTCACCAATCGAGGCGCAGAAAGAGAGGATCGCCACAATCTGGAAGGGCAACATTGAGAGTCCTGAGGGGCAGGCTATGGTCAGATGTGATCCAAATGGGCCGGTAGCACTCATGATCACAAAAATAGTCGCAGATCCACATGCCGGGGAAATAGCGGTCGGCAGGCTCTTCAGCGGTACGTTAAAGCCGGGGATGGAGCTGTACATTATCGATAGGAGAACAAGAAATCGCATCCAGACTGTGGGACTGTACATGGGGCCGAAGCGTGTTGAAGTATCTGAAATACCTGCGGGAAATGTTGTGGCCATTGTTGGCCTGAAGGATGCGGTTGCCGGTTCAACCTGCTCAACGCTCGAAAAATTTGAGCCGTTTGAGGCGATAAAGCATATAAGCGAACCCGTCGTTACAATGGCAATTGAGGCAAAGAATCCAAGAGATCTGCCGAAGCTAATCGAAGTGCTGAGACAGATTGCAAAAGAGGATCCAACCCTTCATATAACTCTCAATGAGGAGACGGGAGAGCATCTTATAAGCGGAATGGGAGAACTGCATCTTGAGGTGAAGGTGGAGAAAATCAGAAGAGAGCGCGGTCTTGAGGTTGTAACCTCTCCGCCGATAGTTGTGTTCAGAGAAACAGTGACCTCAACCTCACCTGTCGTCGAGGGTAAATCGCCAAACAAGCACAACAGATTCTACATCATGGTGGAACCTCTGCCCGGAGAAGTAATCAGACTCTTCAAAGAGGGCGAAGTTGACATGAAAATGGACAAAAAAGAGCGTAGAAGATTGCTCGTGGAGGCAGGACTTTCAAAGGAAGAGGCTGCCGGTGTGCAGGAATACTATGAGGGCAATGTATTCTGCGACGTGACAAAGGGTATTCAGTACCTTAACGAGACAATGGAGCTCATACTTGAGGGTTTCAGAGAGGCTGTTCGAGCCGGGCCACTTGCAAGAGAGCCCGTTTCAGGCGTTAAGGTCAAACTCGTTGATTGCAAGCTGCATGAGGATGCAATACACAGAGGCCCAGCGCAGGTAATTCCTGCGGCGAGGAGTGCAATATTCGCAGCAATCCTGCAGGCAAACCCAACACTACTTGAGCCATACCAGAAGGTTTTCATAACCGTTCCGCAGGAGATGCTTGGAAACGTGACAAGGGAGATACAGGGAAGAAGAGGGCAGATTCTGGAAATGAAGTCCGAAAGAGATATGGTAACAGTTATTGCTAAGGCACCGGTAAAAGAGATGTTTGGTTTTGCTGGTGATATACGTTCAGCTACTGCCGGAAAGGCGATGTGGAGCGTAGAACATGCGGGCTTTGAGCCAGTTCCACAAAACCTTCTTGATACTTTTGTGATGGAAATAAGAAAGCGTAAGGGACTTAAGATGGAAATACCGAAACCCGAGGATTTTATCGGTTAATTCAGATTGGTTATGCAGAACTCGGATCCTGTGAAGGATATAGAACCGGAGAAGGGGATGAGCATTGCTGGCCTGATAGATGAGTTTGGCAGAGCCGGTGGATTTACAGCTAAAAAAGTCAGCGACGCTCTTAAAATCCTCGAGGATATGGTAAACGATGATGCAACGGTCTTCCTGTCCTTCCCTGCTGCCATTATTGCAACGGGTGCAAGGGGTGTGATCAAAGAACTCGTTAAAAAAAAGCTTGTTGACGTTATAATAACAACGTGCGGAACACTTGACCATGACCTTGCAAGGATATGGAAGGACTACTATCACGGCAGCTTCATGCTTGATGATATTGAACTCCACCGCATGGGAATCAACCGTATAGGTAATGTTCTTGTTCCGAACGAGAGCTACGGTTTAATCGTTGAAGAAAAACTCCTGCCAGTAATTGAGAACATCTACAACAGCAAAAAGAGACTATCGACAAGAGAACTTGTATGGGAGATAGGAAAACGTATTGAGAACGAGGAGAATGCAGAGAACTCAGTAGTTTACTGGTGCTACAGGAACAGGATTCCTGTTTATATACCCGGAATAACCGATGGAGCTGTTGGGAGCCAGCTCTGGATTTTCTATCAGCAGCACAGGGACTTCATTATCGATGTGTTTGCAGATGAGTGTGAGCTGAGCGATATTGTTTTTGAGTCAAAACGTACCGGAGCGCTTATTGTTGGAGGAGGTATATCCAAGCATCACACAATATGGTGGAACCAGTTCAAAGGCGGTCTGGATTATGCAGTTTATATAACCACAGCAGTGGAGTGGGACGGTAGCCTTTCAGGGGCAAGGTCAAGAGAAGCTGTTTCATGGGGGAAGATCAAAGAGAGTGCAAAGCATGTTACCGTCGAGGGGGATGCAACCCTGATTTTACCCCTTCTCGTCTGTGGGCTCCTGGAGAAGCTTGAGAAGTGAGGACAGCTCATTAGAATTCTAAGAGTAAAATTTAAGAATTTTTGAGAATATTTTACTCATAGATGGAGAAAATTGTAGCTGATTTCATCGCCAAATCTGCCACCTCATTATTGAGGGGTGAGCGGAGAAAAATGGAAGATTTCGAGAAATCCAGGATAATCCTGAGTATAAAACGCCTTTTAATTGTTAATTCTGAAGACAGGCTAATAATTCCCCTGACCTCTATTTTCGATGTCAGAAAAATAGGGGTTCCTGAGGATCTCAGAGATATGATAGAGGATTCCATGAAAATTGCTTTCATTAAAGACGGGGCACCGAATGTGGTGGTGATAAAGGCCGGAGAAGACAAGCTTGATAAGTTCTTTTACATTCTGATGAAACTCACGATTGGTGGAAACCCCATAATATACAAGCATCCTGCAATAAGGGGCGGTATTGTTCTCAATGCCCCTTGGAAAAGAGGTAAGCTGGGTATTAGGAGAGGTGCAATTCTCCTCGATACGGCCATCATAAAGCTATCATCCGTCAGAGAGATAAAAAAGGAGATGAGAACCGTTAATGGAAAAAAAGCGGAAATACTCAACATCAGGTTGATGGAGGATGGAGAGGCAATGGTTTCATACATGCACATCCCTGACAAGAGAATTCTGAATCTTCTGAGCAGATATGTTGGTCTTGAATTTGTGAGTATATTGAAGAAGGTGGAGAGTGCAAGGCTTAGCAAGATGGAGAAGCAGGTACTGCAGGCGATATATTCAGGCATACCGGTTGAGGATCTGCCATCAATTCTTGGGCTCGAAGCTGCAGACACGCAGAGGATAATTCTTGGACTGGAACAGAAGGAGCTCATAAAGAATGGAAAGCTTACAGTGTATGGTGAAGTGGCGGTAAGCAGATACGTGGAGGATATCAACGTATGATGAGTTTTTCACCTTTTTTTACGTCTACATCAGGGTGTGTTTCCAGAACCCAGCTTGCTCTCATTCTCTTGATTGTGAATGGCTTTATTATGCATGTCTCGACAATTTTAAACTCTTCATCAAGGAAAATTGCTTTAAACGGAAAAAACACAAAAAAGGAGTGTATGAAATCCGTGTCGTTCATACTTAACAGCAGGCCATCATACGGAATTCTGAATCTGAACATCAGACCAGTGTATCTCTTAAATCCCTCTGCAACAACGAGGTTTCTCACAACTACGCTCCCATCTTCTCTCATTACCTTCATCTTAACTTCATCTGCTTCAATTCAAGATTTAAAAAAGCTTGGGGTAAAGCATGGTATCTGAAGAAGTACTGAATACACTGCTGGACGTCTGGAGCATCAAGATACTTTCAAAGGCCATGGAAAAGCCCGTGACAGTTCAGGAGATAAGCGAAGAGCTCAGCATACCGCAGGCCACTTGCTACAGAAAATTCAAAGAACTGATGGAGAAAGGTCTTCTGATTGAGATCCAGAAAGTGCTTGTAGAAGGACAGAAACGCAGGACAGCCTACATCTCAGCTCTTGAGAGCCTTAAAATTGAAATAACGTCCAAGGGCATTAATCTGAGCTGGATTGCCAAGCCAAAGCCGATTGAAATCTGGGATAACCTCAAAAAATTCTCAAAAGACTGACTCTTTTTCTGTCTCTGTTTTTATCACCGGTTGAGATAGAATAATTAAATTCTCAAATTTGATAAAGTAGGAGAAAGGTTTATTAAGTCATTATTATGAGACTATTATGGTGGTGAGTATGAGTTTAAAAAGGGATGAAAAAGGACAGGTTGGAATTGGTACACTGATTGTCTTCATAGCGATGGTTCTGGTTGCGGCTATAGCTGCTGCCGTTCTGATAAACACCGCCGGTTTACTTCAGCAGAGAGCTCAGACGACAGGAAAAGAAGCTACATCGCAGACCTCAACGGGCCTGACGGTTATGAGTGTAAATGGAACAGTTGATGGTACAAATGATACTGTTACTGATATAGGTATGGTTGTCAAGCTGCGTGCAGGAAGTGAGGATGTGGATCTGAGTAAGGCTGTCATAGTATACACCGATAAGGATACCCATGCTGAGCTGACGTATGGAACCACTGCTAATCATAGCGCCTTTGCGGTTGTGTCAGAGCAGGATGACGACAGCTCTTTTCCGGTTATGAACAGCAAGGAAGACGTATTCATGATCAAGCTCAATCTTGCTGACATTCGTGCCGGTAGTGATAGTGCGACTGGAGACCACGGTCTTGCTGAAGGCAAAGAGGCAACAATAAAGATAATTCCCGAGACTGGAGCGACAACAACGTACACGATTACCGTTCCCGATTCTGTTAACGGCCTGACACAGGTTGACCTGACATGAGGTGATGAAGATGGATGAAAAAGGACAGGTTGGAATTGGTACACTGATTGTCTTTATAGCAATGGTTCTGGTTGCGGCTATAGCTGCTGCCGTTCTGATAAACACCGCCGGTTTACTTCAGCAGAGAGCTCAGACGACAGGAAAAGAAGCTACATCGCAGACCTCAACGGGTCTGAATGTGGTTGCTGCCTCAGGAAACGTTACCACGGTGAGCAACCTCAAATACGTTGACTGGATAAACCTCACAGTAAAACTCAGACCGGGAAGTGAAGATATCGACCTGGGCAATGCCACCATAGAATACATCGATGATGATACTCATGCCATTCTGACGTGCGATGTGGCACACAGTGGGAATTCAACCATCATTGATCCGGGCAATATTACTACTTGGTCAAGCACGTTCGTTGTAACATGGGTCAACGATGATGATGGTTCTCTGAAAACAAACGGCAATAGCAATCCGGTTATGAACAGCAAGGAGGATGTTGCAAAGATTCACCTGAATATCAGTGCCATCCGTGGCGACAGCGGTCTGAGAGAGAGTAAGACAGCAACAATAAGGATAATCCCGGTAACGGGCGCAACAACCGAGTTTGGTGTGAGCATCCCAGACTCACTCAGCGGCATGACACAGGTAGATCTCAGCTGAGGAGGTACATAAATTGAACAACTATTTTTTAATTATTTACTTTCTTTTTGGTTTTGTCTTTATATCTTCAAGTATTATCGTAATCAGTGTAGTTTTGAAAGCCCATATATCCACCGGGAGAGCGGATATGCTCTACCTGCTTGCTGGCTTCATTCTCATAGCCCTTGCGGGTGTAAGCATGCTTATGGCGTCAGCTCTTGGACTGATCTCATTTCCGAGCGTTATAATGCCCCTTGTTATAAGTATACTGACAGCCGGCTTCTTACTGATTTCGTACTCCTTGGTTGAGAGATAAAAGGGAGAGAAAGGAAAAGAGTTCAGGAGGGTTTTTTCATAAGTTCCCTTTTACTCAAAACTCTGCCATCTTTTGCATGAGGTGTTCTACAGATACTGTCATTAGCTTTCTCAATTTCCCTTGCCTCATCTGCAAGTTTTGCTGCGTATCTCATCATTTCGTGTGCTGAGGCAACCAGTGGTATGTATCTTTCGGGGTTTTTCTCCATAAAGCATGCTTTTGTTGTTATGTCTGCAACTTTTTCGGCTATTGTATATGCAGCCATAGCCTTTGCTCTTGCATAGGGATTGCTGAAATAACCGGAATTTACCGCTCTCTCTACATCAACAACAAGCTTTGGCAGCTCTACATTTCCGGCTTTTAACTCCTCTATTGCTTGGTCTATGGCCAGATGCACGGCCCTGAATGCACCGCAAGCGGCAAGCACTTTCATCACATCGGTGTTGTATAAAGTCATCTCTGTGGGATCGAGAAACTCACGCCTTGCACCAATCATTGAGTCTGCTGTAACAAGTATGTAGCCAAATCCTTCAGCTTCAAGCTCATTCTTCACTTTTTTAGCAGGTGCATCGCTTATTACTATCACCGGCTTTCCTGACTCCTTAAGAATCTGCCTCGCCTTCTTTGCAGCAGGAAGAGCTGCATTGGGTGAGGCGACCACTATTAAATCGGGATTGAATTCCTTTAATTTTTCTGCAATTTCAACGTCTGCATCCCTCAGCTTTGGGCCACTTGTAACTGTACGTATCTCTATATCCTCCCTTTCCGCCCTTTCATCGAGTATGTAATCAAGGAGAAGAGATGTGGCAATTGCACCGAGTTTAACTATACCGATTCGCATGAATTTCGTAATATCGGTCGTATATAATCATTTCCTTTTTCGGCAGATTTTTATTATTTTTTATTTACACTTCTCAAACAATGGGGTGAGAAAAATGCGATGGCTGAAAAGATTTATCGCCGGTGGTAAGGAGAAAGAAGTTATCGAGCTTTTCAAGGAGCACATCAATTCTGTTAAGCTATCCTGCGAGATATTCACCAAAGCGATTGAAAGCGGTGACAAAGGGCTGCTGACAGAGGTTTGTGAACTTGAAAAAACGGGAGATGCGATAAGAAGAGATATCGCGTTAAAGCTATATGAGGGTGCTTTTCTCCCGGTAATGCGGGGGACGCTTTACAAGCTTGCTGAGACAATTGATGAAATCCTTGACACTCTTGAAAATACTGCCGTTGACTATGCTCGCCTCACCTCTGAGCTGGATGGGGATGTTAGAGAACTCTGTGTAAAAGTGGCAATTCTCAACACAAAAATGAGTGTGAACCTCATGGAGGCTTTTGAAGCTCTTGGTAAGGAAGCTGATCTCAGTGACAAGACGATAAAGATCAGAACGAGAGAGCGGGAAGTTGATGCAATCAAGCGTGAAATCTACAAGAAGCTTGTAAAAAAAGAGGTGAGAAGTTTTTGGGAGGGCAAAATCCTGTCGAATTTTATAGACGGGCTTGTTAACGTTAGCGATATCATCGAGGATGCTGCTGATCTGATACAAATTCTGAATGTGAGTTTGAGATAATGCTTGCTGCAATTGCTGCAATGCTTATAGCCTTCAGTATAGGCTCCAACGATACTTCCAACTCCTTTGGAATAAGCGTTGGGTCTGGTGTACTGAGCTTCAGAAGGGCAATCTCACTTCTTGGAATTTTCGTAATGCTTGGAGCGCTTACGCAGCGAAATGTCATGTACACGGTTGGCAGCCTTGCAGAACTCGATACATTGTTATTGAGTATCTCTCTCTTTATTTCGGCCTTTATAATAATCTTCTCAAACTGGAAGAGGCTTCCTATCTCGAGTCATCAGGCAATAGTTGGCAGCCTGATAGGTGCGGGAGTTGTGGCGGGTTCAGCAAGGCTTGATATTCTCCAGTCAATTGTGCTATCCTGGATAATATCTCCTGTAAGCTCCATGTTGCTTGCCATGATAATATATTCAGTTGTGGAGCGTTTGATCTCCAGATTGCCGTTCTTCATTGCAGAGAGAACAACATCCTTTTTGCTATTGCTCAGTGGAATTGTTATTGCCTACAATACCGGAGCGAATGAACTTGCCACAGCGCTCGGGCCTGTAGTGTCTTCCGGATACCTGGATGCAACAGTTGCAGCCATCCTTGGTTCCATTTTGCTCTTTGCCGGAGCCGTTTTGCTGAGCGGACGGGTTGTTGAGACTGTTGGCAAAGGAATTACACCTCTTGATGCTTTTTCTGGCTTCTCAGCCCAGATGTCAGCAGGAATGACGGTCTTTACATTCACGCTGATTGGTATGCCTGTCTCGACAACATACTGTATAATTGGTGGCATTGCAGGTGTTGGGATACTAAAAAGCTTCTCTTCTGTCAGAATCAGCTTGGTTAAGCAGATAGTTCTGAGCTGGATTGTTACTCCTGTGCTATCTTTTCTTGCATGTTTCATTGCCGCAGGGCTGTTAACGCTATAATTTATATACGCCAGCTGAAGGAAGAACATGGTCAAGGTTCTTGTGGTAGATGCTGGTGGAAGGGGAAATGCCATTGCGCATGCGTTTGCAAGAAGTGAAGAGGTAAAGAAGGTTTTCGTTGCTCCAGGAAACGCTGGAAGCGAATTTTTTGAGAAATGCAGTCAGGCAAAGCTTAAAGGGAGATTCATTTCTTCGATAAGGGCTCTTGATGAGATAGTAAACTTCGCAAAGCTTGAAGACATTGACCTCGCTTTTGTTGGCCCAGAAGAACCGCTGAGCTTGGGCATCGTAGATCTTATGGAAGAGAACGGGATACCTGTTGTTGGACCAAGAAAAGAGGCAACAATTCTTGAGGCAAGTAAATGCTGGGCAAAGGACTTTCTCGCAAGAATAGGGGTTCCAATCCCCGAATACTGCAACTTTGACGATCCTGATGAGGCAAGAGAGTACATAAAGAGCTGCTATTCCTCGGGTAAGGATCTGGTTGTAAAGGCAGATGGACTTGCAGCCGGTAAAGGTGTTTACGTTTGCAGTTCTGAGGAGCAGGCAATACAGGCTGTTGAGGAGATAATGGTGAAAAAGAAGTTTGGACAGGCAGGAGACAGGATAGAGGTGGAAGAAAGGCTTTATGGTATCGAAGTCGCTTTTACAGCCATCAGCGACGGTAAAACAGTAAAACCTTTCGGACATGCAAAGGACTACAAACGTGCATTTGATAGCGACGATGTTGAGGGCATGAGGGACTTCTACATAGGGCTTACAAAAAAGTTTATATCAAAAAGTGATGCGGAAAAGCTGTACCGGGAGGGAAGGCTGTTCAATCTGAACACCGGAGGAATGGGAGCAGTAAGTCCACATCCGGCATTAACACCAGAACTCGAAGAAAAAATAATGGAGATGGTAGTAAAACCTATCATAAGGTACTCCCGCAGTGAGGGAAAGACGTTTAAGGGTGTTCTTTATCCGGTCATCATGTTTGTGGAGGAAAATGGAGAGATCATTCCAAAAGTTCTTGAAATCAACATCAGGGAGTGCGACCCTGGAGCTCAGGCGAAGCTGCCGAGACTTGAAACAGATATGTACAGACTTTCAATGGCTATAATTGAGAAAGAACTTGACGAAGTAGACGTAAGGTTCAGCAATGATTGCTGTATTGCAGTCTGTGCAGTAAGTGGAGCTCTGAAAGGTAGAGAAGGATTCAAGCCAGGATATCCTGCACAGCACTATACAAGCCAACCGATGGAGGGAATTGAAGAGGCAATGAAGGAAGCAATTCTTTACGCTAATGGAATAGCGAAGCCAGATGGCTACCAGACTACAGGAGGAAGAGTCATCACTGTCGTTGGTAGAGGTGAAACTATCGAAGATGCGAGGGTGAAAGCTTATTCAGCTATTAAGAAAATCAGGTTTCCGGGAATGAGATACAGAAAGACGATAGGACTTGATGTACCTGATTAAATTTTTATCCTTGTTAAAAATCTTTCGGTTACTTTGGCATCCTCACATCAAGTCCTCCACATTGCCGGATACGTTCCTCTCTCCATTATAACTCTTGAAATATCTATAACTGCGCCCCTCCTCGCACTGAGCATGTCCTCTGCATCCATGAGTGCCGTACCAAGTGCCACAAGCTCATGCTTCAGGGTGAATACTGCCACTTCTGTGCTTTTCTTCACGTTCTTTTCGATGTAAACAAGCCCTTTTGCCATTAAATCAGCCCCATGGCATAAGGCATCCACGGCCGAGTCTTTCACTACAACCTTGGGCATATTCGCAACGGCGAACTCCATCGGTTTAACTATCGCCCTGAGGTAGTCCTCAACTCCTTCCTCTTTCCAGAAAACGTAGGCATCGAGCAGATCATGCAGGGTGCAGGTCATGGATTCATCAAAAACTCCGGTTCTTATCCTCCTGAGTTCCTGCATGTGAGCACCACATCCAAGTACCTCACCGATGTCCATGCACAGCTTCCGTATGTACGTCCCTGCACTGCATCTGACTCTGAACAGCACGTCTCTGCCCTCTATTTCGAGGATGTCTATTTCATAAATTTCTCTGGTTCTGATTCTTTTCTTCACTGCGGACTTCAAAGGAGGGCGCTGGTATATCTTTCCCCTGAAGAGAGACATCACTCTTTCAATCTTCTCACTGCTGACGTCATCATGGAGGTGCATAAGAGCAACGTACTCCTTCTCAGAGCTTTGAAGGACTTTAACAAGTTTCGTTGCGTCTTCAATAAGAACCGGCAGAACACCGGTGACACGGGGATCGAGAGTTCCTGCATGCCCTGTTTTGCTTACATTTAGCATTCTACGAACCCATACAACAACTTCGTGACTGCTGGGCCCCATTGGCTTGTCTATACAGACAAAACCCTTTCTTATATACTCGTTCATGGGACGCTTAAAAGGATAGCAACCGTAACCTTCGTTTGCATCTGCTCCTTCCTCTCTGACATAAAATCGCTCTCCAAAGCTCTTCTCTTCAATGATGCCATTGCTCTTGCCCATTGCTTCTCCATCTCTCATTGGCTTTTAAAGGTTTGGCTGCAGAACGCAGGACAGAAAGTGATATATCTTCAGATTTCATAGTGAGGGTATGAAGGTCAGATGGCTGGGCAACTCATGTGTTGAGATATTCGGAGAAGAGCACATTGTTATTGACCCAAACTATGTAGTCGAACCTGAGAAGGGAATAGACTACGTGCTTGTAACGCACGAGCACGACGACCACTTTGATCTGGAGAAATTCAAGGCGCTGGATGCGAAACAACTCGTAGCTCCTGAGTTTGTGCTTGAGCAGTACGGGCTTGAAGGAATAAGGGCCGAGGCTGGTAAAGAAATAAACGGAATAAAGATTTTAGAGAGCTGGTGCTGGGGTTCAAAGGAAAGTTACAGCTACTTTTACAATGGAGTCCTGCATCCCGGTGACTCCGCAAAATTCCCTGATGCTGGAGGGATTAAGCTCGTCTTCACTGCCTGCTTCCCGGACTACTACGATGACTACGTCAACGAGTTTTTGAGGCTGAAGCCAGAGCTCGTTGTGCCATTCCACTACTCCGAAAAGAAGCGAAGCAATGCAGAAGGCTTGAAAGATAGGCTGGATAAAGAGGGCATCAACTGCAGAATTGTTGAGGTGGGAGAGGAGATAGAGGTTTGATTCTTTTAAATACAGATGAGTTTAGAAGTCACTCAAAACTGATGTGCTCAACAGCCTTCAGAATTATCTCAGCAATACCTTCTGCTCCAAAATGGCCAGAATTTATGACCAGATCGTATATGCTCCAGTCATCAATATCTATGCCGTAATACTTCCTGTACCTGTCTCTCTCATACTCCTCCCTTTTTTTCGTCTCCACTCTTATCTGCTCGACTGGTTTGTTCTCTCTTTTCGCAATTCTTTTATATCTTGTCTCCTCGTCTGCGACTATCATGATTTTAAGGGCTTTTTCAATCATCCAGCCGGAGAGCCTGCCTTCAACAACCACATTCTCCTCTTTTTCTGCCATTTCCTTCTGAGTATGATCGATGAACATATCTATTTCCTCATTTTCCTCGGCAATTCTGCTGAACTCTTCCAGAGAATACCCCTTCTCTCTTGCAAGCCGCCTGAAAATTTCACCGGCAGAAACGAGCTTAAATCCGAGCTTTGAGGCTACAATATCTGCTACAGTACTCGTTCCACTTCCTGGCGGGCCAGAAATGGTAATCTTCATACTATCCCAGCTTGAAAACCTTTTTTACAATCTGAGAGAGCATGACAGAGCAGAGGAAGTACCAGAAAATCCACCACGGGATAGGCAAGGGTGATAGTGAGTCACTGACGTGAATTGTTCCGCTGAATGGAACCGTGACCATGAACTTGCTTTCGAGGCCGTAGTATGTGCTTACCTTCGTGTGGATGTTGTATATTTTCACCCAGAGCCAGTAGAAGATCGGGAGAGTTACAGCAACAGTGTAAAACATCGTCCTCATCTGGCTGCCCATCATTTCTCCCTGAAGCTTCTGTATCTCTGGCTTCTTTTCCTCAAGTTTCTTCAGTTTAGCCTGGTTGTTCTTCTTCATTGCCTCCATGTACTCCTTCTGAAATGCCATTACCTTCTGCTGAATTTTCTTGACCTTCTCCATATCAACCGCATACTTCTGAATCAGTGATGAGTACGCTCCCGTTATGAATGCAAGTATGAAAATGACCACATGAATTGGAAACACAAGAAGGGGGTCAAGAAACGGAGCGGCGAGACCTGCAATTTTGAGCCTGAAATCACTGCTCAGCACCCCGAACATGAAAAGTAACCCAATACCAAAAAGAGCTCCATCCACCATCCGTCGTATTCTCTTCTTCATCATTCCTCACCCAGCAGCTTACGGATCATCGGGTGCATCTCAGTAAGCTGTTCCTTTGCCAGATCTTCATAGAACTTATATGCTATGCTGACAGCAAGCAGCAAACCGGTTCCGGTAACGTTACCTATTGTTCCGAGCATGTTGGCAATCAGTGTGAGGACACCAATTGCTGCACCACCCACAACCGTAACCTTGGGTATATATCTGCTCAGAACCCTTGCAAGAACCTGTGGCCTTTTGCGAAATCCAGGAACCTGCATTCCCGATTTTGCGAGCTGATCAGCAACGGTTCTTGCGTCCATGCCTGACGTCTGAACCCAGAAGATTGCAAAGAGCATACCACCCATAACAAGAATTGTTGCGTCTATGAGCAGATGACCCGTTATCATCCAGCTTGGCATATCTGCAAAGTAAGGATTCTGCTTTACAAGAGCAGGAATCCAGTCATAGGGGCTTCTTACCGGAGAGAGCATATACATAAGGCCGCTTATTGGCCTTGAACCGACGTATTCCCCGAATATTGTTATCCCCTTTCTGTACAGAACCATTCCCATTATCTGAACATTTGCCTGCAAGGCTCTCACAAATATCATCGGCAGAACACTTGCATATATGAGCTTTATGGGAAAGCGACCTCTTGCACCCCTTACAAGGGAATGGGCGAGCGGTATTTCAACACGTGTGCCCTCTGCAAAGACGACGAGAAAAATAATCACCAGAGTTGTTATAATTGCAAGAGCCCCCCCGTCTATTAGCAGAAATCCCATTCCGCTTGCTGTGAGGAGCTGCTCGGGCGGTACGTTCTGTGATATCCATATCCACCGGGGTATTATTCCTGCGGGCATCTTGCTGCCTTTTGGCACTACCCAGTTGAAAAGACCGGTAATTATGGACTGGGATATTCCAGCAAGGATGAAAAGGCTGACACCACTGCCTATGCCCCATTTCGATACAACTTCATCCATATAAACAATCAAAACTCCACCTATGAACAGCTGGATAAATATGAGGAAAGAGAGCAAACCAGGAGAGACCCCAAGCTGTGCTGCTACACTAAGATTTGGCTTTAAGAAACCACCGAGTATCTGGGGAAGGGCTTCGAGTGCAATCATTACAAAAACAAGAAACCTCTGAAAATCCTGATATGCTGCTCTATCATCAGGATCTGTTAAATCAAGACTTATTATTCCAGCTCCAACGAGAAGCTGGAGTATGATTGACGCAGTGACGATTGGCCCTATACCCAGGGCTATTATCGAACCACTTTTACCAGCAAAAAACGCCCGGTATCTTTCAAATATATCTATAGATTCAGGAGATAACCCGAAAACAGGAACATTGGATAGAACGAAATACAGAAGAAGAACCGCAATTATCCATCCGAACTTCTCTTTAAAGGGGATATGTCCTTTTGGCCGTTCAACACTCGGAATCCGCTCAAAATAAGGTTGTAGTTTCTTGATTATCTCATCCATCTCTCAGCCCCCTAAACGGCTCCGCCCGCCTGCTGTATCTTTTCGGCCGCTCTGGGAGTCACGTGATCAACTGTAACTCTGATTGCTTTTCTGACCCTGCCTCCCCCAAGAAGCTTTGTGTACCCGAGCTCTGAAAGATCTATTGAGTAAACGTCACCCTCCTTTGATGCAATACCGAGCCTAACCAGGTTATCTATTATAATATCAAGCTCTCCAACGTTAAGCTCGGGACGGGAATAGAGAAATCTGTAGGTGCATTCATCAAGCTTTCCTTCTTTTCTAAGCTCCCTAAGCCTTCCTTTAATGGATCTGACTGTCTTGCAATCCAATCTTATCGATTTAGGCCTGGTAAAGCCGTACTTGCCTATTTCATAACCGGTCTTCATTGCCTTGATGTACTTGTGCTTGAACATCCCGGCTTTGCCAGCACCTCCTCTGCTCCCCCTTCCACTTCTGTTGTTTTTATGGGAACCTCCTCCACAGGTTCTTGTCCCTCTGATCTTTTTGATCTTGGGCTTTGGCATATCATCACCTCATTCTGTAAAGTAACCTGGCTATTTCGCCATGTTCTCCAAGATCACCCAGAGGATAATGCCACTTTATATTTTTGAGACCTTTTCTTGGTGGATGTAGCCTAAAAACTGGTTTCAATTCAGGTAAATCTTTAAGATTTGCCTTACCCTCAACAACGGCTTTTGCAAACTCCTCAATGGATGAATAGCCCAGAGTCTCTCTCACGTATTCATCAGTAACGGGTTTGTTTCCAGTCAACCTGCCCCTTTTTCTGAGCAGAGTTGCAAGGTTTTCTGCATCTATCTTTCCATAGGCAACGTAGTCCTTAACCACGTTGAGCATTCCTCTATATGAAGGCGTATCGGGAACCACTGTGCAGTGGTGCTTTTTGTAGAGACGCAGCATCGCAAGGGTCTCTCTTATTTTTCTGTTTACGTTTACATTACCCCTGAGTCTTATAACAGCAAACATGCAATCACCTCTTGATGTACATGGTCTGTTTGAGTGCTTTATACGTTGCTCTTGCGAAATTGATCGTTGTTTTTGTGCTGCCATTGGTGAATGTCCAGACATCCTTGACACCGGCCAGCTCAAGAACCTTCTTTGCCACATCTCCGGCAACGAGTCCCAGACCCTTTGGCCCGGGGATGAGGGTTACACGAACACTGCCGGCACTTCCCGTGACCTTATAAGGAATGGAGTGCTCTGTTCCGCACCCGCACTCCCATGAGCCACAGCCACGCTGAACCTTAAAGATATTTATTTTTGCGTTGCTTATGGCTTTCTGGATTGCTGGAGCAACCTGAGCTGATTTGCCAACACCAACCCCGACGTAACCATCTCTGTTGCCAATTACCGCTGTAACTCTAAACTTCGTCCTTCTACCGCTGTCTGTCATCCTTTGAACCATAGAAATTTCCAGAACTTCATCTTCGAGTTCTGGGAGAAGAACATCGACTATTTCCGGCTCCTTCAGGGGCAGGCCGCTTGCTATTGCATCATCCAGACTCTTTATCTTGCCATCTGCCACCAGCTTTCCAAGCCGCGTTCTCGGTACCCACTCTTCAATCATTGTACCATCTCCATTATCCTGCTCTTTATCTCATCAACATGAGACGGAAGCTGTGATGGATCCAGCTTATACGTAAGCCTGCCGGAACCTGTGTAGTATCTGGCTATATGCTCTCCCTTTATGCGTGAATCATCCGGGAACACATCGGGGCTGTGGGGGATGATAAGCCCTGCTTCAACTGCCCCTCGAAGTACTGCAAAGACCTTTGAACCCTTTATTGGAGAGTGCAGGCCTATGTCCAGCACAACTTCATTGATGTTTTTTGAAAGAGCCTTTCTCGCAATCAGGAGACCTGTCAGATATGCGGCGGGGGTATTGCCGATGCAACCCTTCCAGCCAAATTTCTCAAGCATTGAGGAATCTACTCCGACTATAACCCTGTCCCCATCTGGGCTATATTCCACAACCTGAGCAATTACTCTTCTGTTCGTTACTCTCACAACAAGTCTTGGCTTTCTTGAAAGGATGAGTTTGAGTCTCTTCCTGTAATCTGTCTTACCTTCTCGCCTTCTTCTAAATTTTACCCTATATCGCGGGCCTTTTGCCAAATATATCACCTCTTATGGATTATTGATTGAACGTATGCATCAAGGTGAGCCACATTTCTGAATTCTCCGCCTTTTGCTCTTCTGTAGAGCATACGGTATGTTCTACGGTCGATCATTTCTGCATCTCTTAAAAACCTGAGTCGCCTTCTCAGTACCCTTATCCTTGCAATCCACAGCTCTTTTGAGGGTGCTCCTGCGCCCTTCTTCCCCTTTCTACTGCCATGTCCCCTTCGCCTTCCCTTCCTCTTTTGACTGTTCTTCTGGTTTATTCTCGCTCTGCTGATACCTGTTACGGGCTTTCTCTTTATAATCCCATCTTCTATGAGTTTTCTTATATCCTCCTTGGTTGCAGCTTCAGCAATATCGCTCAGAGAATTCGGATCCATCCAAACTCTTTCCCTGCCACACCCAAGAATTTTTGCTGCAAGCCTCCTCTGGAATCTCAAATCCATAGTTATCACCTGCTTGCGTTGAGCACAGTTATGCCCATTTCTTTTGCTTTTTCTTCAATTACAAGCCTTTTTTTAGTGCCAACGCCTGAAGCAATTCTTGCCGCCTGCTTTTCAGGATTTATATTCTCAAGCTGCTTTGGAGTGTGAACCAGTATCTCTTCTTTCCCGCTCGGATGCAGTCCCCTTACGGCCTTTGGAGAGCCAAACCCGGCGGTAACAAGAATTCTTCCGCTCCACTTGCCACCGTACCTCTGTCTGAGTTTGCTGTGTCTGCCCCTCGGCTTTCTCCATCCCTTATCACTCAGTTTCAACTTTTTGTGAGATTCATATCTCTTAAATTCGGGTCTTCTTGCTTTGAGTCTTCTTCTGAGCTTCAGAAGGTTCATCTGTCAACACCTCACGGCTTCTCCACTATGTAAATTCCGTCCTGAAATACTCTCACATCCAGATTTTTAATTCTCGTTGTCTGTTCGAGATTTGCTGCAGTTTGCCCGCATTCCTCCTTGTCAACCCCTTCAACCAATATCTCATTGCCACTGATTTTTACATCACACCTTCCAAATATTCTTGCTCTCCTTGGATGCTTTTCACCGAGGAAGTTCTCGATTATCACGTCTCTTCCCTCAACTCTCAGCTTTATCGGGAAATGTGAATAGAGAACCTTGAGCTTGTACTGAAATCCTTCAGTAACACCCCTGAGCAGATTGCTTATATGGGCTGCGAAAGTTCCAACCATTGCCCTCTGCTTCGATTTCGTCGTTTCTGTATATACCCTGATCTTTCCATCTTCCTTCAGTACATGAACATCTCTGTACTTCAAAAGCTTGGAGTTCTCCCCCTTCGGTCCTTTAACCGTAACGAAGTAGCCTCTGATGTCATCCCCTTCAATTGAGACTTCTACACCTTCCGGAATCTCAACTGTTCGTTCTATCACCGTTAACACCTCAGTAAACGTATGCAAGCAACACACCACCAAGCCCCCGTTCCATCGCCTCTTTCTGGGACATAACGCCCTTCACTGTAGATACAATAAGTATGCCAAAGTCCCTTGCTGGCAGAAACCTTTTTTCGAGATTTTCGTATTCGGTCTTCTTTACGGAGAACCTCGGCCTTACGGCTCCACAATCGTTTATTCTTCCAGAGAGCTCTACCAGAAATTCTCCCCCTTTTCTGTCATCTATGTACTCAAAATTTTTGATGTAGCCGTAGTCTTTTAGAACTCTGAGGACGTTCCCGACAAGCTTGCTTGCTGGCCTGACTTTACACTTTCCTTTTCCGCTTACCTCAGCGTTCTTTATTGCCACCATGGCATTTGAAAGAGTATCACTGAGACTCATACAATCACCAGTATTTCTTGAAACCGAGTTCAGATGCAACTTCTCTAAAACACTGTCTGCAGAGATATATACCGTACTTTCTTACCAGCCCGCTCTTTCTCCCGCATCTCCTGCATTCACTGGCTCCACGTCCGTAAATTTTCTTTCTTTCCTTCATCATGCCACCTCTACGCCAAGGTTTTTCAAAAATTCGATTGTGTCTTCCTTCGTGACTCGATGACTCCTACCGATTTTGGCCCTTGCCTTTCTTCTTCTTGCAACTCTGTAACCTCTCCTTCTCAACGAAACGCACACATCCATTCCAAAAATACCCGTATCAGGATCGTAGCTTACATCTGGCAGGTCAATGTGCTCTGGTATTCCAAAGGAGAATTCACCATTTCCTATCTGCCGTTTGCCAAGTTTAAACTCCTTAACGCTGAGAGCATCTCTGAGAAACTTCAGAGCTTTCTCTCCCCTTAACGTGACCTTCACTCCTATCGCCTCGCCCCTCCTGATTCCAAAATTCTTTATTGTTTTTTCTGCATATGTGACGACAGGCTTCTGGCCGGTGAGCCGCTCCAAGAGTTCAATGGCCTTCTTGTGTCTTTCTCCACTTTCTCCAACACCCATATTGATGACAACTTTATCAATTAGCACTTCTCTTGCAGGATTCTCTGTTTTGGCAACCATCCTCAGACCCCCAGATCGATTACGGGTTTTTCTTCTTCTGGCTTTCCAACGACAAATATGTGGTCTTCAATTGTTGTGAGCGTCTCTCTTTCACCTTCTATTGTAACAAGATTTGGAGCAGAGCCTCTAACTACCTTGTACTCTTTAATCCTTCCTATCTCTCCTGCATGAGTTCCCCCGGTAATCATAACAAGGGCACCCTCTTCAAAACGAAGGTGGTCAACCATCTTTTTTTCAGGAATTTCAAGGAGTATGCTGTCCTTGGTTTTGTAGCTGTTATCCGCAAGAATGTTCGTTCCGTCAAACAGGTTAAGCTGAACCTTACCACCCCTGACAACGGTCTTGTTAACTATCTTATAGAGCTTGAGCTTCTCATCTCCAATCTCTCTGGGAACGTATCTGCCCTTCTCATCGAACAGCATTCTGTAGCTCTTGCCAAGCTTGGGAATGGATATCACATCGAAGAGTCCGACAGGAAATCTGTAGTTCTTTCTCGGCTTTCCATCGACAAGAATTTTGCCTGATGAGATTATCTTCTTTGCTTCTCTTGCAGTGTCGGCGAGCTCCAAGAGATCTCTTACTACCACGAGCAATGGAATGGCGTTCCTATCGTGCGGACCGGGAGATATCCTGGTTAGCCATTTAGCCACTTTTCTGGGAATCTTTATCGTTTTTGGAGCTGAAAGTCTCTTCTGGTGCATTTTTTCACCTCTTCAGTATTTTCTTTCTGACATCATCAACTTCCTTCAACTCGGTTATCATGACATTTGAGGGGTGGATTGGAACTGCCACCTCAGTACCATCTGCTTTGGATGTTGTAATACCGTCTAACTTTATAATACACCTCTTCATGTCAACCTCCAGTACCCTACTCTCCTGACCTGCAAACTTTCCCCTCATTATCTTTACCTTGTCTCCTTTTCTCACTCTCAGGCTGCGTTTTCCATACTTCTTTCTCAAATTTTTGGAGAGAGTTGCGTGCAATAGGCGATGCCTTTCATGGAGCTTTGAAGTGTAGAGCCATTTTCTCTGTTTTCTTGGCTGTTTGGACATACAATCACCTCAAGCCTCAAAGTATAGCGGCTGCCAAGGAACCAATTTTGGAGAACCGTTCTGCAGCCTCCCTTGCAACTGCACCTCTTATTTCTGTTCCCTTGGGATTTCCCTTATCATCGGTTATGACAGCAGCGTTATCCTCGAATTTAACTCTCGTGCCCTCTTCCGGACGACGGTACTCCTTACGCTGCCTCACTATGACTGCGTAGTGCACCTGTTTTCTCACTTCAGGAGTGCCCTTCTTCACCGAAACAACGACTATGTCTCCCACTCCTGCTGCAGGATATCTCCTCCGGACACCCTTGTAGCCTTTAACTGCGATTATCTTGAGCATTCTTGCTCCCGTATTGTCGGTACATACGAGTTTGGCCCCTGTTGGCAGGGCTCGAGGTATGCGAGCTTTAATCCCCTTCATATGCAATCCTCTCCACTATCACGAAAGATTTTGTCTTGCTTATCGGCCTGCATTCTGCTACCGTTACAACATCCCCCGGTCTCGCATCTATACATGGAGGATTATGGGCGTGAAGCTTGCTCCTCTTTTTCAGGTACCTTTCGTACTTCGGCACGTATCTAAGCAACTCTCTTTCAATTACCGCTGATTTCTCGTGTGTTTTTACAACCCTGCCCCTGAATACCTGTCCTCTTACAGATAAGTTTCCATGGAAAGGACAGTGTTTATCACTGCACTCCTTTTCCGGAGGTTTAACATCAATACCAATATCTCTCATACACTCACCTCATTTTGCTCTCTTGATGAGCATGATTCCTCTTTTTATTCTTTCTTCAGGTCTGAAAGCTATCAGATCCCCTTTAACTCTAAGGCGCACTCCTTTATACCATACTCTGAAGACCCTTCCTTTCTTTGCGACTGTTTTTAAGCTTTTTTCAGTTTTTATCCTGAAGATGTTCATCGTTTCATCCATCACGATACCCTTCATTCCAACTTCACAGGGATTTGGACTTTTAACTACCTCCACCTTCAGCCCTATCCACTCATCCGCAAGCACCATGGCTAAACCCTGTAGCCTTCCTGGCATAGCGCAAACTTCAGGCGTGCTATATCTTTCCTTATTACTCTTACCTGCCCGGGATTCTCAAGGGCTCCTCCACTTCTTGCAAGAGTTCTGAGTCTGAGAAGATCCATCTCAAGCTCATTCAGCTTTTTGAGTTTCTCCTCCCTTTTCATCTGCCTGATCTCCCTCATTTTCATCCTCTACAACCTCCGCAATAGATTCACTACCTCCTTCACTATCCTCGGTACCGGCGGTAACATCCACAACGCTGAATTCATCAGGCAGCTCAACGCTGGGCGGGATTACACGAACCGTAACACCGAGAACTCCAAGCTTCTTTACGGCAACATCAAAGCCCTGATTGACTATACTGCATGCCGGTTCGCCTGTGTGAACCATGGTTCCTGCAAGAAACTTCTCATTTCGTGCTCTCTCACTTGTAAGCTTACCGCTTATCTCGATCTCGCATCCTTTCGCTCCCGCCTCCATTATCCTGTAGAGGAATCTGTAGCCCGCCTTTCTGAAGTACCATCCTCTTTCAAGAGCTCTTGCAAGCAGTGAAGCCATAAGCTGGGCGTTAAATTCTGGCTTTTCAATTTCGTCAACGCTGACCTGAGGATTTTCAATGCCGAACTCCTTAAGCCTTTCAGTGAGAGTTCTAATCCTTCTGCCACCCTTTCCAATCACAAGCCCCGGTCTTTCTACAAACAGAGTTATCTGAGTACCAAGCGGAGTTCTGGTTATATCCACCCCTCCAAATCCAGCGTTGCGTACTTCCTGAACCATCCACTCCTTAACTCTGAGCTTCTTTATTCTGTCTTCAACAAATTTTCTCTCAATGGCCATTATCGCACCTCTGCAACAAACTCTACAGTAGTGTATATCCTGGAACGTGGAGTTGACCTTCCAAAAGCTCTTGGTATGTGCCTGCTGAGAGTTCTGCCTTTTTTCGCCTGTGCATGGGTTATTACAAGTTCATCTTTTTCAAGTCCTTTGTACTCGGCATTGGCTTCGAGATTCTTCAATACCTTCAGAATACTCTTTGCTGCTTTTTGAGGATACCTGCCGGCATACCAGCCGTTGACGTTTCTGTGAGCAACCTTCTTGTAGTACCTTCTGAATGGTATGGCCCTCTTTGCCCTCGCAACTTCTTCGAGGTAGCGTATTGCGTCATCTATCTTTCTACCTTTGAGCTCCCTGCATATTTCAACCGCATGTTTGAAGCTTACTGGCATCTCGTAGCCCATTGCTCTTGCAGCTCTGCTCTCATCCTCTGGATTGTAGGAATAGCATACTCTCGCCATATGTCATCACTTCAGCGGTACATACTTACTGCTCCTCGTAGCTCCAACACCCGGCCCGCTGTGCTTCTCGAATCTTCTCGTCAGTGTGAACTCGCCAAGCCTGTGTCCGAGCATTTCAGGTTTTATCTCCACTCTGACAAACTCCTTGCCGTTGTGAACAAACACAACTTTGCCGACCATTTCAGGCAGTATTATCATATCCCTGCAGTGAGTTCTTACTGAGTCCTTCTTTCTGAGCTTCCTGAGGAGCTTCTCTTCCTGCTCGTTGAAGCCCATTTTTACCTTCCGCCTCTCTCTCGATGGTAACAACATCGCAAACTGCTCAAGACTCATCTGCTTTAGTTCATCTATACTGAATCCGCGATATCTGAACTCCTTTGACCTGACAACCTTGCTCTTCAACGCCATACTACCTCTTCCCTCCTGTCCTTCTTGCGGATATGCTACCAACCTTTCTTCCAGGCGGAGCACTTCTCCCCACAGTCTTGGGCTTTCCTGGATGCTGATGTTTGCCTCCACCAAATGGATGGTCAACGGCATTCATCGCAACTCCCCTAACGCGAGGCCATTTTGCAGCTTTCCCCTTCATCTTGTAGTACTTCTTTCCGGCTTTGACGAATGGTTTATCGGTTCTGCCTCCTCCAGCAACAACACCTATCATCGCTCTGCATTTTGGATTGAACCACTTCATCTGACCGGAAGGCATCTGAACGAGCACACGAGTTTCCTCGTGAGCAATAACGAGAGCAAACATTCCGCTGGCTCTTGCAAACTTTCCACCATCTCCTGGCTGTGATTCAATGTTGCAGACAGGTGTACCTTCAGGTATGTTCTCAAGAAGCGTTATATTGCCGGGCTTCAAGCTTGCATTCGGGCCAGCCTCGATTATGTCGCCTGTTCCCATGCCCTCCGTCGCAATTATATACTGCATTTTATCCGGAAGCTTTACACGGGCAATAGGGGTATTCCTCGCAGGATCATGTTCTATGTCCACTACCTTCGCAACAATTGTGCTATCACTGAATTTTAAGTGCCTTAAATCAGCCTTATACCTGTGAGATGGAGCAGTATACGTCGGCACCCCTTTTCCTCTGTTCTGGGATATTATCCGTTTACCCATATCACATCACCTCAGAATACTCCAAGTTTCGAGAGTATTTCTTCAGCAGAATACTCCGGTTTGAGTCTGATATATGCTCTTTTTTCCCCTTTCGGAGTTATGAGCGTACTGACTTTTTCAACCTCTACACCGAACTTCTTTTCTATTTCCTTAACTATCTGCGGCTTCTTAGCTCTTGTATCAACTATGGCTGTAAGAACATTCTTTTCAAGCTCAGCGGTTGTTTTTTCCGTAACAAGGAAGCATTTTATCATAGCCATCCCTCCAGAAGTTCTATGGCAGATTTTGTCCAGAGAGTGAGTCTTCCAGCATGTGTTCCAGGGGCAAGGAGTTCAACATTCAGATCCTTTACAGTAACAACATCAACACCGGGCAAATTTCTTGCAGCATTCATAACACTGCATGGTCTGGAGACGACTACAAGAGGGCTCTTCTTTCTGATGTAACGCCTGCCTCTCATCTTGCCCTTTCCTGCCCTCACTCTCTTTCTCTCTGCAGCTCTCCGGACATCATCATAAACACCCGCAGCCTCAAAAACCTCTGCAACCTCTTTAGTTTTCGTAATGCTTTCAAAATCATCAACAATCACTTTGGGCAGTGCACCATCAAAAATATGGTTCCTCTGCGCTACAAGGTCTGGAATGGCACTTGCAGCAATTGCAGAACGTAAAGCTTTTCTCATCTCCTTCCTGTTTATCTTCTCATACCACACTTTTTGAGGCTTCGGTGGATGCGCTCTCCTGCCTTTGACCGCTTGCGGAACCTTTACGGCTCTCCTTCCTGTTTTAAGTCTGGGTACTCTTGCAACCCCATGGCCGGGTCCCCAGTTCTCCGCAGCATAATCTGTGCCGGAAAGCGGGTTGGGGCCATAGGGCTGTCTGCGATGGCTCTGGATAGCGTGAACTGCCTTTCTTATTATGTCCGGGCGGTACTCCTCCTCAAATACTGCAGGCAGCTCGATTTCCTCAACCGCCTCTCCCTTGAGGTTCAACACATGTGCCTTCATCATCATCTCCCCTGCTTTGACGTTGTGCTGACGTATATAAGATTGATTCCTTCAAAACCCACCTGCGGTGGTCTTACCGCATCTCTCATCCGCACAAGTCTCTTCACGCTACCCGGAACACTTCCTGCAACCATGACATATTCATTCCTTACAATACCGTAGTGCAGAAAACCACCGTTTGGCGTTATCTCACTGCCGTCCTCCCCTATCTTTATTATGCGCTTGTTATATTCAGTACGCTGGTGGAACCCCATCTGCCCTGCCTGCGGAACCGTCCACCTGATGTGGTGAGGACTCCACGGGCCGAGACATCCAACCCTGCGGCTTTTGCTGCTTCTCGCATGTTTTGCATTCAGTGTTATGACCCCCCATCTTTTAACCGGGCCCTGAAAGCCCTTACCCTTGGTGATCGATAAAACATCGATCATGGCACCCTCTCTGAACACCTCAGAAACCCGAACCTCTTTTCCAAGTTTCTCTATTGCATATTCAAGTGAATTGCCACCAACCTTCTGCTCCATTACCTCCGGAACTTTTTTGGGCACTCCACTGACCATATACGGCTGGGTGTAGGTTATAACGCGAACTTCAGCAGCATCCTCTATTTCCTTCAGTTTGTCGACATCCGGGGATTTCCTCGGTAATTGGAGTCTCTTAGCCAGATGGTCATCCAGGTTGTCACTCCATACCTCTCCGGCTATCTGAAGGCCGTAGGGTGTTTTTCTGTAAACTCTAATTCCTGCCACCTTCATGGGAGGAGTCTCTATTACTGTAACGGGCATCACTATTTCTTCCCCGTATGTCGGGGAGTTCCTTCTGTCATCTACCATCACAACATGAGTCATACCGGCCTTATAACCGGCAAATCCGAGCAGCCTTGTGTCGCTGCATTCGGGCCAAGCCCTTATCCTTGGAACGATGCTACTGGCTCTCTTTCGGGGAGAGAACCCGAGCGATCCTCTTCTTGGCCTGTGTTCCTTCATTCCATACCACCTTTCAGGAAGTTTATTATCGCGAGGGCTGCGGTTACAGCCTCTTCCAGTCTTACCGTCTTAACACCCTGTTTTGGAATTATATTCCAGCACCTTGCATTTATCTCCACACCCAGACGGCTGGCAATTTCATGCACGCCCTCCTGAGGGCTGCCAAAGACCAGCACATGATCTTCAAGTGAAGTTATCTCCTCCAATCCGGGCATGGAGCCTTTTCTCGAAGCTACCACCACATTCCGGTGAAGTAGATCTTCAAGCTCCACCTTCTTTACCTTATACCCCCAGTATCCTGCGGGTTTGCCTTCTTCCACCACCAACGGTTTCTTCGAACAGACCCTGACGGTCACGCGAGCCCCGCTTTTCTTCTTCACCCCTTTAAGCAGGGCTAGGGCATTTACGCCTATATCTACCCACGCTGTGCCCTCAGGACCAACCTTTCTGATGATGCCCTCCCTTACTTCACCGATTTTTAAATCTTTCGGAGCATGAGACGGTATACGGAGCGGTGGCAAAACACCTGCATGCCTGAGGCTTGGCTTGATAGGTATGAGATGTCTTCTGAGGTACTGTGGAGTCTCGAGGTACTCAAGCAAGTCTGCAATGAAATCTGATTCGTCCAGCTTTGGATCGCGATATATTATTATCTCCCCCACTCTGAAGATAGCGGCAGCCCTCGCTATCTGTCCGACCTTGTATGCCTTAATTTTTTCATCTTTCTCGTTTATCAGAGCCGATGAGGGAATTGCTATTGAGATCATCCTGAAAAACTGCATATTAAGCTAAATAACTCTTCCCCCTCAAAACCTTTTTAAGGATAAATATTAAACCAGATATTAAGGTGATAGAATGATCAGAATCCCCACAGGAATAGAGTTCTTCGACAAGCAGATCGGTGAAGGATTGCATCCTGGACTTGTTCTTCTTGTAGAAGAAGTGGGGGCAGGCGGGAAGGAATTTGCCCTGACATCGGTCTGCAAGAACGCAAATGCTGTGGAGTATCCCAGGGATGTTCTGTATATCTCCATTTCGTCCTCGCCGGAAGAAGTCAGGAGGGATATAGAACTAACATTTCCTCATGCCAGACTTGAAGGAGCACTGGACTCCATAAAAATCAGGAGTTTTGTTGAATTTTACTTCAGCAGGAGCATCGTTCCAATATCATGGGTCGCTGAAAAGAGGCCGAGTCTGAAATCACTTGGAGAAGGGGAAAAAGATTTGCTGCCAGAACTTGTTGGAGCTTTTGATGAGGTGAATGAAGGCAGCCTTATTTTTCTTGATTCACTCAGCGACCTCGTCAGGCTGACAAGAACAAGAATAAGCTGGAGCGATCTTGTTGATCTCACAAAGGGATTGAGAAAACTCAGCATAAAAAGAAACGTACTGTTACTCTCCCTGCTGACGAAGGATATGCTGGAGAAGAGTCATGAGGAGGAATTGCTCGATCAGGCTGATGGCGTCCTCATTTTTGAGTGGGAGGCGGAAAAAGAGGCAATAACAAGGTGGATGTATATAAGAAAACTACTTGGAATCCTCCCGTTGCTTGAAAAAGACAAAATAGCCAAATACAGCGTAAGAATAGACCCCGCAGAAGGGTTTACAATTTCGAGGTTTGTCAGGGTTATATGAGTATATGAAGTATATGGGTATACGAGGTGAGATGTATGGAATATCTCTCTACAGGAATAGAAGGGCTTGACAGGCTTCTCGGTGGCGGAATTCCAAAGAGACATATAGTTGCCGTTGTCGGGTCATATGGAACCGGGAAAACAACACTTGGTCTTCATTTTATATATGAAGGTTTAAAAAACGATGAAACCTGTATAATAATAAGCTTTGATGAAGATGAGCAGAGTATAATTGAGAGTGCAAAGGGCTTTGGTATGGAACTTGAGAAGTACAGCTACGGCCTCGAAATTACAAGGCTTGAAGCAGCCGAAGTTAAAGAATCTCTGAGGAAGATAAAGAGCGATCTGCCTGAAGTTATAAAAAGTCTCCATGCAAGCAGAATACTGATCGATTCAGTAAGTGTTTTTGAGACCCTGTTCAACGAGACAGAAAGATACAGGGCTCTTGCAACCCTGAGAGATATTCTGAAGAGTGCAGGAATAACGGCTCTCATAACAAGCGAAGCTGATAAGAATAACCCCACAGCCTCAAAATACGGATTGCTTGAGTATATATGCGACGGTGCGATATGTTTAAAGTACATAAGAGAGAGCGAGCTTGAAGAGCCAAAGATTGGACTCGAAGTTGTTAAAATGCGTAGAGTCAAGCATTCAAGAAAGCCAAAGCCATACAGTATAACTGAGAGGGGAATAGAGGTCTTCGAGAGGGAAGAAATCTTTTAGGTATTTTTCAGGTAGAAATCACGTATTTATCGAGTTCCTTGATCTTCCTCCCGCAGTAGTGGCACCGAGCAACGACGCCATCGTCCATCATTGTAACGTGGAACTTCCTGAGAATGGGCTCCTGACTGTTGGTTATGCAGTACCTGTTGGGACAGGTAAGAACGCCCTCCACAGTCTCTGGCAGTACAACCTTGAACTTCTTGTAGATTTCATAGTCCTTGATGAGGTTTATTGTGGCTCTTGGAGCTATGAGAGCAATTCTGTTGAGTTCTTCTTCGCTTATGAACTTCCCTTCAACTTTTACTATATCTTTTGTTCCCATCTTCCTGCTCGGCACGTTCATTGCCATGAGAACCCTTTCTCTGCTTCCGGAAATTATCCTGAGAATTTTCAGGACAAGCAATGCCTTCCCTGCATTTATATGGTCTATGACCGTCCCCTCCTTTATCTTGCTGACTGCAAGCTCCTTCATAACATCACCTCACTCAGAATTGCCATTCTTACCGGAACACCGTAGAATGTCTGCTGGAAGTACTTTGCGTGCCTTGTTCTATCAACCGAGACATCTATCTCATCAACCCTCGGCAGGGGGTGCATTATTATAAGACTCCTGTTTGCCTTTCTGAGAGTCTCTGCCGTAACCTTGTAGCTCCCTGCAACTTTTTTATATTCTTCCTCGTCCGGAAACCTCTCCTTCTGGATTCTTGTCACGTACAGAACGTCTATTTCCTCAATTATCTCATCAAGTTGAGCTGTGTAGATTTTACCCCTGACTCCTTCGAGAAAGTCCTCCGGCAGAGCAAGAGAAGGAGGGCTTACGAGGTAAATTTCCGCATCAAAGAGGGTCAAAGCCTTGATAAGAGAGTGGACTGTTCGGGAGTACTTTAAATCTCCCATAAGAGCTATTTTCAGCTCATCAAGGCTCGACTCCTTCCTTATTGTGTAGAGGTCGAGAAGAGTTTGTGTTGGATGCTGACCAGCTCCATCCCCTGCATTTATGACAGGAACCTCTGAGTGCTCGGCAGCAAAGCGAGCAGCTCCTTCAAGAGGATGTCTCAGAACTATCACGTCAGCGTACTTTCCTACTACTCTCACTGTATCTGCAAGACTTTCCCCCTTTGCAACGCTGCTTGCCTCCTGAGCAGTCATGTTGATAACATCTCCTCCAAGTCTTTTCATTGCCACCTCAAAGCTCATCCTTGTACGGGTTGACGGTTCAAAAAACACATTTGCAAGGAGTTTTCCTTCAAGGACTCTACCCATTCCCCTGCCCATCGCTATTTCTTCGTATTCCTCGGCCCTATCGAGAATGTAAAGAATATCCGCCCTGCTCAAATCATCTATTGAAATTAAATGTCTGAAGTGTGCCATTAAAGTTCCCTCTCCTGTGAGGATAAAAAAAGTTTGCCCGGAAGGAAAAAATAAATAGCTCCATCTCTTCCATTGCAACCAATGAAATTTGACGCTCGCAAATACAGAGAACTCGTAGAGGAAAACTTCGAAGAGGCGTGGAAGAAGGGGCAGGAGATTCTTTCACTAAAGAACCCCAATCTCCACTATCCCCGCTACGGTTACATCTATGGAGAAGAACATCCACTCTTCAAAACTGTAAACAACCTGCGGAGAGCTTATATCTCTCTCGGCTTCAAGGAGGTCGTTAACCCTCTCATTGTTGAGGACGTTCATGTAAGGAGACAGTTTGGAAAAGAAGCTCTTGCAGTTCTGGATCGCTGTTTCTACCTTGCATCCCTGCCAAAACCCAATGTGGGGATGTCCCATCAAAAGGTTTCGATGATTGAAGACATTGTCGGTAGGAGAATCGAGAATGGAGAGATAGACGACCTCCAGCAGGTATTCCACTCCTACAAGAAGGGAAAAATAGATGGCGATGATTTAAGCTTTGAGATTGCCAGAATTCTGAGTATCGATGACATCACATCCGTAAAGATTCTTGACGAGGTATTTCCCGAGTTTAAAGAGATAAAGCCGGAAGCGAGCAGTTTAACTTTGAGGAGCCACATGACCACTGGCTGGTTCATCACTCTGAGCAGGATAGCTGATCGCTTGCCTTTACCCATTAAACTGTTTAGCATCGACCGCTGTTTTAGAAAAGAGCAGGGAGAAGATGCAACGAGGCTGTACACGTACTTCTCCGCAAGCTGTGTCGTTGTTGACGAAGATGTGAGCGTTGATGAAGGAAAGGCTGTAGCAGAAGCTTTACTCAGGCAGTTTGGATTTGAGAAGTTCCGCTTTAAGCCTGATGAAAAGAGGAGCAAGTACTACATCCCGGGAACCCAAACAGAGGTGTTTGCGTTCCACCCGAAAATTGTTGGCTCAAATACAAAGTACAGAGACGGCTGGATAGAGATAGCAACCTTCGGAATTTACTCTCCAACGGCTCTTGCTCAATACGATATCGAATATCCAGTTATGAATCTCGGCTTAGGAGTTGAAAGGCTTGCAATGATACTCTACAACTATTCTGATGTGAGAGAAATGGTATATCCATGGCTCTATGGAAAAATAGATCTATCAGATATGGATATTGCAAGGGCGATAAAGGTTGCAGAAGTGCCCGGTACAGTTCCAGGATTAAAAATAGCCAGTGCCATCTCCACAACAGCCGAAAGGTATGCAAATGAGCAAAGCCCTTGCAAGTTTCTCGCATGGGAGGGTGAGCTGTACGGAAAAAGAGTGAGGGTGTACGTAATAGAGAAGGAGCCAGATACAAGGCTGTGCGGGCCCGCATATGCAAATGAAGTTGTAGTTTATCAGGGCAGCGTCTACGGTGTGCCGAGAACTGAGAAGTGGAGAGAGTACTTCGAGCACGGAGTTACCACAGGCATGAGGTACATAGACAGCTTTTCCCACTTTGCGGCAAGACAGATTGAAGAAGGAGTTGCAAGAAACAGCGATGTTGAGGTCAGAGTCAGAGTTGTGGAAGGGCTTTCAGATGTGAATCTCACGATGCAGGAAAACGTGAGGAGGTACATAACATCCAAGAGCAAAAAAATAGATGTCAGAGGGCCAATGTTTGTGACTGTCAGGGCTGAAATAGGCTGAGCTCCTTTTTAAGTCTCTCCAACTTCTCCTTCGCTCTTTCCAGCTTTCTGTTCGCTATTTCCGCCATAACACAAAGAGAGCTGTCATCCACGAGTCTTTTACCTTCAACAGCTACGGGAACTTCCATCCTCTCAAAAGATGTTATCTCAACGACGTTGTTTTTGATGGATATCAGGCCACACCGTTTGAAGCCTGCTCTGTTTGCAGCCTGCATTATCTCGTTCGCAAAGTAAAGGTTCTTGCATGCAACATGGATTATTGGTGGATGTACCATGAACCAGGTCGTAAACCTGCCCCTTTCAACCGCTTTAATGACCTCCTTAGCTGTAACTCCATGATGCCATTTCCCAAGAAACTCTGCTTCAAGCTTTCTGCCAAATTCCGGCATGTCCATAACCACAACTCTGCCAGAACAGCTCGAGAGTGTTACATAGGAGGGGATGCTGTTTATTGCATCAAGTAATGGGAGTATATCCCCATCAACTTCTCCTCTCTGCCTCGCCTCCTCCAGTATCCTGAGCTTGCTCTGCCGGTACTCAGTCCACACAAAAGGAGGTTTTCGGAAAGAGTTTATACCTTGCGATGAAAGCAATGGCTATGGCGATGGACATATCGGAAGAGGCAAGAAAACTGGTTGAAGACTATAAAGATGTGACAGTAGGAATTTTTGGCTCTCATTCAGGAAAGGAAGTTGGAATGGCTGCAAAAGCATGGGGCTTCAAAACAGCCATAGTCGTGCAGAAGGGAAGGGATAAGCTGTACACAAAGTACAACCGCTGGCTTTATGATGAGATCATAGTTCTCGACAGCTTTAAAGACATGCTAAATGAAGAAGTGCAGGAAAAGTTGAGAGAGCTGAATACTGTTTTCATACCGAACAGGAGTTTTGCCGTCTACGTTGGCTATGATGGAATAGAAAATGAGTTTGAAGTGCCTGTATACGGTAACCGCTTTTTGTTGAGGGCTGAAGAGAGAAACTACGAAAGGGGGCAGTACTATCTGCTCAAAAAGGCTGGTGTGAGAATTCCGAAGGAGTTCTCCTCTCCGGAAGAGATTGACAGGCTCGTTGTGGTTAAAGTCCAGCAGGCAAAGAATCCGCTTGAAAGGGCTTTCTTCTACGCCGTCTCACCCGAAGACTACCACAGACAGGCGGAGGAGCTGTTGAAGGCAGGCGTGATCGATGAGGAGGGTCTTGCAAAGGCAAGGATTGAAGAGTATGTCTTAGGTGCAAGATTTAACGCAAACTTCCACAGCTACGCTTTAAAGAATGCGTTCGGTGACTTCGACTTTGTTGGCTTTGGAGATAGAAGACAGGTAAATCTCCAGGGCTTCCTTAATCTACCGGCAAAAGATCAGCTAAAGATAAATGTGCCAGTTAAGAACGAGGAAATCGGACATTTTGGAGTTACAATGAGAGAGAGCAAGCAGCAGTCAGTCTATGAAACTGCAGAGAAGTTCATAAGAACGTGCGAAGCTGAATATCCGCCCGGGCTGATTGGCCTGTTTGGTCTGCAGGGAGCTATAGCTTACTCGCCAGAGGACGAGACCAAACTTGAGTTTGTTGTTTTCGACGTCTCGATGCGTGTTCCCGGTGATCCAGCTATGGGCCCAACCTCGCCAGAGATGAGGAATCTGAGCATAAAGCACGGCATCAAAATTGAGGATCCACTCGACCTGAGCATGATGGAGATAAAAAGAGCCTTGGAGGAAGGCAGACTCTCTGATATCGTTACCTGATTTTGAGAGATCACTCCCTTGGCCTGCGAACAACTCTGTACAGTTCATCCCTGAGCTTCTTGCCTGTCTTTTTCTCCCATTCTTCAACAGGAACTCCATATTCTGCCTGTATCTTATCCCTGTATATTTCAGGCAGCACATTAAAAGCACAAAACGGAATTATTCTACCATCGGGTGTTCCGTAGTGAATAACGCAGCGCTTAACACGCTCCACATCATAGTTGTACAAATCCTGGAAGTGCATCATACCAATAAACAGTGTTTTCATGTGAAACTCACCAAGACTCGTGTAGTCGTGCTTTACGAGCGCATCGAAGAGGATTCTGCTTATATCAAATTCCTTTGGAGCTTTTACAGGATCGATGAACTTCCTTATATCCAGTATGCCCTTCAGAGCCCTTATTGTCCTCACTCTGCTTCTCCTTAACTCTTCAGATTTCTCGTTGAGATATTCAAAAAAGCCTTCAACATCAACGAATCTTGTTATGGGAACAAGCTTATTATTCATCCTGAAAACGTAGGTTGCCATTCCACAGGCGAAGTGTGAAGTTAACTCGTACTGAGGATGCCCGGTGAGGGCTTCGACCAGATGAGATATTGGAGTAACACTTGGGACAGGATAAAAATCATCTCTTGAGACCTCTCCATCAGTCTGCTCTTCAATTCTAATTATTACATCTGGAATTGTTATTCTGTATTTTTTTCTCTCCTTTCTTGGCATGCTACCAACAAGACTGACAGGCTGTATATTGACTCCTCTCACAACGTCGATGTTGCTTGATGCAAAGCGGATAATATCCCCAAGCTGATGGTCGTTTACGGTCTTTATCACAGTTGGAACGAAAACTAAACCAAGCTCTGCACTTCTGCAATTTTCAAGGATGGCAGGCACTTCGGAACAGTTCTTTGGATTTGTCTTTTCATCTACACCATCAAAAGAGAGGTATACGGTATTCACACCAGCTTCTTTGACCCTGAGAGCAAAATCAGGCTCTCTTGCGAGTTTTATTCCATTGGTATTCAGCTGTATGTGATCAATTCCTTCGGCTTTTATTGCTCTGATTATGTCTATGAGATCCTCTCTCAGCGTGGGCTCACCGCCTGTAAGCTGGATTGCATTGCAGCCTACAGGCTTCATGTTCTTTGCAGTTCTCACCATCTGAACTATCTGCTCCAGAGTTGGCTCATAAACATAGCCTGCACGCTTGGCATAGAAAAAGCAGTACCAGCATGCCAGATCACACCGGTTGGTAAGAACTATGTTGAGTAAAGCCGTATGGCTCTTGTGGAGGGGACAGAGACCGCAGGAAAAAGGACATCCATTGCCAGCCTCTGTAAGAGGAGTCTGTATTCCCAGACCATCATGGGCGAAGCGTGCCGCTTTTTTGAAGAGATTCACATCACCCCAGTAAACATCGACAAACTCTCCATGTTCTGGGCACTTCTTTTTAATCATAACTTTTCCGTCGCTTTCATAGACTTCAGCATTCAGAACTTTGAGACATTCTGGGCATAGCGAGACAGTTTTATAAGGAAACTTGATTTCCACGTTGGATCACCTCCCGAACAGGACAAAATGGAGGAATGAATATATCAACGTTTCGTTCAAGGTTCAAAATAACCTGCCGAAAGGAATTTATAAAAAGGAATGATTCATGGGCTATGCTTCGCCTCATCCTTACGACTGTATGGCTCCTTCTTCCTGCGTACACTCCAAACAACTTTGCAGTTATTTTTGGAGGTGGGACGCCCATCGATCTTGGAAGAAAGTTTATTGACGGAAAGAGAATTCTTGGAGATGGGAAAACTATAAGAGGTTTCATCTTCGGAGTTCTTGGTGGCCTTTTTGTAGCCCACATTCAGCTCGTCATTGAAAGATTTGCAAATTTATCCTTTTTTTCATCTCTCGAGTATCATACTTTTCTTGTTCTCTCTTTTTCTCTCTCCTTCGGGGCACTCTTCGGTGACTCTTTTGGTAGTTTTATAAAGAGAAGGTTCGGAGTTGAGAGGGGGGCGAGTTTTCCACTGCTTGATCAGTTGAGCTTTATCGTCTTCGCTCTGCTGTTTGCAAGCCGGATTAATGACTTCTGGAAACTGTACTCAAACGAGGTCATTATCACAGGGTTTATACTCACTCCTCTGCTACATCTTGCAACAAACTTCATAGCATATAGGCTCGGTATTAAGAAAGTCCCGTGGTGATGAAGGTGGGGATAGAAGAAGAGCTTGCAGAAAAACTGAGGGAAGTTGGAGCGATAAGATTCGGGAAATTTGTTCTGTCTTCAGGGAAGGAAAGCAATATTTATGTTGACATAAAGCATGCATGCACGCACCCAGTCGTTCTCGAGATGATCGCTGAGGGTATGAAAGAAATTGCTGGGAGCATCAAGTTCGACAGAATTGTATGTGTTGAACTTGGAGGAGTGCCAATAGCTGTAGCGCTATCTCTCAAGACAGGAAAACCATACGCTGTATTCAGGAAACAGAAGAAGGGTTATGGTGTAAAAGATGATCTTGTAGGTTGTATAGATGAGGAAGAGAAGGTTGTTGTGGTGGAGGATGTCACGACAACAGGTGGCTCGGCAGCATCTGCAGTTGAGAGAGTCAGGGCAAGAGGCGGGGTTGTATCCGCCGTACTTACAGTCGTTGACAGAGAAGAAGGAGCTGAAGACATGTTTGAGACACTTGGTGTGAAATTCATACCTCTGCTCAAGCTGGGTGAAATTAAACGTTAGAGAAATCTAAAGCTCAACACCTCTCATAATGCTGTATTCTATCTCCGCAAGTATTACACTGATTAGCTCTTTTTCCTCAGGTATGACTTCCATCAGCCTTGATAGCAGTATGCGGGCAATTGAGACGTCCTTACATTTCTGGAGGAGCGGGATGAGGTAAGGAATTCTAAACTCATCTCCTGAGAAGTGCAGGTTTCTGAGAAAGACATCATCAACCTTCACAACTTCGTCTCCTATTCTCGGTGATTTTTTTGCCTCACTCAGATCATTCATGCAGACAACAACACATCTGGCAATCTTCTTTCCTTCTGTGATATCAGGTAAAAACGTCCTCATTTCCTCTTTTTCCAGATTGCCGAGGTACTTAATGTACTCTGGCTCCTCCTGATAGATTGAAGTTACTACTGCAATAAGCTCTCCCACTCTGACAACGTCTCCTGCCTCTACTTCCATTTCGGCTTCAAATTCATTGTGAGAAATGACTCTTACAACCCTGCCTATCTCCTCTTGCTCATCCATTTGAACGACACCCCTCTGCTTCCTATAACCTTCATAAACGCTCTTCTCTCCTCATTGCTTATAACTGCATGTGCATGAGCTCTCTCAAGAATATAAGGATAGCCCCGTGTGCTCCCGAGCATGCATTCAGCTGCGATAATTCTCGCAACCATGATATGGTTGTCTCTCATCCATGGAGGATATTCAACTCGCACAGGAAACGAAGGTGTGAGCCTCATGTAGAAAAAGCAGATATCGCCCACCTCCTTTCGTGGAGATAAAAAAGGTTCTGTGTACGTCATCATTTTCATTTCTGAAAGTAAAAACGCATCGGAGATGCCTGATCCGGTAGTTCTTGCAAGATCCTTGGCATAACTTCTATCAACGTATCCTATAAGCGGAGTTTCTGTTTCTTCGCTCTTTTTGAGCAGAGAAGACATAACATCGAGGTACTTCCTCCTGAGAACGTCACTTAGCTCAGCCGAAAATGTCGGTATGAAACTTCCATCAAAAAACAGCCAGCTTTTTCCGTCCATTTCCTCCATGAGGGTCTCTGCCTCCATCTGGAAGCGTCTTAAGTCAACGTTATCCTCCATTGGCACGAATGCAGAATAGTGCCTCAGGTGAGAGGAGCCCCTGCCATGTACCACAACAACTTTCGCCACCTGCACCGCCCCAACCGGGATTCCTATCTCCCGGAGTGGCATGATCTGACTTCCGTCGACTCCAACGGCTCTTATTCCATCAAGAGTTTTGAGATACCACTTTTCTTTATCCTCAAGCTCGAAGAACTCTATGCTGGATATCTCTGGAATTGCTTCGTGCCTCATGTCTTCGAGCTTTGTGCGATAGCTATCTACAAACTGCCTGAACTTGTTAATCTGCGCCATCAGGCAGCCTTCGAGCCTGTCTGTTTGCATTGCCATTTACTTACCGGAAGGATATTAAATGCTTTTCAGTACTGCGAAAGTGAACAAAAACTTTAAAATCTTGCCGAGTCAGATGAGTTGAGTACGAGAAGCGGAGGTTGCCGAGTCAGGAAAAGGCGTTGGCTTGAGGGGCCAATCCCGTAGGGGTCCGAGGGTTCAAATCCCTCCCTCCGCACTTCTGCTTTTGAAAAAGGATATCTTGTGGTTGAATTGTGCGAAGTGGAGAAAGTCGTACATGAGTTGATTGCTGTGGTGAGAAGGAGGAACATCCAGAAAGTATTTAACACCATTCACAAATCCACGCTTGGATGCTGATAGTCATCGCCGGTGCAGGCGAGGTGGGCTACAGTCTCGCAAAAGACCTTTCGCACAACTATGAGCTGGTGGTTATAGAGAGCGATGAGAGGAAGGCTGATGAATTAAGTGATTTGAATGTTGAAGTGGTGAGAGGAAACGCTGCCAGCTTGGATATTTTGAGAAGAGCAAGAGTGGGCGAGGCTGACATGTTCATTGCGGTAACCGGTGTTGATGAGGTCAACATGGTTGCAGGTATGGCTGCAAAGAAATTTGGAGCAAAAAAGGCTATAGTCAGAGTGGGAAATCCGGAATACGTTGGCAAGCCTATTGTAAAGGACTATTTTCTCGGTTTCGAGCTTGTTGTGTGTCCCCAGCTTGCTCTGGCAAGTGCAATGGCAAACCTCATAACAATTCCCGGGGCGGTTGATTTTGTCTCTTTTAGCGGTGGAAAAGTTGATATGATAGAGATAGCGGTTCCAGCAGACTCCCCAATTGCCGGTAAGAGAGTTTCAGAACTTGCACTTCCAGAAAATACAATTTTAACTGCTATTTACAGGAACGAAGAGCTCATAGTGCCACGAGGAGACACGGAGATAAGAGAAGGAGATAGAATAGCTGTTGTTGGAACATGGGAAAGTATAGGAAAAGCCACGAATGTTTTTGGAAGCCCGGTCGTGAAGAATGTTGTGATATTCGGGGAATCGTTGGTGGCTATGTGGCACGGATTCTCGACAGAAGTAATCTGAACATCAAGCTGATTGATTCAAATCCAGAGGTTTGTGAAAATCTCTGTAAGGTTTTGAAGAAGACCAGAGTGGTTATAGGAGATGCAACCGATCTGGATCTGCTAATCGAAGAGGAAATTGGAAAATCGGATGTGGCTATTGCCAGTACGGAGAGTGATGGCAAAAACCTGCTGATTTCTTTGCTTGCCAAAAGCCTCGGGGCGAAGAAGACTGTAGCGAGAGTTGATAAAGTTAATTATGCAAAACTATTCGAAAAGGTGGGAATTGATGCGGCTCTTTCACCAAGAAGAATTGCATATGCAGAGATAGTTAAGAATCTAAGGCTCATGAATGTGCATACGCTCGTTGAGATAAGCAGCGAGGCTGTCGTTCTGGAAGTGGGTATTAGAAATAAGAAGCTCTCGAAAAAGCGAATAAAAGATATAAAACTCCCGCGCAGAGCAATAGTGGGGGCTATTCTTAGAGGAGATGACTGTCTGATACCAAGGGGAGAAACTGAGCTGAGACTTGGAGACAAGCTCCTTGTCTTTACTACGTGGGATGAAATAGAGAAGGTCGAGAGCAGACTAAGCTGAAGATTATGAACAGTCCCCTCGTTTTTCGCTTTCTGGGAAGAATCCTCATCTACTTTGCCGTTATATTTTTTCTGCCTGCTGGTGTAGCCTACTACTATGGCGAGTCCATCCTGCCGTTTATTGTAGCCCAAATTGTTTCTTTTGGCGCAGGAGTAGTTCTGCTGGCAATGAAGCCCGAAAACGAGCTGTTAAGATATAAGGAAGGGATAGCTATTGTGGGCCTCGGCTGGCTTTTCGTCTCTCTTGTCGGTTCAATTCCATTTATTTTCTTCACTCATCCAGTCAACGCATTCTTTGAGACAATGGCCGGTTTTACAACAACAGGAGCAACGATATTTGATAGAGTGGAGGAGTTACCAAAATCCATACTTTTCTGGAGGAGCCTCATTCAGTGGCTTGGAGGTATGGGAATAATAGTTCTTTTCGTCGCAGTATTTCCTGCAATGTCTAAAAGGGGCGAGAAGCTTTTTTATGCAGAATATCCTGGTCTGACTCTTGGAAGATTAAAACCGAGAGTAGAAGACACAGCAATAATCCTGTACAGCATATATCTTCTTTATACTCTTTTTGAGATTCTGGCTCTGTACATCCTTGGACTCTCACTCTTTGATGCGGTATGCCATACATTTACAACTCTTTCCACCGGTGGATTCTCAACTCACAGCGATAGCATAGCATACTTTGGCGATGTAAGAGTTGAGGCAGTGATAACTCTGTTTATGTTCTTGGGTGGTGCCAACTTTGCCCTTCATTACTATATGCTCATTGCAAGGCGAAATCCCTTGCGAGACCCGGAGTTCAGAGTGTACTTTACAGTAGTTGCTGTGGCCATTGCTGTACTCACACTCATAAATCTCGATAGGTTTAATGCCTTTGAATCTCTCCGCCTCTCCGCTTTTCAGGCGGTCTCAATTCTGACAACTACTGGATATACAACATCGGACTTTGACAGGTGGAGCGACTCTGCAAGGTTAATTCTGCTGATTCTGATGTTTATAGGCGGGTGCTCTGGCTCAACTGCTGGAGGAATAAAAGTTGTAAGACTTACACTCCTTCTAAAGCACTCCATTCTGCAGATGTTTAGAGCAGCGGAACCAAGGATTGTCAGGATAGTAAGATATGGCGAAGAGGTTGTTGAAAAAGAGCAGCTTGATAATATTGCTGCTTTCTTCATACTCTACGTGCTTGTATTCGCTTTTTCCTCGCTCATTCTTGCCATTTCCGGGCTTGATATGATCACATCCATCTCGTCTGTAGCTGCTTGCCTTGGTAACGTCGGGCCAGCAATGGGTCTTGCGGGTGCTGCAGAAACGTACGCATTACTGCCCTATCACGTGAAACTCGTACTTGCCTTGGACATGTGGATTGGTAGGCTGGAAATTTTTACAGTTATACCTCTTTTCATTCCACAGTTCTGGATGAGAAAGTGGGGCTGAACTGAGTTGAAACTTTACTTAAGCTATTCTGAGATATGACCATCTCAAGCTGCTGCCCTCACATAGAAATGAATACGACGGGGAGAAGCTTGCCGAAGAAAAAGGAAGAGGAAAACATCAATCTACGCAGGGACAGGAGTTAGAAACTTAGAACTCGAAGAAAGGATGCCCGGAGCCGGATTTGAACCGGCGACCATGCGGTTTCTGCTTGCAATACAATCTTCAGCCGCACGCTCTCCCGAACTGAGCTACCCGGGCATTTATTCTGTACTTACTCCTGCGATATTTTTAATTTTTGGTTCATCCCTGATTCTCTGTTACCAGTCTGGTTTTCTGCTTTTGTTTGCCATTCTCAGAGTATAATGATAATAATGAAAAAGTTTATTAAGTTTGTTTGGCCAAATAATATGTGATCATAATGAAACTCTTCGGACATCCAAGACGAGAAGAGAAAGCTCATCAGGAAAGTGCAGAAACAAATGCTGAATTGAGTACACTTGCAGGAGATTCTTCAGAATCGGGTGAGATAAAAAAGGAGAGAAAGAAGATCGGATGGCTTAGAAGACGCTCAAAACAGAGTAGGGAGGAAGAACTTGAAGAACATGAGAGAAAGGCTATAGAAGAAATAGAAAGGGCAAAAAAGACAGAGAAAATCCTTAAAGGTGAGAAAGGGGGAAAGAAGGGGATAATAAGGAAAAAACCCATTTTTAAGCCATATAATGAGGAAGTCCACGGCTCACTTTTGGAGTTCCAGCCACCTGAAGGCTGGCAAGTCGTGGAGGAGTACTGGACACAGAGGCCGTACAGTAAGGTGGTAATACTTTACAGTGAAGAGGAGCATGACTATCGCTACTCCGTAGTTGAGCCAGAGCTCGATCCTTATGAGACTGAAGTGTTCAATGAGATCAAAGATGCACTCAGAGACGTTCTGGAGGAAAAAGATGTAGAGGGGGCAATGAAAGAAGAGGTTCTCAAAGAGAATGTAGATTTCATTATTAAAGATATGAGGATACCAATAAGTGAAAAATCATATTATCGTATAGTTTATCATATTATCAGATACTTTATTTATTATGATAAGATCACACCCCTTATGATGGATAAAATGCTTGAGGATATATCATGCAACGGGTACGGCAAGCCAGTATTCGTTTTCCACAGAAACTATGCAAATCTCGAAACCGACATCGCTTTTGAGGAGAAAGAACTCGATGCTTTTATCGTCACACTTGCTCAGCGCTGCGGGAAGCATATAAGTGTTGCCGACCCGATGGTGGATGCCACGATGCCGGATGGTAGCAGAATCCAGATGACTCTTGGCAGAGAGGTTACAGATCACGGCTCCACATTTACAATCAGAAAGTTCA
>JARQZL010000116.1 GCA_029984855.1 Archaeoglobales archaeon | reverse complement strand
ATCTCGCCCTGTTCTGTCTTTCCAGAGGTGTAACTGCCACTGCACATTGGTACGATGTTTATTCTGCGGTTTTTGTATGCCCATACTGCCCCGCCGCACGCCGCAGAATTCATCATAAGGTTTGGCTGTATCGGATGGATGTCAAAAGCTGAGGCATAATCATTGGAGAGATGGTACATCTGCAGCACATCGCACACAACATGAATTACATCTGGCTCAAAAGTTGCTTTATGAAGTGGTGCAGTTGCAAAGGCAACCAGCCCCTCAGGAAGCCTCGGTTTCGTTTTGACGAACCTCTCTGCCTGTTCCCAATCCTTTGCATACTTCAGATGGCTCTTGATTTCCCTTTCATCAAACTCCTTCCAGCCGAAGATATATCGGGCATTGCTGCATCCAAGCCTCTCCTTTGAGCCGAGCAGTATTTCACCCGCCTGCCTTGAGGCTGCACTGTAGTGGCAGAAAGTAAGGGGTTTCGACGCAATTCTGTAGTTTGTCTTCTCTTTAAACTCTCTGACCTCGTCTTCAAAGAAGAAGTATTTTACTGCCACCGGATAGTACTTCAGTTTCAGCAGGTTTCTCAGTGAAAACACCATGTCCGCATGGCTCAACTCTCCCTTAGCGAGCATGCACTCTGCAAACGCTGTATCATCCAGCAAAAACTCGCTGTCTATGCGTACACATCCCTCAAATCCTGTAGATTCTCTAAATTCCGGTCTCTGAAGGTCTGACATTTTTAACCACCTCAAAACAGTTCGTTTATTAATATTATTTAAATTTTCCGAAATATATTTCAAAAAATTAGATATATCGAATAATCTGATACTCCCTACAAATCTACTACAGGACTAATACTGTATTTCCTTTTAAAATCTAAGAATATACTGAACAGAAAAATAGATAGCTATACTCTCTTATTTATATTTCTGAAATATACATTGAAACGCCCTCAAGTAGCTCTTTTGTCCTCCATAGTTCTAAAAATAAAACATATTTTCAAAAAATTTGAAATTGTAACCAACTCGAAATCTACAGAGCCATTGGATCGCACTTGTGCTTGACCTCGCTGAACAATCTGCTGCTGTTCTCCACCACAAACCTGGCGTACTCACTCAGCCTTTCACTCTCCATTGCCAGCTTAGTTGTCACAAAGTAAATGCTTCTCTCACTCCTGAAGCCTTTTATATCTCTGGCTTTAACGAGGCCAACCTCACAGGCTCTGCAGGAGGCTATTATAGAGGTTATAGCTATGCCAAGGCCGTTGGAGACGCTGTGAAGCTGAGAAAAGAAGTCATCCACAACATAACCTATCTTCAATTTCTCCGGGTCTATCCCGCTATCTATCAGGGCCTTTTTAAGGCTGGTGGTTATACCATAATCGTCCGTGAGTACTACAAAAGGATACTTGATTACGTCTTCAAGTGTAACCTCTCCTTCACTCAGCGGATGATCGGGCGGAACAATAAGCATGAGCCTATCGCTACCGAGCTTGAATACTTCAAGCCTGTCGTTTACATCATCGGGAATGTCTCCCACAACAGCAAAATCAGCTTCGCCCTTTGTCAGCATATCTAAACAGATGTGCGCACCTCTCAGCATTACCTTTACTTCAAGTTCCGGATACCTCGTCTTCAGAAGCGCCTGAATCTGCGGTACGATATATAATCCGACCATACCCGATGCAATTGCCAGTTTTTCTCCACTTATGTTCGAAATAAGCTTTTTCGTTTCCTCGATACTTTCTATAACCATCTTCATGTTCTTGAGGGCGATCTTTCCCTCATCCGTGAGAGTAACACCACTCACACTTCTCTTCAACAGTTTTGCCCCATAGAACTGCTCAACTGAGTTAATCTGAAAGCTTACAGAGCTTATAGACATTCCAAGATCCTTGGCCGCTCTCTTGAAGCTTCCCTTCTCAACCACTTGAGTGAACGTTTGCATAAAGTCTACTCTGACCATGCTCAAAGCTCCACCAGTGTCTTTTAAATATTTTGGCATGCATTTCGAAAAATAAAGAAGTAAACATACTTACAATATACACTATAGCTATAAATGTTAGGGAAAAAATTATATAAACAATTTCGCCTTTATTTCTCTGAACTCCGCATATGCTCTCACAACCGTCCTGCCCTCTACAAATGG
>JARQZL010000115.1 GCA_029984855.1 Archaeoglobales archaeon | reverse complement strand
TCAAACAACCCGCCAAGGTGGTCGAGCACGTAATCGGGCTTTTCTCCATGCCTTTTAATCATTTGTTCCAGATTTTCCCTCGTTGTAACTCCCGAGAGAACAAGAAGAGTTGTTGCGCCGATTGCCTTCCCTGCCTTAACATCGATGTCGATCTGATCGCCAACTACAACAACCTCATCAGTTTTAAGGCCAAGAATATCAAGGGCTTCTTCCATTATCACCTTCGATGGTTTCCCTATTACGACATCTGGCATCCTGCCGGTCATCCAGTAAAGCGCTCCTACAAGCATGCCCGTGCCGGGAATCGGCCCGTCTTCAGCGGGAAAAATCCTGTCGGGATTCGTTGCTATATATTTAATTCCAGAAAGGCAGCATCTCAGAGCTTTAGTCATTATTTCGAAGTTTATTCCCCTGTTCGAGCCAACAACGAGATATTCTGCATCTCTGTAATCAACGATTTCGTGGCCAGCAAGCTCCAGTTCCTCAATCAGCCCCTTCTCTCCGGTTGTGAAAACCTTCGCTTTTCCTGCTTCTCTCTTTAAATAGCGAGCCGTCGCAAATGTTGCGAGCAGCATTTCATCCTCGTGAACATCGATACCAAAACGCTGAAATCGGTCGATCATTATTGTTCTGCTTCTCGTTGAGTTGTTCGAAACAAAAACGAGCTTCTTTCCAAGCTCTCGCAGCCTCCTAACAGCTTCAACACCCTCCGGGATTGGTGTTTTGCCCCTTCCTATCACACCATCGATGTCGAGAATGAAACCCTTCTTTTCGAGCAGTGGATGCATGCTGCCGTTACGGGATCATTCTTTAAATTTTGTTCGGCTGTCCGCTGTTACAGAAATCAGTTACGCTGATGCAAAAACGCTCCGAATGCAACGAGCCTGTAGCCTGAGTATTTTTAGTTCGAATTTCGAACAAAATGTTTATATAGTTCAGAGGACAATTTATCGACATGAGCTGTCCGAGGATTGGAGACAGGGTGCCTGAGTTCAGAGCTCTGACAACCAGAGGTGCGATTGAATTTTCAAAAGACTTCGAGGGCAGGTGGGTTGTTCTGTTCTCACGCCCCGCAGACTTCACTCCTGTTTGCACAACGGAAGTTCGTGGCATTTCAGAAGAGGTACGAGGAGTTCAGAAAGCTGAACTGCGAACTCATAGGCCTTAGCATCGATCAGGTTTTCAGCCACATCAAGTGGGTGGAGTGGATCAGGGAAAAGCTGGGTGTCGAGATCGAATTTCCAATAATAGCTGACGATCAGGGAAAAATTGCTGAAAAGTTTGGAATGATTCATCCTGCCAAGGGAACGAACACGGTTAGAGCCGTGTTCATAATTGATCCCGATGGCATCATAAGGGCAATCCTGTACTACCCGCAGGAACTCGGTAGAAACATGGATGAAATTTTAAGGATGGTTAGGGGATTTCAGACGAGTGATGCTAATGGCGTTGCCCTGCCAGCTAACTGGCCGAACAACGAGCTTATAGGCGACAAGGTAATAATTCCTCCTGCAACGGATGAGAAAACTGCAAAGGAGAGGCTTGAAAAGGCTAAGGCGGGCGAAATTGAGTGCTTTGACTGGTGGTTCTGCTACAAAAAATTAGATTTTGACTGAATAATCTAGTTTAAATATTTTTTTAGCAAAATTAGAGTTGCGAACTCGGAGATTTCCGGGAACTTTGAAAGGATGCAAACAGGGATGTAGCACAAAAAAGAAAATCCCAGCTGCATAGAATCGCCCCAACCGCTTTCAGCAAAGGTTTTTCTGCTTGGTTACAGATATCATACACCGCAATCTATTTAAAAGTGCAGTGTAGTCTTCCTATAATAATTATAATGAATTTGGAGATGTTCACGATGACCGGTAACCTGGAAGAAAGACTGAAAGAATCAGGTAAAACGTTCCTCGTCGGCATTGCCGGCGATAGCGGTTCGGGAAAGACGACCTTTGCAAACGCCATAAGGAATTTGCTTGGCAGCGACATCGTTTCGAGTATAACCCTTGACGACTACCACGTTTACGATAGGGCAACGAGGTGGAAGCTCAACATAACGCCCCTGCATCCTGAAGCAAACAACCTGAAGCTCGTTGAAACCCACCTCATGCTGCTAAAGAAGGGGGAAACGATAAGAAAGCCAACCTACGACCACAGCACTGGAACCTTTGGTGAGTGGGAGGATTTCACACCAACTCCAGTCGTTATCGTCGAGGGTCTGCATACCCTATACGATGGACTTCGCGATTACCTCGACTTCAGGATTTTCGTTGATCCTGCCCGCTACATAAAACGCAGGTGGAAGATAAGGAGAGATGTCGAAGAGAGAGGCTACAACCGGCAGAAAGTCGTTGAAGAGATAATCAGGAGAGAATCGGACTACAAGCGGTACATAGACTTCCAGAAGATATACGCCGACATTGTCATCAAGATATTTCCTACAGCTTTGCAGAGCGTCGAAAGAATAACATACCTCACCGAAACGCCGCCAGAGCTTTACAAAGTCAGGCTGATCCTCAAGAGCGGGGATTTCACACCAACCGAGCCGATAAAGCTCGATATTGACCTCTCCGCTTTCGTGAGGGCGAGCGAGAAGGATTTCGCCCTTGGCTTCTTCTCCGACTACTACTACGAGAAGCCCGCAAGCTTCATAGACATCGATGGCATGATGAATGTCGAGCTCTTCTCGACATTACTGGACATTCTCAAGCGAGAAGTCGGAGCAGACGTGGAGTGGAAGACGAATACGTACGTGAACGCAATAGAAGTTGCCAAGCTCCTTGTCTGCTGGAGATTTCTCGAACTCATAAAATTCAGACTGGAGGCGAAATCATGAAGAGGCTGATTATAAAGGACATAGAGAAGTGTGTCGGTTGTGGAATGTGTATGTACGCCTGCTCGAGGCGAAAGGGTGAGGCGGGCATAGACTCGTCCGGCATCCTTGCTGTAAGCCTGAGCGGTTTTGAGAGGGGTGCAACCGTAATCTTCTGCAATGCATGTAAGGAGCCCCCGTGCGTTCAGGTGTGTCCCACCAATGCTTTAAGGCCAAGAAAGGGAGGAGGGGTCGTTTACAACGAGAAGAACTGCATAGCATGCGGAAACTGCATAAATGCGTGCACGATCGGAGCGATATTCAGGAGGAGCAACGGAAAGCCAGCGGTCTGCATACACTGCGGCTACTGTGTGAACTACTGCCCGCACAACGTGCTGGCCTTTGAGGAAGTAACAGCAGGAAAAGCGACAGAGGTAAAAGTGTGCTGAGCAGGGTTTTGACTGTAGACCTCTCCAGCTACACCTACAGCATTGAGGACAGAGGAGCCCTCTTTGAGGAGTGGCTGGGCGGTGTGGGTGTTGCTGTTCAGCTTTTGAAGGAGAACATGGACGTCAGCGCAGACCCGCTGAGTGAGGAAAACGTCATAGTCTTCGCTGTGGGGCCACTGACATCAGCGTATCCGCTTGCGTCCAAGACGGTGGCTTTATTCAAGAGCCCGCTGACGGGAAATCTCGGTGAAAGCCATGCGGGTGGAAGGACTGCTACAAGCATAGCAAATGCGGGATACGGGGCCATAGTGATAAAGGGTAGAAGCAAGAAGCCCGTTTACGTTGTAATAGATAACGGCAAGGTGCACTTCAGAGATGCAAGAGTTATCTGGGGAATCGAGGACTCGCTCATAGTCGGAAGGATTATCGCAGAAAAAGAGCCCGGAAGGGGAACGAGGACTGTAATGAGGATAGGAGGGGGCGGAGAGAGGCTTGTGAGGTATGCGTGCGTTACGACGGAAACCTACAGGCACTTCGGCAGGCTTGGACTTGGTGCTGTTTTCGGCTCCAAGAACCTCAAGGCGGTAGTGGTCAACGGAAGGGGAAGCAGGAAAGTTGTGGACAGAGAGTCCTACAGGGATGTTTACGATGAGATATTCAGGCTGGCAAGAGAGTCCGATGCGATGAAGAAATACCACCTGATTGGCACGGCCGTCAACGTCAACCCCCTCAACGAGATGTCAGCCCTGCCAACGAAAAATCTGAAGCAGACGAGGTTTGAGAAGGCTGAGGAGATAAGCGGTGAAAGCCTTGCAGAAAGCATAGGCAGAAGGATAGCGTGCAGCCACTGCCCCATTGCCTGTGTGCACATAGCAGTTCTAAGGCTGCCGTATGAGAACGAGCCGTACTTCTACAAGACAATCATGATCTCCTATGACTACGAGCTGATATACTCCCTTGGCTCGATGCTCGGAATAGGTTCGAAGGAGGGACTGCTCAGGCTGATACACAGGGTCGAAACGTACACGCTCGATGCGATGAGCACCGGAGTGTGTCTCGCATGGGCGACAGAGGCACTTGAGAGGGGGATTGTGAGCAAGGACGATACCATAGTTGAGCTGAAGTTCGGAGACTGCGATACATACCTGAAGGCAATAGACTACATAGTCAGGCAACCAAACGACTTCTACAGGAATCTGGCGTGCGGGGTTGAGCACGCAGCAAAGATCTACGGCGGTGAAGAGTTCGCCCTCACCTTCGGCAAAAACGAGATGCCGGGCTATCACACGGGATATGCAGCACACATAGGCTACCTCATCGGTCTCAGGCACAGCCATCTCGATAACGCCGGCTATGCACTGGATCAGAAGCTCAGGGAGTATCCAGAGCCAGAAGAGCTCGTCGGAAAGCTCATCAAAGAGGAACAGTGGAGACAGGTGCTTTCAAGCCTCGTGGTGTGCTTCTTTGCGAGGGGGGTTTACAGGCCTGAAATCGTGTGCAGGGCTCTCAGACCCCTTGGCATCGAAGTGAGTGAGGATGAGCTGAACAAAATCGGAGAAAAAATCTACCTCGAGAAATTGAGGTTAAAGAAGCAGATGGGCTTTGACGTCAGCAAGCTCAGGATACCGAAGAGAATATTTGAGGTTGAAACTCCACACGGAAAGCTGAGCGAGGAATACATAAGAAGAGCCCTCGACTACTACGCAAAGATCGTCAGCGAAGTATGATGGCTGCGACTATGCCAAATGCACAGCTTGCGATTTCGGGCATCTCAGAGATGCCGGTTAAGAGGCTGGAAATATCGAGATAGGCTACGAACACACCTCCACTCTCTCTGGCCACCCTCCAGTACCTCTTTTCATCCTTTTTGATTCTTTCAGCCCTCTCCCTGATGTGCTCCTCGAGTTTTCCACACTTTACGCTTTCGTAAAGCGATGTTGTAGCCCAGACGTAGAAGTCCGTGACTGAGTAGTCTGCAATCCTCAGATGAAGCTTTAAGTCCTTATCGTTTATTTCTTCTGCGTAAATTTCGTCTATGGCATGTGGTTTCAGGTATTTGTAGTCTTGTAATGATGTTATTACCGGACAGAGATAGCATGATGCAAGAGCTATTGTTTCGATTTCCTTCGTGGGGTTAAGGGATTCCAAAAACTGTCTGATTTCCTCAAAGGGATAATCAATCCTTACAAAGGGCTTTTTATCAGCTTTATCTCCCATTTCCTCAGCAAGCCATCGTGGAACGCCAACGTTTCTGTACCTGAACTTCCTGATAGCGAGATCGATTACGGATTTGTCTTCTTTGAAATAGAGGACTCCTCTCAGGTTTTTGATCAGCCATGCTGTTTGGGTGAACATTGGATTTAGTGGCGGTGGAAAATTAAAGATTCTTTCTAAAGCTCGATCGAGTGTAGATATCGAAGTAAATTAATTTAATTATTATTTTTCTTCCACCATCTAAGCGCTTTTCTGACAATTTCTTCACTGAAGTGGGGCTTGATTTTTCTTACAGTACTCACTATTTCATCTTCATCTTCTTTTCCAAGTTTGTTATGGACATAGTCAATAGTCGCTATCAACTCTAAAACGATTGTTGGAGCTTTTCCGAAGATTTTAGTTAATTTTTCGATGACTTCACATACTTCATTGTCAATCGTAGAGCTTGCAAGGTATTTTTCCCCTTTTTCAGTCAATTTATAGTGATAACCAAATTCATCGATCTTTCTTTCAACATACCCACCACTGACGAGCAAATCCAGATCGCCCCTCAGATCAAAGGAGTACGGCCCATAGTGGTGTATGACAAACTTATATGGCTCTACACCGGTCTTCGATTGAGCCAAATCGACTATTTTTTGAATGTGCGTGTTCCCCGTCCAGCTTCCCGCATCGTTCAGCTTTTTGATTACATAAAGCAGAAGTGCATGCCTATCCATTTTTACCACCCTCTTCTTCAATCCAATCACTATAAAACGTTCTGCAAATTTTCTCGGCCTCCTCAGCATCCTTTTTAGTTTTTAAACTTACGTAGACTCTTACAAGCCCTATCGTCGGGAGTTTCTTTATTAACTCTGACTTGTCAGCTATATGGGCAATTTTACCCTTCTTTTTCAGTTTATCCATTTCTTCAAATTTCCAGTAATCCAGTAGATTCTCTGAGATGCCATCTTCTATAACGTAAAACTCAGCTTCAGTAAGCTTTGTAGTAGTCTTTCGAGGATTATCGACGAATATATCTGTGGATGGATCGAGATGATCGAATTTTACCTGTAGTTCGTTTTTAGAGTCTTAGACAAAACCTTTAACCAATAAGAACAAATCATCCACATGGGACGAAAACCAGAAAAAGAGATAGTCAAATGGCTAACCTTAGAAGAACTGAACGAAGAGATCCGCAAAAGGAAAA
>JARQZL010000114.1 GCA_029984855.1 Archaeoglobales archaeon | reverse complement strand
GTTTTTAATTCGTTGCCAGATTAATTTTGATATCTGAAAAATTTTAATGAGCAAAAATCATTACAGAGCTAAATCTTAAATCACAGAAAGACAAATGGGCTCGCCCGGATTCGAACCGGGGACCTCCGCCTCGTAAAGGCGGCGTCATAACCACTAGACCACGAGCCCTCTGCCGATTACTGCCAACCCGCTTGTGGGTATCTGTACTCTGCACATCCTCCGCAGGATGGAAATTTAAAGCTTGCTGATAGTGAGGAGCTTTGCACAGCTCACTCTTTCCCTCGCTTACATGATCTCAATGATGGTACATCCCCTTAAGGGATGCTACTGCTTTGAGGCCTTTTTCTGTAATTTTAAGCTTATTTCTCTCTTCTTCCAGAAGTCCATCTTCTTTGAGTTCCCTGATCAACCCTTCCAGCATTTTTACCGGAATTCGTGTGAGCTTTGAGAGTGCTCTGCCATCTGCACTCCTTCTGCTGAGCGTTTCAAGAACTTTGATTTTGCCGGGGTTTGAGGCTATATGTCCCAGTTCTTCCATAATTCCATTTATGCATGGTTTGATATATATCTTCCTGTGGTTGAAAAGTCCAAGCTCCGGGTGCTGGTCAGCGTTGTTACCAAAGGATTTTAAACTCGCTGGCCATCTAACTTCAGTAACTTCAGTAACCTCAGATTTCAGTAATCTCGGATGGCAAGCATCGCTACCCTTGTCCAACAAACAAAGCCCCGGTAGGGTAGTGGATATCCTTGGGGGCTGCGGACTCCCAGACCCGGGTTCAATTCCCGGCCGGGGCATCCACTTTAGAGAGGTTTACTGAACACAGAACATGAATGCGTGGTTCGTTGGTCATCATCTTAAGATTTCCACTTTTGTACTCATCCATGACAACCCAACTGACACTTCTACCGGCACTTCTAAATAGCGTCAATCCTACTACTTCTATGCGAATCCTCGGAATTGACATCGGCGGTACGAATATAGATGTGGTGCTTTACGATGGGGATTTTCACAGTAAGGGTAGCTTTCCAACGAAAGAAGCATTCTCCTCCGGGATAAATGAATTCATTGGAAGAATCGTCGAGGAAACTGGGGCAAGTGCAGTCGGTATAGGTGCTGCGGTGTGGTACAAAAACAACAAGCCTGTTTATTCTCCAAATCTTCCATCATTGCCTGAAATCTCACTGGATTTGCCAACTGCTGTGGAAAACGATGCAAACTGTTTTGCCGTATACGCACACCACGTCTTTGACTTTCCAAACCTGCTTGCAATAACTGTTGGAACTGGAATAGGCAGCGGAATAGTAGTAAACGGAGAGTTATACAGAGGAGACGGGTTTGCAGGTGAGATAGGACACTGGTTCGTTGGTGGTAGCGCTTTATGCAGTTGTGGTGGTAGAGGCCATCTTGAAGCTTATTTTGGTGGAAGGGCTTTGAAGAAGTATGGAAATGTTAAAGAGCTTGTTTCAAGCGGAAAAATCTACTCGCTGCGGGAGTTCGAGATGTTTTGCATTGTTATAGCAAATGCCGTCAAGCTTCTTGATTCGGCAATCGTGCTTGGAGGAAGGCTCGGCATGAATCTTGATCTCAAAAAAGTTAGAGAGGTTGTTTACCGCTATATGGAAAAATTCGAGCCAGCAATAGTGGCGATGAAGGATGAGCTTGCTGTAGCGAAAGGAGCCTGTCTCGTGTGCCTGAAAGCCCTCAGCGAAAGTTAAATAAGCTGGCTTCTCGCTTGCTTCCCTATGGGCAAAACAGGTAAAACAATAGCGGAGAAGATATTCTCAAGGGCATGTGGAAAGGACGTTAAAGCGGGAGATTATGTCCTTGCAGATATAGACCGGGCGATGGTTCACGATATTACCGCTCCTCTCGCCATAAAGGCATTTAAAGAGATTGCCGGAGATGCGAAGGTCTGGGATTCCTCCCGCATAATTATGGCCTTCGATCATCAGGTGCCTGCTGACAGCATTGTTGCAGCCGAAACACACAAAAAGCTAAGGAGATTTGCCGAGGAACAGGGGATTCTTAACTACGATGTTCGTGAGGGCATAGCGCACCAGATTATGGTTGAGAAAGGTCATGTGAGGCCAGGAGACCTTGTTGTTGGGGCTGATAGCCATACATGCATGTATGGAGCTTTAGGGGCTTTTGCAACTGGAATTGGTTCAACTGATATGGGTTTTGTGTTTGCAACCGGAAAACTGTGGTTCAGAGTTCCCGAAACGATCCGCTTTGAGGTCAACGGAAAGCTTGAAAAGTATGTTTACAGCAAGGACATAATTCTGAAGCTTATAGGGATGGTTGGAGCTGACGGAGCCAACTACAGGGCATGTGAATATGCTGGAGATGTTGTGAGGAAAATGAGCATGGCTCAGCGCTTAACAATGAGCAACATGGCCATTGAAATGGGTGGAAAAGCAGGCATAATTGAGCCTGACGAGGAAACGAGGAAGTATCTGAAAGCAATAGGCGTTAAGGAGTTTGAAGAGGTACACGGAGATGATGATGCTCAGTTCAGCAGAATTGAGCTCGATGTTACCGGCATGGAGCCACAGGTTGCAAAACCGCACAGGGTTGACAACGTTGTAGGAGTTTCAGAAGTTGAGGGTACAAGAGCTGATCAGGTCTTCATAGGCTCATGTACCAATGGAAGATATGAAGACCTGAAAATTGCTGCTGAATTCCTTGATGGTGAGAAAATAGCGAAGAATGTGCGACTGATTGTAATTCCCGCTTCAAGAAGTGAATACAGAAGAGCTCTTGAGGATGGTCTGATTGACATCTTCATTGAGGCAGGAGGTATTGTTGAATTTCCATGCTGCGGGCCTTGCATGGGCGGTAGCTTTGGCCTGATAGCAAGCAATGAGGTCAGTGTTTCAACATCAAACAGGAACTTTATAGGCAGACAGGGAAGTCCTGAAGGCAAGATATACCTTGTTTCGCCTGCTACCGCTGCGGCAACAGCTATTTATGGTGAGATAGTAAACCCGAGGGACATCAGATAAATCTTCTGTTTCAGCAGTTTCCTTTATTTCTCATGGAAGGAAAGATTTATATATCATCGTAATAAGTATAATGTCGTGAGAGAACTTGAAATCCAAAGGAACATAGCATACATGTTCAGAAATAGACTCGCTCTTAAGAGAATACCCTACGTTGACAAAGCTAAAACAAAGATTCTTGTCTCAGAAAGTGTTTATGAAGAATGTCTGGCTCTTTTAAAGGAAGTTGAGCAGATGGCGGCGGGAAGGAACAGTTAGCTTAGTTAGTTTATCTCCTTTTTACTTTTTGGTGAATGAAAGTTAAGCCCAATTTTCATACCTGCTCAACACCCACACCCACGCAGAACTCTTCAAATTTATCGTGTTTCAGAAGTTCTTCTGCCTTTCCGCCAAAAACAACTCTACCACTTGCCAGAAGATAGGCGTTGTCACTGATTTCAAGAGCTCCGGTAACATTCTGTTCTACAAGAAGTATCGTTAGTTTGAGCCTGTCCCTTAATTCTACAATTTTTTTGAAGATTACTTCCGCCATTTTTGGTGAAAGCTGCGCAGTTGGCTCATCAAGCATGAGTAGCTCGGCTCTTCTAACCAAAGCGGTAGCTATTGCAAGGAACTGTCTTTCCCCTCCACTGAGGGCTCCCGCACGCTTTTTCAGGTATTTTGTCAGCTCCGGAAAAACATCCAGAGCCAAATCAATTCTATCTTTAACCCCCTCCTTCTCGAGTGTATAACCGGCAATCTTCAGGTTCTCTTCAACGGTTAAATGTCCAAAGACGTTCTCTATCTGAGGCAAATAGGCAATTCCCTTCTTTGTTCTGTTGTGGGGCTGGAGGTTCGTTATATCCTCACCCCTGAATATGATCCTTCCAGAATACACCGTTGTGAGGCCAAAGATTGATTTTAGGAGTGTTGACTTACCACTCCCGTTTGGACCTACAACGGTGGTTATTTTATTCTTCTCGACATCCGTGTCTACATCGAAAAGAATGTGAAGTTCCTTATACCCCGCATTGAGCTCCTCTGTGTGTAGCACCGAGATACACCTCTACAACCTCTGAATGGCCGAGTATTTCTTTTTCCTTACCTTCTGCAATAATTCTCCCGTTTGCCATCACGTATATGTAGTCAACGTAGGGCAGGACTATATCGAGCCTGTGTTCCACTATTAAAAATGTAACGCCTGATTGCTTTAGCCTCGTCAGTTTGTTGAGGATTGTGCGTGCCAAAGCCGGAGCAACTCCCGCAACGGGTTCATCCATCACAATGAGCTTTGCATCGCACATCAATGCCCTTCCAACTTCGACCAGTTTTAACTGTCCACCGCTGAGTTTGTATGCCTCCTGATCCCAGAGGTGGTCGATACCGAGGAATTCGAGAATTCCGTATGCTTTCTCAACGCACTCCTCCTCGTATTTCAACCATTCTCTGTTGAGAACCTTTAACGATTCACCGGGATGCGGGACAGCAACAAGCAAGTTCTCTATGACAGTGAGCTTTTTGAGGGGTTGAGGGGTCTGAAATGTTCTTGCAATTCCCTTTCTGAATATCTCATGGGGCGGTTTGTTTGTTATTTCCTCTCCTCTAAACACAATTCTACCTTCATCAGCCTTGAGGAATCCAGTAATCACGTTTATGAGCGTCGATTTTCCACTACCGTTTGGCCCGATGACGAGAACCATGTTCTGCTCTGGAACTGATATACTGACTCTATCAAGGGCTTTGAGACCATCAAAAAATTTGGAAAGGCCCTCTGTGTAGAGAACCCTACTGGCTCCAGACGATTTCGTTGGTATCATACTTCCATATACCCGCTTCCTTCCACGTACAGTCTTCTGTCACGTAGTATATCATGTAGTTGCCCGTTGCCCTGTCGTTGTAATCATCAAACTCGATGTAACCACTTACTGGCATGACTCCGTATTCACCATCACTGTATTTCTTCGCAACTTCGGGTATTACCTTGACCATCTCGTCTGCATCGTATTTTCCAAGCTTGTCGTAAACCTCAGCGTAGCTTAAAGCAAGAACCCATGCATTCATTCCGGGAGAGGAGAGGTTACTTGTGTTCACGATTCTAGCACTGACAATTGCCTTTCTTGTGTTCTGCTTTGTTGAAAGGTTGCTGAATACTCCTTACGGCAGGCTACTCAGAGCAATGAGAGAGAATGAGGAGGTAGTAAGGGCGTATGGTAAAAACATCATGTCTCTACGCATCAAAACGGTCGCTATCGGTTCTGCAATAGCTGCTATGGCGGGGGTACTCTATTCATACCATTCTGTTAACGTTATTGCCACCAGTTTTAGCAGAGTTGACTGGACGTTTTACCCGTTTCTGATGCTTCTGCTTGGAGGCGTTGCAAACAACAGAGGAGTCGTTCTTGGAGTTCTCTCTTTTGTCGTAGCAAAGGTTCTCCTGACCATTTACAAGTTTGAAATAACTGCAGCCCTCAATCTACCATTTGAGGCAATATGGCTTGAGTACATGATGTTTGGCCTGGTAATGCTGTTGATACTTCTCTACAGGCCAGAAGGAATTCTAAAAGAGAGGCCAATCATGACTGAACCGATTAAAAAGCTTGCAGAGAAAAAGAACTAAGTGAAGGGGTTTCTTATTCTTGATGCGAGCTCAAGAATTTGGAGGAGGCACTGTTTGAACGATTCTTCCCACTCTTCACCCATGCTGTCTCTGATTTTCTCCAGAAGCTCTGAAGTTTTTTCCCTGTCAGCAATGTACCATGATGCTCGCAACTCTCTTTCCGTCTTTACCATCCCCTCCTCCTTACAGCAGTGGCTGAAAAGCTCTTTAAAGAACTGGTAAACATCCTTTGCGTTCTCCACTGCATCCATAAAAAGCTCTATCCTGACAACCATTCCTGTAGGCTTTATATCCAAGGTGAAGCCCACAGGTTCCTCATAACCCTCAATGAACGCAACACTCTCCAGCCTTGCAGTTGGACGGCTAAAGGCTATTTTAGTCATTATAATCATTATGCAACTTGTAATATTTTAATTTTTTGCTTATGATGTCTGGTACCGATTAGATCAGA
>JARQZL010000113.1 GCA_029984855.1 Archaeoglobales archaeon | reverse complement strand
TGGGCTTCACGACATCCTCGAGAATGATGTTCTAACTCACCTCATCTTCGGCAATGCTTACAACTTCATCGTTGCAGACGACAACGATTTTGGTTTCACATTACAGGTTGTCCATCCAAAGCGGGTCAAGATTGTCACAGACAGGTATGGCAGGATTGAATATTACTGGTATGACTATATGGCTGTTTTTGCAGGAGATGAACCAGCGAAAAATGGTTATGAGGAAAAATTCGAGCCAGAAAACGTACTCCACTTCCGCTTCAGACAGTTCGCCGACAATATCTATGGTTTAAGCTTGCTCCACAACGTGTACAACAAGCTCTCCCTGAAGAACAAAATCGAAGCCACCGCAGCTACAATGGCACACCGCGATGCTCATCGCCTCCTCTGGGCTAAAGTTGAGATAAGCCCTGAAGAGGAAGCAATCAACCCGAAAACTGGCAAACCTTACGCACAGGAGAAGATCGACGCGGTTAACGCCCTGCTCGCCAACAGAGTTAAGGATAACCAGGATGGCACGTTCACGGTTAGCAACAACCTCGTTTTCGATCAGTCGGTCGAGCTGCACGACTTGTCAGCTTCGCACGATTTTGCTGACATTGCCAGGATCCTGGAACACCTGCAGAGGCAGGTTGACAGAGCTCTGAAAGTTCCCAAGGTGTTCCTTGGCGAGGCTGAAGGTTCTAACAGGGCCACGTCCTACAACCAGCGGCGCACATTCATGCTCTTCATCGAATCAATCCAGCGCAAATTTGAGACAGAGATCAACCGCAAACTGATCCCGCAAATAACCGACGCGGACGTGAGAATCAAGTTCAACGCCCCGATGCGGGAAGATTACAACGACTGGGTGGATCAGGCTGTAAAGCTGTACCAGGCTGGAATAGTGACAACAGAGGAGGCAAGGGTGTGGGTTGATCTGCCACCGGAACCGCCAAGTGAGTAATTATGCCCAAGCCAGACAAGCTACCTCAGCCAGTCACAAGCCCGATCTCAAAAATTTGGGTTCAGGAATATGCAAGAGCTATGAAAAAGCTACCACTGTCGGCAAGAAAGCGTATCGAATCTTTGCTTGATACTGCCGATGTCATTGATGAGAATATCATTGGTCAGATCAAACTAATAATCGAGAAGGAAGTAAGCCCCGACAGAGCGAAACAGATCATCGAGGAATTTACGTCTCTTTTCTGGCAGCGAGGCTCCGCTTTTGCAATAAGGCAGCTGAAGAGAAACGGGATAACAGTTGAGATTCCATTTAACCTCGCAATTCTCGACGATGAAACTCTCAATAACCTCAAAAACTTGCAACTCGATCTCGTCAAGGGCTTATCTGAGGATCTGAAGAAGAAGATTGCCTACGAGCTACGGGAGGGATTGCTGCAAGGTGAAAGTATACGGGAACTGAGAGACAGGATACGCAAGGTCGTAGACATCGGCAGAAGTAGAGCGGAAACAATTGCAAGGACCGAATCGGCCAGAGTCTTCAACCAAGCTGCATTAACCCGCTACAACAATGCTGGTATCAAGAAGTGGAGATGGATGGCAGCAATGGATGAGAGAACTTGCCCGGTTTGCATGGAGAGACACGGCAAGACCTTCTCAAATCCTGCAGACCTGCCACCTCATGCATCTCATCCGAATTGTCGCTGTACGATTGTCCCCGAAATTCCAAAAGAGAAGCCACCAGAGCAGCCAAAAGAAGCAAAACCAGAGCCGACAACAGGCAATCCTGAGATCGACGACAAAATAAGTAAAACTCTGGATGAGTTTGAGAAGGTACTGAAAGAGGACGGAAGCTTTGTGAGATCTGTGAACAGGGTCATCAATGGCAAGCAAGTAGACCTCGTAGAAGCCGAGAAAATATACAAAAGAGTTTATGGAAAGCACATTAAGGGGGCGAGCAAGCAACTGAAAGAGCACCTGAGAACGAAGCTTGCTACGAGAATCAATCCGAAAGTTCTCGAAAAGACCAATCCTGTCCGGATCGTAAACAAAAAGAGGGGCAGGAGTTTCTATGATCCTACAGAGAAGAAGATCTCTCTGGTTACTGCGCCTGAAGAATTGCAGTGGCGGAGATTTCTACATGAATACGGACACCATCTTGAACATGAGCTTTACAGACGAGAAGTAGCTGAGTTTTATCTTGCAAGGGTCAGGAAAAATGGATATAAGCTCGAATCTCTGGGGAAATTGTATAATTACAAACTTCCATTCGGAGAAGACGAGTATGCATTTGTTGGATTCGATGTAGAGCCCTATGCTGGGAAGTTCTATGGAGGTGAACATAGATCCGAACACTACAAAGTTTTAAGACAGGTTCTCGAAAATCCTAAGAGGATAGAGGAGTTTAAAGACAAGATAACTACGGAAGTCTTGAGTGTAGGACTTGAAAAATTCGAAAATGAGGCAACAATGAAGTCGCTCTATGAGAATGATCGGGAACTGTTCGGCTTCATCTTATCCTTGCTGAGGGGAGATTTTTTATAAAATAAGGTCCAAGAGTGGTATAATGGAACTGAAAATCAGGATGGAGCATAAGGAGAATCCCTGGGTGATTGAAGTAGTTGGCATTGGGGATCCTCATAATCCTGCCGATCTTTATATCACGATGAACGATGACAGGCTCGAAAGAATAGTTGAAGAACTCAAAAGCATAAGGGACAGCCTCTATGGGGCAGCGTTTCTTCCAAGCGATATAATGCAGTCCAGAGATGATATGTACTTGTGGAGACTCGTTGTTGGGAGATTTACTGCCCAGAATCCTGGCTGGAAAGTGAGAGACAATTTGCCCGAGCTGAGGATAGAAGAGGATGAAGAAGTTAGAAAGTTGAGAGAGCAGGAGATCATCCCGGTATTTTAAGGGTTTTTGATTTTTAAAGTCTATTCTTGCATAGTTCTTCATGCCGAAACAGCTGGTAGTCAAGTCTCTTGAAATCAGAGACGACGAGAAGAATATTTATGTCGAGGGCTACGCATCGGCTGCTGTTGAGGACCTCGATGGAGAGGTAATCACAGAGGAGGCATTACAGCAAGCAGCTAAAGAGATCGTGCATGAACCGTACAACAAGGTTTTTCTGAACCACAATGCTTTTGATATCCCGATAGGGAAGATCGTTGATGCGAAGTGCATTGATGGCAAGCTCTGGATCAAACTCATGCTGAACAGGGCACACCCGAATTTTGAGATTGTTTACAGTTCCCTCAAGGGAGGCTTCCTTGATGCTTTTTCAATCGGCTTCATACCACTTGAAAAAGAGGACAACAGAATAACAAGGCTGAAGATCCTCGAAGTGAGCCTTGTCGGAATCCCCGCTAATCCTGAAGCTGTTGTAGAGGAGGTGTACGAGAAGATGTTTGACATGGCTGTTAAGGGTGTCGTTCCGAGGCACCCGTGGAAGTACAGCACGGATACCGAGCCATGGAGGGCACCAGCGCTCAGAGATTTCACAGATAAAACATGGGACGAGTTGAGCGATGAGGAGAAGAGGAGCATTGCTGCCCACTTCGCTTGGGCACCAAAAATGCCACCGGACAAGTTCACAGATCTCAAGCTTCCGCATCACGACCCGAAGGACCATGGCGTTGAGTGGAATGGTGTAAGAGCTGCTATGGCAGCACTGTTTGGAGCAAGGGGAGGCATTGACATTCCAGAAGAAGATCGCAAGAAAGTGTACAACCACCTTGCTGCCCACTACAGGGAATTCGATAGAGAGCCGCCAGAGTTCCGTGCACTCGAAGAATTTGCCACCGAATTTCTCTCTTCTAAAGAAAGAGAGGCTGTTGCTTTAAAAAGTCTAAATTCTGGAGGGGAGAACATGGGAGAGGATGTTGAAAGAATAAAACAACTCGAAACTGCCAACAGCGAGCTTGCCAGCAAGATCAGCGACCTCGAAGCAAAGATCAGGGAACTCGAAGAAGAGAACACAAAGCTCAAAGAAGCTAATGAGAAGCTCAGCGAGGAAGTGAAGCAGTACGCCGAGCGCGAGAAGGCTGCAATCATCGAGAAAATCAAGTCGATTACCGACGAGGTAAACGAGGACGAACTCGGACAGAAGAGCGTTCCCGAACTCAAGGAGATGTACCTCACGCTTCTCGAGACCAAGGTTCTCAAGGTCAAGTCACTGCCTGCGAAGGTTAAGGTTGGTGAAAATGAGGGTGAAGAAGTGAGCTTTAAGGGGGTGTTCTAAATGCCCGTAACGACAACTGACCTCGCAACGGGAATAATGAACAGACAGCAAGCAAACAGATTCGTTCAGATGGTACAGGAGCAGGCAGTACTGCTCAAGAAGTGCAGGGTCGTACCAGTAAACCACCCTAAGGGTCAGATAGACAAGATCGGTGTTGCGTCCCGTATCCTCAGATCTCCGGCTGAAGGAGACACAGTAGCAACAGAGGCAAGTGTTACTATAGGTAGCGTGAACTACGACACTGTCAAGGTGATGCTCAAGTACGGCATAACTATGGAGGCGATCGAGGACAACATCGAAAGAGAAAACCTCGCAAACACGATTGCAAAGATAATGGCCCAGCAATTCAGTGTCGATCTCGAAGATCTTGCAATAAATGCTGATACAGAAACACCAACCACGGATCCGGACTACGACTTCCTGAAGATCGACGATGGCTGGATAAAGCAAGGAGCTACTGGAACACACACCTACGACCACGCTGGGGCAGAGATAAACAAGGAGCTCTTCAGCAATGTGGTTAAGGCACTGCCGAACAAGTACAGAAGACTCGGCCTTGCATGGATAATGAGCCCCAACCAGCTTGAGGCATTCAAGGATTATCTCACAAACAGAGCTACAGCTGCTGGCGATGCACTGCTTATCAGCGACAAAGAAGTGATGCCGAGAGGATTCCCCATAATAACACCGCCCAAGTGGCCTGACGACCAGGTCTGGCTGACAATCCCGCAGAACCTCATAGTGGTTATCCAGAGGAACATCATGGTCAGAAAGACAACAGCAAGCGATGAAGTGATCGACAAGGACCTCTATGCGAAGTATGCAATGACCGCAAGGGTCGACGCAATAATCGAAGAGAAAGACGCGATTGCAAGGGCCATCAATGTCGCAGCTCCTTAACCCTAATTTTCTTTGAATCAGGTGGTCTGGATGGCAGCAATTAAGGAGAACTTCGGTGTTGGCGGAGCAAATCTTGCCCCTGGTGGCGCTCAGGGATCTCCCGACTTAGCCACAGCGCTGAGAGATATAGCTGACGATCTTGCAGCAGTTAAAGACCTTGTTAACGATCTCAAGGCAAAGTACAATGCCCTCGTCGATCTCGTCAATGAGATTAAGGCTGATCACAATGCACACTGTGCAGCTACTGGCTTGCACTACGATGGAACTGCAAGCGTGACTGACACGGCAAACACAGTTTCAACTGCAGATGGAGAGAAGACAACAGTCCCAGATGTTACACCAAAGACAGTTAAAGCTTAGGGGTGGTAAAATGAGGCTCAGGCTCGTTAATGCTCCTACTTATATTTCTGCTGAATGCAGACTGGGGCAGGGAGAGACTGTTGAAATTAAAGATGAGAAAGTAGCAAAGAGAATGCTTGCAACAGGGCTGTTCGAGGAGGTCAAAGAGAAAAAGACAAAGAAGAGCTGATGACCGACTATGGCCTTCCCGACAGTAAGCGATGTTCGTAGTAAGCTCGGTGATGCTTATTCAACTGATCCAGCAGACACAATTATTCAATCTTTTCTGGACAGGAGAATAGCTCAGGTTAAGGAGCTTACGGGGAACGATTTTTCCGATTCTGTTCCCGAAACAATTTTCAAATGGGTGCTTAACTACACATGTGCCGATGTCATTTTCAGAGAGCTTACGGGCAAGGATGCAGCTGACATTCTTGATTATTCTCTGGGAGAGCTGAGGGAGAGCAAGGACGAGAATGTCAGGCTGAAGACGAGTCTGATAGAGTCACTGAAGGAATCTGCCGAGTTAGCATTAAAGCAGTACTTCATGCAGCAGAGGAACTACTACGACTATGTTAGCACTGTTGAGGAGGAATCGCAGCGATCCCTTATTTTCAGGAGGTCTGCTCCGTGAACGAGGAGCAGATGGCAAAACTGTTTCAAACTCTTGGAGAGATCAAGGGCACACAGGAGCAGATACTGAAGAAACAGGACAGTACCTGCGCGATTTTACGTGACCACGAAGAGAGAATTCGAAATGTTGAGACCGTACAGGAGAGGCATAGGACATACTTCAAGCTCATCGGCAGCGCCGTGGCCATCATCGCAGCAGTCTTCGGGACTATCGTGGCGTGGTTTAAGAGTTAATGTAGAACTTTACGAAAATGTCATTTACAATTCTAGCATTTTTTGAGGTGTGAGTGGAGAAGAGTTGTTTCCATTCCTTACTGGATTCTTCTTGGGATTGCTCAGCAGAGCTATTTATCTTTTTAAGATACAAGATTTCTATGAGAGGCGTAAGCGACATCAAGAATTGTTGATAGACAGTCTTAAGGAATGGCTAAAGCCACCAGATCTTGGGTCTGCTATAGATGGTGGTTTTCCAATAAAATGCCCTGATCCTTCCCCGCAAGATTTTGACACATATGTTAGCCAACATTTAGTGTCAGAAAATCCAAGAGCTATAGAACTTCTTAGAGAATTAAAAGACATATATTCAAGGTGTAAAATTTTGCGTTCTAGACTTATAGAAGAAGTAAGAGACGAAGTCTCCAAGAAATACGAAGAGTTAGGGGGTAGGCTGTTCAGGGTGAGCTATGATGTTAAAAACTTCATAGATAAAGTTGTTTATGAGATCGACTATGAATTAGAGTACGGTATCGAAGTCATTAAGCCATCAAGGAGATTCAAGGATGGTGAATTTATTTTAGAGTTGAATGGCGCTGAAGTGGCAAGGAGTTCAGATGACAGTGCGATTGACGAACTCGAGAAGCTTTTCAACGAGCTCGTGCAATCTGAGGAACTCAGAAATAAGACAGAAAAAATAATTGAAATGCGTAGGGAGTATAATGAAAAACTTGAGGAGCTCCGCAGTATAATCGAGGAGATAGTTACCCGCTGCGAACACGGCAACAAGCTTGGTGGTAAATGCGATATTTGTCCCAAGTTTACGTGGATTTAATCCAAGTTCTCTTTTTTAAAGTCTATTTAAGACTCAAGCGACCATGGGGTCTGAATTTCCACCACGATGGGAATTACAGTTAGAGCC
>JARQZL010000112.1 GCA_029984855.1 Archaeoglobales archaeon | reverse complement strand
TTATAATCCTGAGATACAGACTCACTATGACAGCAACACCAAGGAACAGCCAGTGCCAGTTTTTCTCCAGAACATTTTTGCCTGTCATCGCAGAAATGGCGAGAAGAGTGGATTTAAATTTTTTCATGCTGGTTGTAGTAGTCAGCCTCTTTTGTCAGAACCGGGCGCTAATTGATTCCAGTAACTGTATCCATTTTTTCGCTACATTGCTCCATCTGAGACTTTCGGGTGGAGGGTAGTTTTTGCACTTTCCAGCATAAACTCTTTCTATTGCCATTGCGATACTTTCAGCACTTTTTGGTTCGATGAAGTGTGTTCCCTCATAGTTTAATAACGCCTCTTTCACTCCTCCAACCTTCGTAGCTATTATTGGCAGGCCAAAAGACATGGCGATGTGTGCAACTCCACTCTGCGAAGCCCTTGTATATGGCAATACAAGCACATCACTTGCAGAAAAATAAAGTGAAACTTCACTATCTGGCACATAACGGTTGACAATGGTTATTTTATCCCGATATGAGGACTCTTCGGCCACCCTTACCGATTCTCTATCTTCCCATGTCTCTCCAACAATAAGAAGTCTCGATTTTTTTACCATATCTTCAGGCAGCATCTCAAAGGCTTTTATGAGGTACTTCACACCCTTGTATGGGCGGAGTAGACCAAAGAACAGAATAACGAACTCTTCTTTAATTCCGAGTCTTTTCTTTGCATTCACAACTCTTTTGTAATGGTCGTATATGCCATGGGGGATTATCGAGATGCTCTCCTCTGGAATCCTGTAAATTCTGCTTATTAGTTCCCTGTCTGCTCCAGAGTGGACTACGTAGTGCGAGGCTAATTTTCTTATAAATTTGCCCATAATCCTTGAGTAAGTTTTTATTGGCAGTATGGAACTTTCCAGTGGATCTACGACCTCGTGAAATTCTATAATAATTGGTTTTCTGCCGGATATCTTGTTCAGCAGTTCTATTGCAAGATACATGTGTGCAACGCTCGATGTCCACCACTGGAATACGATTGCATCGCATTGTTTTGCCATGCTGTGGGCTTTAACCCAGGTGTGGAGGCTGTGCCAATTGAGGATTTCGTGAACCTCTACTTTTTTGTTAAATTTAAGCTCTGCCAAGTCTTTGCCTACTCTTCTCCAGCCGGGAAAGAGTTTCTTGGGCAGCATGTTGCGAAATAAGATAGTTTTAACGTCAATAAATTCTGACAGGGCGTTTGAGAGGCGAATCGTGTAGTAACTTACGCCAGAGAGGAATCGTTTCGAAGGGCCGAAGATGGCAACGGAGTTCATACCAGCGTTAGTACCATATAGCATATACTATTTATGCCAAGCATGTACGATATTACATAATGACACCTTATTACATCGCTGGCATAGGTAGCTATACATTTGTTCCATTCCCAAAGGGTGTGAAAGATGAAAATAGCTCAAGTATGTCCTCGTTTCCCACCACATATAGGCGGTGTTGAAACCCATGTTTACGAGATATCGAAAAGGTTGGCTAAGGAATTTGACGTGGAGGTTCTAACCACAGACCCGGCAGGAAAACTGGCAAAAGTAGAGGAAATGGAGGGATTTACTGTCAGGAGGTTCAAATCCCTTGCTCCTTCTGATTCTTACTACCTCTCCCCCAGCCTGCACCGGTATCTGAAGGGATCCAGAGAATACAATATCGTTCATGCTCACAGCTATCATGCCTTTCCTGCACTACATGCTGCAATGACAAAGAAAGAGAACAAATTCGTATTTACTCCACATTACCATGGCAAAGGGCATAGTTTTGTTAGAAATCTACTACATAAGCCATACAAGCCCCTTGGTAGCAAAATATTTGATAAAGCTGATGCAATCATATGCGTATCTGAATACGAAAAAAACCTTGTTCTGAGAAATTTTAATGTTAATGAACGTATTGTCCATCTAATCCCAAATGGTGTTAATTTCGATGAATTCAAGGACATCGAGAAGATTAAGAAGTCCAAAGATTCCAGTAAGAAAGTTATACTCTATGTGGGCAGGCTGGAGAAGTACAAAGGTCTGGAGTATGTGGTTGAAGCTTTAGCTAAGCTTGACAGTGAGTTTATTTTGGAAATAGTCGGAAAGGGGCCATATAAACAAAATATAGTGAAACTTGCAAACAGACTTGGAGTGCTTAATCGTATTTGCTTCTATCAGGATCTCAGCAGACGAGAGTTAATTGAAAAATATGCGAAAGCAGATGTCTTTGTTTTGCTTTCAAAGCATGAAGCCTACGGGCTTGCGGTTGCTGAAGCTCTGGCAGCGAAAACCCCATGTATAGTCGCAAATGAGGCTGCTTTAAGAGAGTGGGGAGATGGCAAAAGTGTTTTTGGTGTGGATTATCCCATTAACATAGAGAAGCTTGCTAAATTAATTAAGGATGTCGTTGGGACAGAAGTCGTGAGAAATAATAAACTATTGGGCTGGGAGGATGTCGTGGCGCAGATTAAACGAGTCTATAGAGATGTTTTATGAGCGCATGGAGGTTACGTAATGAGAATCTGCATTGTAACACCTTACTTCACACCATTCGTTAGAGGGAACGAGTATGGTTTGGCAGAAAGTCTGTCAAAGCTCGGCAACGAGGTTACAGTCATAACCTCAAAAAGTAAAGCTCCGAGGGAGAAAACTATTTTTGATGGAGATGTTAGCAAGAACCTCCCCTTCAATGTTGTATATCTAAGAACTGCTGTTGACTTTTTTGAAAATCCAATTGTAATTGGAGCTTTCAACAAACTGATGAAAAAATTTGATGTAATAATGCTACAGGAAGATTATCCGCTAATTTGTCATATGGCATTCCTTGCAGCAAGAATGCATGGTATAACAACGATGCTATCATCTGAGCGAACGTATATTCCTCCTGATTTAAAAAAAAGAGCAGGATTAGCTTTCCTCGATGCAACTGTTGGTCGGTTACTCAGAGAAGGAGTTGATATCTTCACAGCACACTGTAATGCATCAAAAAAATTTCTGAAGAATGTTATTGGAGTTAAACGAGACATCGAAGTCATTCATGTTGGTGTCGACTGTGAGCTTTTCAAGCCGATTAAGGAGCCAGAAGACTACATCGGTTATGGGAATGAAGACCTGCGAATATTAAGTGTAGCAAGATTCCACAGATATAAGGGTCTTGAGCATTTGATTACGGCAATGAAGAAGGTCGTTGCTGAAGTGGATGCCAAGCTTTGCCTGCTTGGCAGAGGAGAAAATGAACTTCAGCTAAGGAAGCTTACTGAAAAACTGAATGTTTCCAGATTCGTGAACTTCATTACCGAATCAATCCCAAACGAAGAAATGCCACACGTTTACTCATCATGCGACATATATGTGCAGCCCAGTATAATAGAACCCTACGGAATTGCCGTACTCGAAGCTATGGCTTGCCAAAAGCCTGTTGTGGGAACAAACGTTGGAGGTATGCTGGATACAATAGCTCATGGTAAAACAGGTTTTAGAGTAAAGTCAGCAAGTCCTGAAGAAATTGCGGAGTATATTTTGCTGTTGAGTGATGGTAAATTGAGGAGGAAAATGGGAAGAAATGCAAGAAAGAGAGCTGAGAAATTCGACTGGATTGAAATTGGTCGAGAATATCTAAAACTACTATGTTAGGTTTTCTAAGCTCATATAGGGTTAGACCTCAATTAGATGAATTTCTGAACTGTGACAACATTAAAATACGATGCCTTGTGCGATATATCAATGAAGGTACTCTATGTTGCTCCCGATGTCCCAGTTCCGCACACAGGCGAGTTTCTGGGCGGTTCAACTCACGTGCTTAAGGTAGCGGGGAGTCTTGCTAAGAGAGGTTGCGAAGTTCTCATAATTTCAAGGAGGATGTTGAAACAAAGCAAATACGAGCGAATTTCGGAAAAAATAGAGACAAGAAGATTCTATCGTGGGTTGATTTTTCCTGTGGAAGAGGGGAGAAAGAGCAATATAAGAAAGAGCGACACAAGAAAAAATAAAATCATTAGCAAAATTAAAAATATATATTTTATATTTTACCACACAATTCTTTCGTTTTATGTTTTCGTACTGCTTCTCGTGCAGGATTTTGACTTGGTAATAGAGCGAAATTCAGCAAAAGGAATAGGTGTCTTCCCTGCGAAAATTTTTGGCATTAAATCAGTTGTTGAGGTCATTGATCCGGAATTCAGCAGGATTCAATTGAGATTTGCGGACAGAATTCTGGCATACACAAAGCGAATAATACCGGAGAAGTTTCATGCGAAGATCGTGCTGACGCATGCAGGAGTTGATGCTGAGGAATTCGCAGATGCAGATGGAAATGAAGTGAGGGATAAATATGGGCTGAGTGGAAAAAAGGTGGTTGTCTACGCTGGCGAGCTGAGCGAGTGGCATGGAGCGGGCACTCTTTTAAGTGTTGCTGAAAGGCTGAGCGAAGAGGTGAAGTTTTTAATGGTGGGGAAGCGCTTGTCGGAACTCAGGGGGGAAGCAGAAAGAAGGGGAGTAGCAGATAAATTTGTTTTTGCTGGATTTGTTCCACATGGAGAAGTGCCGAAGTTTATTTCTGCTGCCGATGTCTGCGTTGCTCCTTACAAGCCGAATGAGAAAGCAAAGCTTTTATTTCCCATCAAAAATTAAGTGGGGAATAACACAATGAAAATACTGATCCCAAATTACTATCCTCTGGATACGGGAGGGGCTCAAGCAAGTACCTATCTTGTTGCAAAAAAGCTGGAGGAGTTGGGTAACGATGTGGTAATTGCTTCCACTGGAAGTTATAAAGGGATTAAAGTTTATCGTTTTAGACCGTTTAGATTGTTACCATTTTCCATCCAACATCAATATCTCAAGCATTTCCTGTCAAAAATTGTGAGGAGGGAAAAGATTGATCTCATTCATCCTCAGGAGAGACTCACAATAGTTGGTTCAATACTTGCAGCGAAAGAGAGTAATACCCCACTTGTTGCTCATTTCAGGGATTACTGGTTTGCATGTCCCGAGAGCTCTTGCTTAATGCCAAGTTATGAAGAGTGTGAAGTTTGCAGTTATGGGAAAATACTGAAGTGTTTCAAGAGTAGAATTCCATGGAACTTATACAAATGGTCGGCGATAAAGTCCTGCTGGAAACTGCTGAATGAAGCCGATAAGAAAATTGCAATAAGCAATGCTGTGAAGAGAAAGCTGGAAATTTGTGGGATAAGAGATGCAGTTGTAATACCGAATCCCATAGATTTGGAAAATTTCAAGGCAGATAAAGAAAAGGTTGAAGAGATAATGAGGAAATACGATTTGCAAACACCCACAATTCTATATGTTGGTGCTCTGATGTATCACAAGGGCATATTAAATCTATTAAAGGTGTTTGAGGGAGACGAAACTCTCAGAAAAACTACCTTGTTTGTTGTTGGAGATGGGAATCTGAAAGAAGAGTGCGAGAAATTTGTCAGGAAAAAGCGTCTGAATGTGAAATTTGCTGGCAAAGTTTCGTTCAAGGAAATTCCTAATTTTTATGCCGCTTCGGACATAGTTGTCATCCCTTCGTTATGGCAGGAACCATTTGGAAGGGTGGCGATAGAGGCTATGGC
>JARQZL010000111.1 GCA_029984855.1 Archaeoglobales archaeon | reverse complement strand
TAAATATACCCAGCATTACCTAATTACTATAATGAGGAGGTGAACCCATGATCCGGAGAGGTTTTGTTAGAGAAGAGAAAGCAGTGTCCCCAGTGATTGGCGTTATACTGATGGTGGCAATTACAGTGATTCTTGCTGCAGTGATTGCCAGCTTTGTGTTTGGGCTTGGTGCGAAAGCTCCAAAGGCTGCACCGCAGGCGAGCTTAACCGTCACTGCCGATGCTAATGCTACAACCTATAGAAGTAGTGAATTGACAAATACTAGCGACCTAATCATAATTACTCACCAAGGTGGAGAGAACATACCGTGGACGGATATCAAAGTGATAGTGGAAGCGAATAATGTTAGTGCAGTTACCAATGATAATGCATTGACGTACCCAGACCCTGACTCTACTCAGGGGTATGGTTGGTACAAAGACGAAATAAGCTCTAACGAATTCTGGGAGCCGGGTGAAAAGCTTGTTGTAGGTTTCAACAATACAGCCAAGAATGAATTTGACCCTGGAGAAACTGTAACTATAAAAGTGCTTCACACACCAAGCAACCAGATGATCCTCAGCACGCAGGTGGCAGCACAGTAAAGTTTTACTTCTTTTTACTTTTTTGTATTTTTTTGAAGTTATTAGGGTTGGTAGACACAAAACTTTAGAATTAAACAAAAACCTCCTCAAGCTTCCTTACTCTCCTTGTCAAATCCTGAATCTCTCGCCTTTAACTCTCTCAAATCTGCTCTTATCCTGATAGCTATTAAGACATCATCCATCCTTCTGCTTTCAATAATACAGACAAAAAAGCTTTAGCAGCTAAAAGCGATAAAATTTTTATACCAACTTATACAAACTTATACCATGCGGTATGTCTATCCCGTCGATCTCACAGAAGTTGAGAAGGAACTTAAGACCATTACTGAAAAGTTGAAAATATCCAAGGCTGAAGCAATCAGAGAAGCAATCAGGTACTATGCTGAAGAACTAAAGGGTCTTGAGGTGATTGAGCTTCGAGATGTACCGAGAAATCAGGCAAAGAAAGAAATCATTGAATTTATCAAGGGCAAAGAGAGAGTCCGGGCAGATGAAATAGCTGACGCATTAAGAATTGATCTCAGCATTGTTAATGACATCCTGATGGAGCTATGGAGTGAAGGATATGTCGAACCAGAGAATTGAGGGAGAGAAGATAAGGTGTATTGGTAGAAAAGTGTCAAAACCAAGGCTGATCCATCAAACAGGGAAGCATAGGGCTATAGAGATTTTTGTTGAGGGAAAGCCAGCTAAAGCAGAAGTTGTGAGGGTTTGGAGAGTCCTTAAGTGATGTAAAAATACTTCCTAACCCTCTTCGCCAAATCCTCTATTAACTCCTGCCTCGTCTTCGGCTCTCTTAGCTCAACCTTTACTCCCGCAAGCTCCTCAACAACTCTGTCGATTCTGCTGTTTGTTCCATCCACTCTTCTGTTCAGAGCGCCGATTTCTTTACCTTAAACGAACTAAGAATTTTGGTTTATTTTCGAAAAGATCTTTAAAATTGAGTATTTCTCTAATTTCAAAATTTATCACCTCAATTCCTTCTTCTCTGATATGATTCTCAATCCATTTCTCAACTAACTCCTTCAAAAAATTTGATTCAAAGAGGGCTGAAACAAATACACAAACTTCTACAATTTTATCTTTTACCTCCAGATATTCTATATCTGCACTGTAGTAGTCCTCAACTTCTTCAATCTTTCTTTTAACGTATTCTTCTATTTTATCCCTCCACTCTTGGCCGAGTGAAGCTTCAATCTTTATTAAATGGGTTGCAAACTTCATATTTCATATTACATTATCCCGGCTTTCTTCAACGCTTTTTCTATCTCACCTATCTTTGAATGGATTTCTTTCAGATTGACTTCTATGTACTCTCTTAAGTCCATCCGTAGCAGATCTATCTTTTCAGACATCTCATTCTTTGCAGAATCTATCTTTTCTCCTAAAACAGCTCTTGTTTTCTCGGATTCCTCTCTAACAGTTTGCCTCGTCTTTTCAGATTCTTCTTTTATTGCTTTTAGTGTTTCTTCTCCTATTTTTACGCTTTTTTCACCAAGCTGAACCGATCTTTCTGCCAGTTCAACACTCCTGTAAAGCAACCTTCCTGCTACATCCATTCTTTCAAAAAGCTCTTCTTGCCACTCTCCCCTTTTTATTTCAAAGTATTCGAATTCTCCCGTAGCCTTATCCCATTCAACCTCCAAGCTTTCAACAAAAATCGGGAACTTCTGAATTTTTATCAGATCCAAAAACTGCTTTAACTTATCCTCTTCTCCCTCCGCAACTATTCTGACATCGTAAGGCTTTAGATTCTCAACATAACCTGTAAGCTTGAGCTTTCTTGCTATCCTTTCAACTTCATCCCTGTAACCAACCCTCTGAACTTCTCCCTTCGCTATTGCAGTTATTCTTTTCATCAGACTCAGTCTGTTCCGCTTTTTATAACGTTTACTATG
>JARQZL010000110.1 GCA_029984855.1 Archaeoglobales archaeon | reverse complement strand
GGAGGACTGGTTCGAAGACTTCATGCCGTACGCGCATTACACTCCTTATTACCGCCTCCACAACCCTGATGTCGTCAGGGTGGACGTTGTGGACATATAATTTCTCAGCAGCTTCCACCGCGAGGCTCAGGGACAGCCCGCAGATCCGTCCAGTTTTGAGAGCTGCTTCGGGATGCCTCACGAAGGATAAACTGTCGTCGTCGAGTCCTTCGACGAGCGTAATTTTGAGGGGGCGCAGTTCCGGTACAGATTGTCCATGTTCCTGTTTTGTGAGATTCAGTCCGTTTATCTCCTTCCGCAACCGCAGTTTCTCCAGCAGCTTACGTGCATTGCGAACTGCGTCTTTCTTAGCAGCCTTCACCCTCTTTGCATCCTCTTCTCTGTCTGCGTCTGCGTGTTCGCACTTCTCAGCTCTCAGCAGAGCCAAAGCAGTTCTCCCGTAACTTGTAGAGTACAATCTGCTCACAGCTATGGCCACCTCAGCAGTGCTGACCCACTTTCTGCTTCCCGTTAAGCCCGTTAAGCAATCCCAGCAGACTTCTCTGGCCTCGCTTGACACACAAGAGATGTGCTTCGCCCTGACGGGCAGAAGAGGGTCTTCGAACGACAAACCCCTCGCTACGGCTGCAGCCATCTTGAGCACTTCGTCGTACGCTTGCTTGCAGTATGCATATCCTAACGCCACGCCGGAAACGACTATTCTGCCATTTTCCACGCGAGTCCATTGCTTTACCCTTTCTGAAACGAAAAGGATGAAGGACTGTGGGTTGACGATGCGGAGCGTTGAGGTTGGGGTTAAGGTTGGGGTTGAGGTTGGGGTTGAGGTTGAGTTGCATTTTGGGACGTGAAGCTTACCACCTTTGTTCCTCAAAATCCACATGCTCTTAAGGCTGTTCAGGACTTTCTCTGCCGTTTCTCTGGGATTCACCACTGGAGATATACTGGCACTCTCGACAATACTCTCGACGATCTCTCCGACGATTTCTATCATCCTTTTCTCGGTCTCCTTAGCGTACAGTATTCTGTTGAGAACCTCAATACACAACCTATCGAACTCGCTGAGCGAGTGCAGCATGAATGCAATCTCAGCCCCCGTGAGCTCGACCACCGGGGCTCTCGTCGTAAGTGCAATCAGCCTTTCCGCAACGGGTTTCGGCCACACGGTAACATCGAGCATAATGCATTACCACGCTTACCGCAAGCTGCGATAGTTGTTAAAAAATGTACCCGGGCTCGTCGAGCATTGTTCTGTAGTCGATTTCGTACGCTTCTGGCAGCCATTCCGGAACCGTATTTCGCAGATACATGTACTTCTTGTAATCACCCATCCTCGAAGAAAGGTACTCCCTCCAGCTCGCCTCTCTTACGGCTTTTCTCGCGGCGTGTATCTGCACCTCCCTGTAATGTTTTGCCAGATTGGGATCTGGTTTGATTTCCGTCGTAACGAGCCCTCCTGCAGAAAGGAATCCATCGAGACGCCTTGCAGCTTCGTGTTCGCTCATCTCCGAAACCCTCAGACTTTCCGGCCGAATGGTGGAACCTATCGCCTCCAGAGCCTTCGTTCTCGCACCGGAGTCCCTCGTCATGAGTCCTGCAAGTCTCTCAGCTGCCAGCATGTCACCGTTCGACGCAGAAGCTACGAGTCCTTCAACATCGGTCGAAGGAGTCCCGGTGGCTTTGGAGATGACGTTAGTAACCCAGTCCGGATCTGCAACACTCAGATCACTGACCAGCGCGTCTCTGACCTCAGGATGCTCTCCACCACGTGCCAGCGCCGAAAATGTTTCACCCAGCGGCGTGCTTCCGGTATCGAACTCCACATCCCCGAGCTTGGAGTGTATGCTCTTCGCAGCACTCCACGCCACGTTGTGGTCGGAATTCATGAGGTCTCCAATCTCTCGCATGGAAATGCCATGAGAGGACAGAAACGTCCGTGCAAAATCGCTGCTGGCGAGCGCCTCAGCCAGACCGGGATTTCTGCTGAACGCAGAAAGGAGTTCACCTGGATGGCCTTTGCTCGCAAGCAGGGCTGCAACGCCGAGAGCGCCAGGATCCCTCGATTTTCTCGCCAGCTTGAAGTTCGAACGAAAGGCATGCTCGAGCCCCTCCCTGACCGACATACTCCTTCCGTGTATGGCGGAGAGCCCGTTTGAGAGAGTATCGACATCACCAGCTCTGGCATGCCTCAGCAGTTCAGCAGAAACCCCTGAGAGAGCATCTCTTGCCATAGGATTTCTTGCATCAACGGCTCTCCCTGCTCTGGCAGCAGCTCCAGCCAGCCCTGCAAGTGCACCCATCGCCATCGGCTCATTCTTGAACGCGCCGCTCACACCTCTTGCAAACTCACGCATGAAACCCCAGTTTGCCCCAAAACCCTTGGCAGCCGCTTCGGCAATCCTCCCCCCGGCCGAAGCGATTGGTGCAGCGATCTTCGTCGGAAGGAACATGCCCAAAGCAGCTCCCGCCGGACCGAGGGTCCTTTCGAGGTGCAGTCCTCTCGCGAAACCGGCCATCATCAGTGGTACCCTGGCAGCCCTCATTATCGGAAGCGTCATCCCGGTTACGGCAGAGCTGAACAACCCCATGCCCTGCAAAGCTATGTACGGGAATGCGAGAACGAGGGCGAAGGGGGCCACGAATCCAACTAGGCTAAAGAGTCCAGCGCTCGTCAGGCCCCCCAGGGAGCTGAACTTGACGAATCCCAGCACCACCACAGCACCCAGGATGCTGAGCAGGGGAAGAGTGATGAGCAAACCCCAGAGGTGCTCTACAAACTCGTTGATCTTCCTGAGAGGGCCAACTCCTATTACCGTGAAGAAGCACAGAACCGGCATAACTCCAAGGAGTAGGTGTACGAGGTACCACTTGAGCGCCAGCACGAGAACTCCCGTCAGGATGACCCCAAACACGGCCACCAGCACAAAAGCCAGCCCCAGAGCTACAGTTCCACCCGTGAGGATAGCCAGGCCTGCAGAGACGGCGGCCGCACCAGTGAGTGTCGTGGCGAGTGCGCCGGCCAGCCGAGCCATTCCAGCAGCGAACTCCCCGGGGCCCACGCCAAACCCGGCCAGCATCAACCAGGCTATCTCGTTCGTCAACCAGACGAGTGTATCCACTATGGGGAAGCTGAAGTAGGCCAGAGCGGTTGCAACGGCGACCCTCTTGACGTACTCCTCCAGTACTGTTCTGCCCGGAGACTGAGAGGAAAACATGATGTATATCGCGAGTATCGCAAGACTGAGGGGCAGGAGAATCGAAATGTAAAGACTGAAAGACTCTGTCCAGACGTCTTTCGTCGTGCCGTTTTCTGCGGGCCTCTGAATGGTGACGAGGTAGTCGTAAATGCCCTTCTCCGCCGCTGTGAGGTATTTCGGCCACGTAAGGGGATTCCACAGGACGCCCCCGCTGTCGTTACTGTTTTCTGCCGTTGCTGCTGCCGCCGTACCTGCGGTAAAGGTAAAAGCTATAAGCAGTATCAGTAATATAATACTGATTGTAGGCAATGTATTACGTATTGCATTTTTCTTACCATTTCTCATACACTACACTAATGCAGAAAAATTAAAAAGCTTTGCGTTGTCTGACCGACATCAAAGTCTTCTACCAGTTATTGAAACAAATTCTCGTCTAATTTTTAAGTTTATTAAACTCAGCGCAAGCCAACTACCTGCTTATCAACGGCAAAGCAGCTTTCAACATCTTCTCTACAACAAGTCTGGAAGAATTTACTATCACAGGCTGAAGAAGGTGATAATGCTACCAGAAAAGAAGAAAAGGAAGCTTATAGCGTTTTATAATTATTGGAGGTGGTTATGTTGATACAACCCTTGTAAACCTACTTTGATCGTTTTTTGATTGATATAAGTTTCTTTGAAAGGTTTTCTACATCCCTATAGACCGGCGAAGTTTTTGGGATTTTATTCAAACCTAAGCCTTCGTTA
>JARQZL010000011.1 GCA_029984855.1 Archaeoglobales archaeon | reverse complement strand
TTAATAACCGATGAGATGCTTTTCATAGCTGACCGGTTTGGTGACCCATTGAAAGCCACGGTAGCTCAGCAGGCAGAGCGCATGCTTGGTAAGCATGAGGTCGCGGGTTCAATTCCCGCCCGTGGCTCTTCAAACTAAGTTTCAAATCCCAAAGGTTATAAACGCACGGAAGAACAACAGACATGCGAAACGACATCTACCGCTCTGGTGAACTACTGAAAAGGGAGCTTGAGCTCCTGAAACAGAGCAAAATACCGGAAAGAAGCAAGCAGCTGATTCTCGATTTTAAAGACGATCTGATTGTGGATGGTGTTAAGGCACTCCGCATCAGGAGGTACCTCCAGACGATGCGATTTGTCAACGAGAGGTACGTCGATAAACCTCTCGACGAGTGGACGGAAAAAGACCTCAAAAGAGCTCTGGCAAAAATAGAGACTAACGGATACACAGCTCAAACCATAAACGAGTTCAGGAAGGGGCTGAGGCGCTTCTTCAGGTGGCTCCATGGAGAGGACTGGCCGGGGATGAAGTTGCTCAAAGGAGGGAGGAGGGACAACAGGGTGCCTGAGGTTCTCACCCATGAGGAAATCATGGCGATGATAGAGGCCGCAAAGAATCCCAGGGATAAAGCAATCATAGCAGCGGGATACGAAGCAGGGCTGAGAATAGGAGAGCTCGCGAGCATTCAGTGGAAAGACGTCGTGTGGGACGAAATCGGTGCGAGAATAAAGGTGAGCGGGAAGACGGGGGAAAGGGTAATTCCGTTAGTATGGGCAGCGTCTTACCTCAAGGACTGGATGGAGTGTCACCCGCACTACGACATGAACAGGGGAGAGCCAGATCCCGATTCATTCGTCTTTGTGAACATAGGTTCTCCGGGATACGGGAGGCCAATGAAGTACAGAATGCTGTCCAGCGTGATAAAGAAGGCTGCCAGAAAAGCAGGAATAAAGAAGAGAGTCCACCCTCACATACTGAGATACTCGAGGGCAACATTCGCTGCAAACTATCTTACGGAGGCGCAGATGTGCATGTTCTTCGGCTGGGTTCAGGGCTCAGATATGCCCCGAATATACGTTCACTTATCCGGAAGAGATATAGATAAAGCTGTATACAGGATGTACGGGCTGGAGGTTGAGGACGAGGAGGATAAAAACTCGAAGCCAGTCAAGTGCCCGAGGTGCAGAAATGTAAATCCGCCGGGAGCGAGGTACTGCATGCGCTGCGGTCTCATACTTGACGAAATGGAGAGGGCGAAGCTGCAGGCCAAGGAGGCGAAGGTCGTGGACGAGCTCGTGAGCAGGTCGGCAAGAGACCCGTCGGAGCTCGAGAAGTACGCAAAGGTGAAGGAGTACTTGGATGCAATGGTGAGCGACCCGAAGATGATGCAGTTCTTCGTAAGCAAGTTGAGGGAGGTCGTAATGAGTGCTGAAAGGAGTTAAATTCCCGTTTTTGAGCTTTTTTACCTTCTCCGTTAAAAATACTCAGTCCTAAATCGGCGGAAGCAACGATGTTCTGAATTCTTACCTGGCCAAGCTTGACCTCAATTCCCAGCCTGCTGATGGCTTCAACAGCCTTCTCTACAGCCGCCTTGGCATCCTCGATGCTCTTTGTGCCCGTGCAGACTATTCTTCCGCTCTTGAATACGAGGACTGCCGACTTCGGCTGCTTTATCCTCAAGACGGCTCCGGGGAAAGCTCTCGGATTGTACTTCGCTCCATCCAGCCCCGCTATCCTTTTGAGGTCCAAATTTTCTCCGATTTGGGATGTTGCAACAATGTTGACGATTTCTACCTTCCACCGTCTATTGTTCACTTTTTGCAGTAATTACTCTCGACGTTAAGCCTTTCGTTTGGCTGAAAAATGCTATTGGATCGAAAATTAATGCGGCTGGAAGAATACATGAGAAAATAGCAGAAATCAAAGAAAACCTGAAAACCTGAAGAAGTCGGAATATTGGGTGAATCACCTCTCGCTCGCTTTCGGAGGGTCTTGCATGCAGCAGGAAGATAAACTGCAAAATACAATGAGAAACTCGTGAGGAGAGGAGAAATTTTATTCAGTGCAGAGTTTATAGAGAACTGGAAGAGAGAACTTTTAAGCAAGAAATCCTATTACTGGCCTATTAAGAAAAAACACTCTTTTTCAAGCTTTCTTACTATACCTACATGTTGGCTGTTTGCGGAGGAAATCCACTATGCTGACCGAAACTCAAAGGGTTTGAAAAACTGCTGACCGGATTCTGTTAAACAGTTAAAATAAGCGAATCACTCTTCGTACCGTGGAAAATCCAACTCAACAACGTCTACTTCCAATTTGGGGATGCCCACATTATGAAATATTTCATTGAGTTTGCTTAATTCATCTTTAAAGTGCTCGATCAGTAGTTCAGCCCTATTTCGATTTTTACAATTTATGATTACTCTGCTCATCCACAAATACTACGCTCACGATCTCCAAATGCGCCTCCCAGAATTTTTTTGAAGTTTCGTCGCTCAATAGCCTGTATTTTTCTAGGATTTCGTAAACTACCTTGATCCTCTCTGATGAAAGGTCACATCCGTCAAGTAACCTAAATACGGCACACACTTTCAAGAGGTTGACTTTGGAATGAATTGGGCGAGTAGGTATATTCGCGAGGTCATACCAGCTTGAGTGTGACTTAATAATTAAAAGAAAATTCAATAAGCATTCAGTTACGTACATTCCAATAAGTAACGGACAAAAACTCAAAGAAATTTGGGAGGAAAAGGGTATCATTGTCTTTACGGACGATAACGGGGAAGGGCCCTTGCCGTTTCCGGCTCAGGGATGGCAGAGAGAATACATCGAACGGTTGGAAAGAATGCTGAAAAAGCTTAAAGAAGCTTCGATTATGCAGATTTAACATGTGAATACGGGACGAACTGGAAGAGACCCGTAGTTCTTTGGGTTGGCACGGTTATCATCCTTTTCCCACTCCTTTACTTGATTTCTGGAGGTGTAGAAATCCATTCTTCAGCTTTCAACTTCTTCTACTTCAGCATTGTAACTGCAACAACACTTGGCTATGGAGACTTGCATCCCATCGGAATTGGGAAGGCCCTTGCTTCAGCAGAAGCAATTTTCGGGACTTTCATGTGGGCAGTTCTCCTTGTTGTATTCTCAAGAAAATACATGAGATGGTTTGCTTGACTGATCAAATTTCAAAATTTCAATGATGTCGTGGGAAAGAAATGTGCACAGGATAACAAGCACGAACTGAGATAAAAAGTTTAAGAAGCTGTAACAAATTCTGCTTTCAAAGCCAGATCCCTTTCGCCTGAATTGGAGGGATGTCAGTGAAGCTGGAACCGGTAAAGCCGGTATTGCTGTACGCATACCGAGTGTAACGGCAGTCTCTCTTAAACCCTTACCCCCACAATTTTCAAGTTAGCCTCCCTCTGCAACCACCTTTGGAAATGCCTCCATAGGCCTCGATCAAGGCATCTTTTTCGGCTTCCTTCAGCTTTTCATCGCTAAGTAAACAGGATTTGGTTTGCCCGGCTTTACGGCGCTAAGAATTCCCTATCTCGAATTCTCTTACCTCAAGATCGAACTCGTGTATAGACTCCTCGATGGCTGCTGTAGTACGCGTTGAAGTAGTTTCTATCGACTGCTCTGGAACTTCCTTAGTTCTTCGATTACGGATCTCATTCTTAGGGAGTTCTTAAGCTTCCGATATGTTCGCAGACTCCGTCCTAACTTCCAACCTAAGCTTTCTGAGCTTTTTTCTCTTTTTAAGCTCTTCAACAAAGTAAGAAAGCTCCAGTCTGAAGAATAGGGATGATAAAAGTATTTTTAGCATGATGACAGCCTTATCAACCGGGGTTATTCCATTCCTTGCCAGAGCTTCTTTTATTCCATCCTTATCAAGTTTTTTAACTGCTTTCTTCAAAACCTTGAATTTCTCAACTCTGAGGTCTGCTATTACAGGCAATCTCACT
>JARQZL010000109.1 GCA_029984855.1 Archaeoglobales archaeon | reverse complement strand
GGTTGCAGGAAATGGGAGAAGTCGTCGCCTTCGTTGGAGATGGCATAAACGATGCCCCTGCTCTGGCTCAAGCAGACGTAGGAATTGCAATCGGGAGCGGTACAGACGTAGCAATTGAAAGTGGTGAGATCGTGCTGGTGAGGGATGATTTGAGGGATGTCGTTGCAGCGATACAGCTGAGCGAGAAAACCTTAAACAAGATAAAGCAGAACCTTTTCTGGGCCATGATATACAACGCTGTATTAATCCCCGCTGCAGCAGGTTTGCTTTATCCAGTGGCTGGTATCATCTTTCGCCCAGAATGGGCAGGAGCGGCGATGGCTGTGAGCAGTGTCAGCGTTGTTACGAACTCCTTGCTGATGAAGAATTATACCCCTCCTATTAGATTAATTTGAAGAAATGGGAATGGTATTATGCACAAGCAGAGAGATAACAGGAAAAACGCTGTAAAAGAATTAATTCCAATTATCACTTCCTCTGCTTTATTCATCTTGGGTATAGTCTTTGGAGAACCGCTACACAGGACTCCAACACTTGAATACGGAGTATTCATCACAGCATACCTCGTAGCAGGCTGGAAAGTGATATGGAATGCTGTAAAAAACATAAAGAGTGGTACGATATTTGACGAATACTCCCTGATGACCATTGCTACTGCTGGAGCAATTGCAATACACAAAATGCCGGAAGCTGTTGGAGTTATGCTCTTCTTCAGAATCGGTGAGTTTTTTCAGGACTTAGCCGTAGATCGTTCAAGACGCTCTATAAAATCTCTACTTGAGATGAGGCCACCCTTCGCAAATCTCAAGATTGACGAAAGGGTTGAGAGGGTAAAACCTGAACAGGTGAAAGCTGGAGATCTGATCATCGTTAAGCCCGGAGAGAGAATCCCGCTGGATGGAGTTGTTATCGAAGGTTCATCAATCGTTGACACTTCAGCCCTCACCGGAGAATCCAGGCCGAGAAATGTTGGCGCTGGAGACGAAGTTCTGTCGGGTATGGTAGATGTCAGTGGACTGCTAACAGTCAGAGTAACAAAGCCATTCAGCGAATCTACGGTTTCCAAGATACTCGAGCTGGTTGAGAAGGCAGGTATCAGAAAGGCAAAGGCTGAGAAACTCATAACGAGATTTGCCCGGTACTACACGCCGGCGGTCATAGTGCTATCAGCAAGTATGGCAGTAATCCCTCCAGTGCTGTTAGCTGAGCCTTTTTCGCCATGGATTTACAGGGCACTGGTTTTACTGGTTATCTCGTGCCCATGTGCACTGGTTCTCTCGATACCTCTGAGCTACTTTGCCGGCATCGGCAAAGCCGCTAAGGAAGGTATACTGGTTAAAGGGGCGAACTTCATAGATGCGTTAAGCAAAGCTGGCGTTGTTGCCTTCGACAAAACCGGAACACTGACGAAAGGAAGTTTTAAGGTTGTAGGTGTGATTGCAAAGAACGGATTTAACGAAGACGATGTGCTGAAGTTTGCGGCTCTGGCGGAAATGCACTCAAACCATCCGATAGCGAAGTCGATACTCGAAGCCTGCAGAGTTAGCAGTATTGACGGTTCTGTTGAAAGCCATGAGGAGATCGCCGGAATGGGTGTAAAGGTGAAGGTAAACGGAGACACCATAATAGCCGGTAACGATGCCCTTATGCACGCTGAAGAAATAGAGCACGACACGTGCAGGGTTGAAGGAACAGTCGTACATGTCGCTGTCAATGGCGTGTATGCCGGTTATATAATCATATCCGACGAGATAAAAGATGATGCAAAGAAAGTGGTTGAAGAGTTAAAGATGTTGGGATGCAGAGTGATTATGCTCACTGGCGACAGCAGAGGAGTGGCTGAGATAGTTGCCAGAAAGCTTGGACTGGATGAATTCCATGCTGAGCTTATGCCAGAAGGTAAGGTGAAGATTGTAGAAAAACTCGAAAGTGAAAGTACAGTTGTTTTTGCTGGAGACGGCATAAACGATGCCCCTGCTATTGCCAGAGCAGACGTGGGCGTAGCAATGAGTGGACTTGGAAGCGACGCAGCAATAGAGGTTGCTGACGTTGCGATCATGGACGACATGCCGTCCAAGGTTGCTAAAGTCATCAAACTATCGAGAAGGACTCAGCGCATCGTCTGGCAAAACATAGCCTTCGCCCTGAGCGTGAAGGGACTATTCATAATTCTGGGGTCTTTCGGCTTGGCTACCATGTGGGAAGCCGTCTTTGCGGATGTAGGAGTCTCTTTAATTGCTGTTTTCAATGCCATGAGAATACTCAGGTGATATTTAAAGCACACGTAATATGATAGGTATCACTCCCCTCTATTCATCCTCAC
>JARQZL010000108.1 GCA_029984855.1 Archaeoglobales archaeon | reverse complement strand
CTTCTTTGAATATTTCATCCTTGATCTCATCCGGTATCCCCGGGCCGTTATCTGCTATCCTCACCTCTACCCATCCATCCTTTCTGCTCACACTAACCCAGACCTTCTTCTCTTCTTTGTCGTTGTGGATGACAGCATTTCTCAATATGTTGTTAAAAACGACGTGGAGCATATCATTTGCAAGAACCATCACGTTTTCAGGAACAACTGCTGTAATGCTGACGTTTGGAGATCTGACACCGTCCACCTCCTTTACAATGATCTCGGAGAGGTTCACGGGCTTGAGGACTTCTGCCTTTTCAATATCCTCTGCATCTCTAACCTCGTTTATGAGCTCAATTGCACGGGAGATAACACTCTCAATCTTTTCAAAGCACTCTTTCTCTCCACCCTCCTTTGCAATCTCAACATAATTTTTCAGGGCGGTAAGATAATTGCTCAGATCATGTCTGAGCACTCTGTTGAGCACTTCAAGCCTGCGTCCCCTTTGTTCCATCTCCCTCTCTTTTAGCTTTCTCTCCGTTATATCCCGGACAATACCTTCAACTCCAACAGGGACGGAATCTTCAATCCAGGGCCATGCAACAGCCTCAAACCACAGTTCGTCTCCATCTTTTGAAAGCATTCTGAACTCAAACCGGGAAGAGTCTCCCTTTAAAACTCTGGAAACTTCATTGAGAACTGTCTGGAGATCTTCTGGGTTTATCAGCTGCTGAAGAGCAGAGTTTATTAAGTCACTCATGGTGTATCCGAGGATGTTGTGGAAAGATGGGCTGATGTCTACCCTTCCAAGGCGGAAGAGCACATCCTTTGAGCGGGAGAAAAACTGCTTGTAGCTCCGTAGTTCTCCAAGTTCTGCAAGTTCTTCAGTCGCATCCCGACATGCGAAGACAAAACCGCCGGCTATGGGAGCGCACCTGCAGTGAAGGACAAGTCTCTTACCATCCTCTCTTGTCCCCTCTGCAATAAAAATCTGTTGCTTCGTAGCCTTCTCATCTAACAGAAGAAGGCTTGAAAGGCTCCTTCCTTTGAGCCTCCCCTCTTCAACCTGGAAAACCTTTTCAGCCTCTTTACTGCATCCTGTAATCCTCAACTTGGAATCTGTGACTATCACAACAAGAGGAATGGATTTCAGTACTTCTTCAGCTTTTGCCCTCATCTTTCACTTTTCTACCTCTTTTTTCTTTTTTTCCGCCAACAAGCCCTTCAACAAGACTTTCAAGTTTCTTTCTTCCAAATGGTTTCTCGAGAATGTCTATCGCTCCAGCCTCAAGCATCTCCTTGCCCTTGTGTGTTGCATATGCAGTTACGGCGACAATCTTGGCGTCCGGAAAGCTCTTGAGTATGGCCTTTGTTGCCTCTATTCCGTTCATGTGAGGCATCATAATATCCATCAGAATAAGGTCTGGCATATACTCCTCATACTTTTTTAAAGCTTCTATCCCGTTGGCAGCCTCAATGACATCATAGTTCTTCAGGATAAGTCTCATCACTTCTCTGATTGCCGGTTCATCGTCAACTATCAGGATTCGAACCCTCTTTTTTCTGCTCATCTTTTCACCTTCAATTTGTTATCATCATTACAATCAACAGTATTAAAACTCTTTCGCATTGGCTATGATGTGATGACAGCCGTACTAATGCTGAACAGGTTAAGGCTTTTAAAAAAGTTTACCATTTCAACCATATAGCTCCCAGTAATAAATTACCTAAAAGTTGGAAACCTACAGAACTGCAAATGTCCTCAACTCTGAGAAATTTAAATCATCCAGCGAGCAGGACGGTTCGTTGGCTGGGATACCAGTACCAAGGAAATCTCGTAATAATTTTCAGAGTGGTTATTATAGTCCGGTAATAGCATATATGGCTCAGAATTCAATTCTTCACGAAAATTATAAATAAAGGCAAACAATCAATATGAGGGGGTCTCTTTGGCGGATGAATTTACGTTACTGGCATGTGCTCTGGCGGTAGTCTTCTCGCTCTCTTACGCCAGTGGAGCTCTTCTTGAGAGAGCCAGAATACCCGGGGTGATAGCTCCTCTTCTACTGGGGTTTCTGCTGAAATACTCCCCTTTCATGTCTTCGGTAATGAGAGGCAATGTGCCTGAATACTTCTCCGTTTTAGGAGATCTTGCTGTGGTCTTTCTGCTCTTTTTTGTTGGGCTTAAAATAGACATCGCTGAAGTTAGAAAACTCTCAAAAGTGATAGTACTGGTTACGGTACTGAATACTTTCTTTGCATTCCTGTTTAACTTTGGTGTAGGGCTTGCCTTTGGCTACTCCATAATGATCTCTTTTTTGATAGGGATTACAGGCATGCCTACTGCTGAAGCGGTTGTTGTGCCAATTCTTGATGAGTTTGGGATGATTGTGAAAAAAGCCGGACAGCTGATAATCGGCGCAGGAACACTTGATGACATACTCGAAGTTTTAATTGTTGCATTTGTGTCGATTCTTATAGGGCAGGAAAGCGCTGAAGTGGGCGTGAAGTTTGCTGCATGGGGTATGATCGTATTCGCTCTAACAGCCTTTTTGTTGAGAAAATACCTTCTGAAGTATCTTTTTACAATCTTTCCTCACGCCAAAGACCAGTACAGGTTCCTTCTTATGCTTGCAGTACTCTTCCTTTTATCCTTTATTGCTTCAAAATTCGAGCTTGGACTGGTTGTTGGAGCCATAATTGCAGGCATGGTTTTGCAGCCATTCTTTGCAGGAAGAACCTCTCTTGAGTCGAGCATTAGAACAATGGCGTACGGCTTCTTCGCCCCTATTTTCTTTTTCTGGGTGGGCATTCAGGCTGACGCAGCATCTATTATGGTAGCACCAGCTCTCACAATTCTTCTATTCTTGGCAGCATTTATCGGGAAGTTTTTTGGAGTATACCTCCTGACAGTTAAAAACACCCTAACAAGAAAAGAGGCGATAACAGTTGGTGTTGGCCTCAACCCCCGACTTACAACAGATCTGATAGTCATCCAAATCCTTTTCTCAGCTCACTTCATCGACCGGTTTCTCTATACAGCACTGGCAGCAAGAGCTGCACTTGCAACCCTCACGGTACCGCTTCTTCTGACACTCATCATAAGGAAATGGGGGGATGCTCTCTGAACTGGCACAGCATGACGTTAGACAATCTCCTGAAGGAAATCAGTACATCAAAAGAGGGGCTTACGTCGAAAGAAGCATCACTCAGGCTCGAGAGATATGGGGAAAACAGGTTAAAAGAGGAAAGGAGAACGACTCCTTCAGGAATTTTCATAAATCAATTCAGGAACGTTTTAATTCTGATTTTGATTGGAGCAACAGCAGTATCGTTCGCCATAGGCGAGATTACAGATGCGGCAACAATTCTGGCAATCATCGTGCTGAACGCAATTCTTGGATTCTATCAGGAATACAGGGCAGAGAGAGCGATAGAAGCATTGAAGAGGATGCTGTCTCCTAAAGCCAGAGTGATGAGGGATGGAATAATTAAGGAGATTGATTCAGCACTTCTGGTTCCCGGTGACGTGGTAGTACTTGAGATGGGAGAGAAGGTTCCTGCCGACGTGTACCTGATAGAGGCAGGAGCGTTGCAGGTGAATGAAGCATCCCTTACAGGAGAATCTGTACCCGTTAACAAGATGACAGGAATTGTGCCTGAAAAAGCATCACTTGCTGAAAGAAAGAACATGTTGTTTATGGGCACCATTATAACAAACGGTTATGGTAAGGGCATTGTTGTTGCTACAGGAATGCACACGGAACTCGGAAAAATTGCAAAACTTACGCAGGAGGTAGGAGAAGAGGAAACCCCGCTGAAAAGACGTCTGGACGCTCTTGGCAGGAAAATAGGAGAAATATCACTCCTCATTGCAGTTGCTATAGGTATTCTTGGAATCATTCAGCAAAGAGAAATTGTTGAGATGTTCCTTGTTGGTGTGAGCCTTGCTGTTGCCGTCATACCTGAGGGTCTGCTGGCGGTTGTTACAATGACTCTCGCTCTCGGAGTAAAGAACATGGTTAAGAGAAACTGCCTTATAAGACATCTCATGGCTTCAGAAACTCTTGGAGCAGCGTCGGTGATATGTACAGATAAAACAGGAACTCTGACAAGGAATGAGATGGCTGTGGTTGAGATATTCATTCCTTATTGGCTCGTAGAGGTGACGGGAGAGGGATATGAGCCCCGAGGGGAGTTTTTAAGTGAGGGGAAGACAATCAATCCGAAAGAACTTAAATGTCTTTACGAACTCCTTGAAGCTGGCCTTCTGTGCAATCATGCTGTTCTGGAGAAGAGCGATGAGGGATGGACGATTGTGGGTGAGCCAACAGAGGGAGCTCTCGTCGTTGCTGCGAACAAGGCAGAGATATTCAGAAAAGACATAATGCCACCTCTCGTAACCGAGTTCTCGTTCAGCTCTATAAGGAAGAGGATGACGGTGATTTATCACTATGAGGACAGAAACACTGCGTACACAAAGGGCGCCCCGGAAGTCATACTGGAGAGAAGTGCATACTACTGCACAGAAGACGGAATAAAGCGACTTGGAGAGAAGGGAAAGCAGAGGTTCCTCAGAGCTTATGAGAAAATGGCGGAGAGAGGTCTGATAGTTCTTGCGTTTGCATACAGGGAACTTCCCAGATAAAAAGGATTTGTACGCTGATGAGGTTGAAAAAGAGCTTGTTTTTCTTGGAATCGCTGGAATCCTCGACCCTCCGAGACCTGAAGTAAAGGATGCGCTTGTCACTGCCAGGAAAGCAAGAATCGAAGTGATAATGATGACTGGAGATGCACCACTTACAGCAAAGGCGGTAGCAGAGCAGATCGGCTTACCCTCTAAGAGAGTTGTTACAGGAAAAGAGCTTGATGAGATGGACGATACAGAGTTGAGAGAAGCTCTGGAAGATACAAGAGTGTTTGCGAGGGTAAATCCTTCTCACAAGCTGAGGGTCATCAGGTTACTTCAGGAGAAGGGTCACATTACTGCAATGACCGGAGATGGTGTTAATGACGCTCCGGCCCTTAAGAAAGCAAGTATAGGTATTGCGATGGGAATAAAAGGAACAGATGTGGCAAAAGAAGCCTCGGATATGATTCTGCTTGACGATAACTTTGCGAGTATTGTTAGTGGAATTGAGGAAGGGAGAAGACAGTACGACAACATTCAGAAGTTCACCCGGTACCTTCTTTCATCCAACTTTGGTGAAATCATCGCTATCGCCGGAGCAATGTTTTTAAGTCTGCCTCTTATCCTCCTGCCCGTTCAGATACTATGGATGAACCTTGTCACTGATGGTTTGACAGCTTTAGCCCTGGGAATGGAGCCAAAGGAGAAAGATGTGATGAAAAGAAGGCCAAGAGACCCGGAAAAACCGATTCTGTCGAAACATGCATTCGCAGCAATACTGCTCATCGGTATGTGGATTGGATGTGCAACCATCCTCGTCTTTAAGGGTTGCTTCGCTACCGGTCTGGATGAGGCCAGAACTATTGCCTTTACCGGCATTATTGTCTTCGAGAAGGTAAACGTCTTCAACTTCAGAAGCTTCAGACACAACCTCAAAGATATAGGATTTTTAAGTAACCCGTACCTTATCGGGGCATGGCTTGCAACTGTATCCCTTCAGGCGGTAGCTGTTTACGTGCCCTTTATGCAGGCTGTACTGCATACAGTCCCGTTGAGGTTTTTGGACTGGGTGCTGGTGTTTGCTCTGGGCCTCCCTGTTCTTGTGGCTGGTGAGATTTACAAGTATCACGGAAGTAAGCTTCAGAAAGCACCGAAAAGAAACTGAAAAGTTAGCATTATTGGAGCTGACGCATTTTAACTTAAAACTAAGCGATATCCTTTGAAGTATCTATCTGCACACCCTCGCTTATGTAGAACTTGAACGTCTCCATCATTGGCGGTTTATTCCTTATCTTCGGAATTGCCAGCCTGCTGGATATGCGATCTCCCAAACGCTCTGTGTCTATGTCAAATACGACATCGCAGATGTCCACCACCATGTAAACTATGTCATCTGGATGGACACCCTTCATCATATAGATGTAGTACAGATCTTTACTCTGCTTTGACGCTATGTACAGCTTGTTAATAAGCCACTCTTTCAACCCCCTTCCAACATCCAGCTTCAGGAAAAAGGATATTGAGTCGAATATAACCGTGCAATCTTCCTGCTTTGATAGTATCTCGTTTATGTGGTGGTCAATGAAGTCGAATATTTCCTTATCTCTGTAACGATCCTCAAGCACGAACTGCCCGTACTCGTTGAGATAGTACTGGGAGAATACATCAATAAACTCGATATTATCTGCCGGGAACCCCATGGCTTCTATGTTCTCCTTAACGTACTGTGCAGGGCGTGAGGTTGTGAAGTAGTAAGTGTTATTTACGGAGGCGAATTGGTAGAGGAAAGCCTCAGGCATGCTTATGGGGTTTGCATAGACGCATACCAGGCTGCCTTCGGGCAAACCTCCGTCTAATCTCTTATCAAGGAGAGTTATCCCTGTGGGCTTACTTCTTATTTTTGGAATCTGATACTGCTGTTGAAATTCCATCATTATTATTATCACCTACAATTGTTATTTGTCTTTCATACTATATTAGCTTTATCCACTATGGAATTGTTTCGGTCAACCGAAAAATTTAAGTATTTTTGAATATATATTCAAGACATGCCAGGTGGAGATGGAACAGGCCCGTGGGGGCTGGGAAGCAGAACCGGGAGAAAGGCAGGCTACTGTTCGGGCTATAACAGGCCAGGATACGCAAATCGCTCTGTATGGCCTCCGTTTGGCGGAAGGTGGTTCAGCAGATACAGCAGATTCTGGAGCAGGAGGTTTAGACGGAGGTGGTGGTAAATGCCTTGGTGGTGGCCAGGCTTAGGCTGGGGATGGGGCAGAGGCTGGAGATGGCGATGGCTTGCATGGCAATATCCGCCCTACCCCTACCCTCCGGCTTATAGCTATCCAACGCCTGAAGATGAACTGAGGGCTCTTGAAGAAGAAAAAAGGGAACTTGAAGCAGAGCTTGAAGAGATAAACAGAAGAATAGAACAACTCAAAACCACCTCCGGTAAGTAGTTTTTATTTTTTTAATTTATTTTTTTAATTTGAACTGCATGAAGTTTTAAACAGAAAAGAATATCTAAAGCCCTACAGAATACCGTGTAATGATTGACGCTTATGACTTCGGACGGATAACAATTAACGGAAAGACATACAGAAGTGATGTTGTGGTATTCTGGAACGGTAAAGTTGCTGAATGGTGGAGGAAGGAGGGGCACAGAGTACATCTGGAGGATGTAGTATCAATTCTTGACGCAAAGCCGGAAGCAGTCATTTTCGGTACGGGAAAGTATGGGGCGATGAGGGTTGGCAGTGACGTAATCGATAAACTTGAGAGCGAGGGAATAGAGGTATATACGGCCATTACAGAAAAGGCTACGAGGAAATTCAATGAGCTTGTTAAAAAGAAAAGGACTGTACTGGCAGCGCACCTGACGTGCTGAAAGTTTTTATTCAGTGAAGCCAAGTTATCTTGATGAAGCTGAAAGTAGCGGACTATATGACCAAAAATGTTTTCACTCTCTCACCTGAAGATACGATTGAAGAGGCAATCAACCTCATACATAAAACAGGTCACGATGGATTTCCTGTTGTAGATGACAGTGGAAAGGTCGTCGGTTACATCTCGTCTCTGGATTTGCTTAAAAAAGAGCCCAAGAAGAAAATAAGAGATATAATGAGCAGACACCTGTATGTTGCAAGGGACTACATGGACTTGAGAGATATTGCGAGAGTCATGTTCAGAACTGGCCACTCAAAACTGCCCGTGGTTGACGATGACGGGAAACTTGTTGGCATAATTTCAAATGCAGATGTTATAAGAAGCCAGATAGAGAGGGCAGACCCGAGCAAGGTTGAAAAGCTTAGAAGAACGATAGAGAAAGTTCACGGAATAAGTATCAGCGTCGGAAGGGGCAAGGTTGAAGTTGACAGGCTAATTCCAACTCAGACCAAAGTTTATGCCGATGAGCTCAGGGGAAGAATTTACGAACTCCGTCGTGGCCTTGCAGAACCATTGATTGTTATAAAGAAGGGAAATAAATTTTATCTGATAGACGGCCACCACAGGGTTATTGCTGCCAAAAAGGCGGGCATAAAGAGCTTGGAGGCTTACATCCTCCAGATTCCCGAAAGTGTGGAACTTGGGATAGAGAAACTCGTCAGGAAAAGGGGCATCAGGTCAGTCAGAGATATAGAAGTGATCGAAGACACCCCGCACCCCCTCGTTGAGATAACCTTTAGAAACACCACGAGGTGAGGTAAAGCTCAATTATAATTTAATATAGAGCAGGAGGAAGTCTGGAATGGGCCTGAGAGGTGAAAAAAATAGGGAATGGATTGTATGGACGTTTTACCTCGACAAACGAAAGAGCAGGAGTAAAGGCAGAAAAATAGCCAGAAGGCTTTCCGTGCCAAATGTAAAGCTTACAGAGCTCGTTCAGGCGTGTAAAGCTCTTGGCATTCCCTGCAGGGTAGAGGAGAAGAAATATCCAAAATGCTGGTGGGAAGAGGGCGGAAGAGTACTTGTACCAAAAATTGAAAGTAAGCCAGAGCTTTTACGAAGGATAGCGGCAAAAATAGCGGAGTTAAGAGGAAAAGGCAAAGGAAGTAAATGAAGCACGCCTTCCTCCTCCTTGGAGGACTTGAGGAGATAGCCATTGCGGAAATAAAGTATCTTTTTTCTCTGCCAGAGATAATTGATGGCAGAATTGCTGTTGCGAGTGGGGATAAAGCCCTTTTTCCACGCCTCGCCCTTACAAAAGAGGTAACTGAGCTCTTGCAGATATGCGAACACTCCGAGCTTGAGAGGATATTTTTCGAGATACCCGTACCAGAACAACCGCTCTGCGTGAGAGTAAAAAAGATTGAAAGAACAAACACATCAAGTCAGGAGCTTGAGCGTAAACTTGGAGAGATATTATGGAAGAGAGGTGCAAAAATCAGTGTCTCCTCCCCCAGAACAGTCGTTCGAGTCTATCTTGCTGATAAGGCATATGTTGGGATACTCAGACACATTACGGATACGAAACAGTTCGAAGAGAGGCATCCAAAAAGAAGACCATTTTTTAAACCGGGAGTCATGCTTCCCAGAATTTCAAGAGCACTTGTAAACATCGCTCTGAAAGATGGCTTTTTTTTCGACCCTATGTGTGGAACTGGTGGATTTTTAATAGAGGCTGGTCTCATGGGTCTGAAGTATGCCGGGATGGATGCTTTCAGTGAAATTATATCGGGTTGTGCAAAAAATCTCAGGTGTTATGGCCTGCCTCCCTGCGTTCTCAGGGGTGATGCGAGGCAGATGCCAATAAAAAGCACATCTGTCAATGGAATATCAACAGATTTTCCGTACCTGCAGTCATCTAAGAGCTTTGGGAATTTGAATGAGCTTTACAGCATGGCAACCCAGGAATTTGCCAGAGTTCTGGTCTCCGGTGGCAGAGCAGTAGTTGTCTCAAACAGAGAGATAATGGATATTGTGGAAGAAAGCTTGGAAGTTGTGGACATATTCAGGTGCAGAATCCATGGCAGCCTTACCAGAAGAATCTACGTCTGCTCAAAGAAATAGCAAACAAGAAAAGCAGTGTGAAGGTAAGCTGAACATGGCCAGAAAAACGAGAATAGTGTTGAAGAGCAGAGGTAAAAACTCTCTTCGATACTGGGCCTCAGTAAAGCATCCGCTCAGGGTTGCGTTAAACTACATCGTTGTTGCTCTTTGCAGAATCCTCCCATCACTTTCACTTAAATGCTGGCTTTACAGGCGTATTGGTGTCAGAGTTGGAAAAAATGTATCATTTGGCCTCGAATCAACGATTGACATATTTTTTCCAGAGCTGATAGAGATCGGAGATAACACTATAATCGGATACAATACCGTTTTGCTTGCACACGAATTCCTTGTTGATGAACTGAGGGTTGGTGAAGTTAAGATAGGAAAGAATGTGACGATAGGAGCAAATTGCACAGTTTTGCCCGGAGTAGAGATAGGAGACGGTGCAGTAATAGCAGCTCACTCGCTGGTAAATTCAGATATCCCTCCAGGCGCTCTGGCCGGAGGCGTACCTGTCAGGCTGATAAGATAATTTCATTACGCTGACAGCAGATGTCCTCAACCCAATAAGCTACTTTCTTCTCCTACGGAAAACCCGTCTGTTGTTCTCAAAAACTTTGTCAACATCTTTAACACCCGCCCCCTCGAGAATTTTTCTTGCAAGGGCATCATTGATAAAATCCGAGGGAGAGTGCGCATCCGTGTTGATTACCAGTTCACAGCCCGCATCCTTAGCAATATTTGCTACATGCCCGTTCGTCAAAGAGTGACCATTTCTTGCAGATATTTCCAGATAAATTCCGTTTGATGCAGCAATTTCCGCTGTTTTTGTATCAATAAGGCCGGGGTGTGCAAGAATGTCTATCTCCTCCTGTACAGCAGCCTCATTTGTCCTCTCTTTCACCGGCTCCACGATGGTCTCGCCATGAACAACGACTATCTCTGCCCCCTCCCTCCATGCGAGCTCAACAGCCTTTCCTATCAGCTCTGGCGGAACATGAGTTATTTCAACTCCAAAAATCATCTCAACCTCGTAATCGTCCCTGACGTCCTGAAGCCTTCGAAGACCATCCATTATTATTGAGGTGTTGGAAAAATCGGCATGATCTGTAATTGCTACACCTTCATTTCCAATTGCTGCCATTCTTCTTGCAATTTCAGAGGGAATGAGTTCTCCATCGCTCAGGGTTGAGTGGACATGTAAATCGAACACGCGACAAAATTAAATAGGCAGGAGAAAAACCTTTCTATGTGGCCGGACTTAAGAGACTTGTGCTGGATGTGCTGAAACCCCATGAGCCCGACAACGTTTATTTTGCTCTCAGGCTCAGTGAAGTAAAAAATGTTGATGGAGTCAATGTGAGTCTTGCAGAAATAGACCAGAATACCGAAACCCTGAAGATTACGGTGGTTGGCAACAGCATGGACTTCAATGCAATAAAACAGGCCATCGAAGACCTTGGGGCAGTTATTCACAGCGTTGACGAGATAGTTGCAGGAAAAGTCCTCGTTGAATCAGTGAAGACCGAGCAGGATTAGTTCGATTTGATTTTTTGTAAAATAAAAATTTCAGAAAGCCTGTAAATGAAAAAGCAAAACTCTTAACGGAAAATCAGAGCTGGTATTTGCCAATCCCAAGGCTCTCATTTGTAATCTTCATGCTTTCTTCTTTGCTTGCCATGTCAAACATTGCTCTGATCACATCTATATTTTCAGGTATTACTATTGCCTCCTGGTGTATTGCCTGGGTTAAGTAGAGTTCATTGTCAACAACTGCAATGCTATCCTCCCATACAACGTTCTCGAAGAGGTCATAGCGAGTTCTGAGCTCTCTGGCGTACTCTATAATTTTTGCAGTTGATGTAAATCCATCACCACTTGAGACAAGCATTATCCTTGGTTCTGACTTTAAAGCCTCGACAACATCCTCTGGTTTTGCCTGTTTTTCGAGCTCTACGTTCAACGCATGTACGTGCATGAGTGTTGTTGGAACCTTAAAAGCAACCGTTGTTATATCAACATCGAGAACAGTCTGCACATCAGGGCCGTGATGCGATGGGAGGGCTATGGGATTCGGCATGATACCGTTAACGAGCCCCTTTTTATCCTCCTTGGGATCAACAACCCTTCTTATAAGGGTGGCTCTCACCTTTTTAATCCCGAAGTTCTGCTTTATTACGTAAAGCAATCTTGTCAGGCCTGTCGTGTTGCAGCTCACGACTCTTACGTAACTCTTTCCTATTGCCTTATCGTAGTTTGCAAGGGCATTAAATGAAACCTCAGCAACATCTTTTTTCTCTCCGCCTTGAAATATTGCTTTGACTCCGGCTTTCTCATAATAAGTGGCTTTGTTCTGAGCCCCAACCTTTCCAGGGCTGCAATCAGTAACAACATCGGCTTTCTGGATCATATCTTCAAGCGTTCCTTCAACTGGAAGGCCAGCCTTCTCAAAAAGCTCGGCTCTTTCAGGAATTGCAGCATAGAGCTTGTAGCCCTTTCTTACTGCCATCTTTGCTTCGAAATCCGGTTTTGTCTTGGCAACTCCCACAACTTCCATATCTTTCTGGCAGCTTACAGCATCTGCCACACGTTTCCCGATTGTACCATACCCACATACAGCCACCTTTACCTTCATTCAACCACCACCTTATGCCCGCTGAGATCCACGAGGGCTATTCTCCCCGGAACCTCCTTAACCTCGCCAAAAATTCCAAAAAGCCTCAACTTTCCATCTTCAACCTCGATTCTGATAACGTCCTCCATCAGAACCTCATTGCCTCTGACAACCTTTGATTCACACACAAAAGTATGTCAGCATCATACATTAAAAATGTTTGCACTCCAGCACGCCTCCGGCATGAGCAGATTTTGATTTATGCTTGATATAGTGAATTAGATATAATATTTGGATCGAAAAAATTTTAGGGAAAACATGCAACTGTTGTAGGAGTAGGCAGGTAAAGCAAGGTGGTGAGAGATGGTAAAGATACTTGTAGCAGATGATAATAAGTACGTCAGAATGGTTTTGAAGCTCATTCTTGAAAAGCACGGGTACGATGTGGTTGGAATGGCGAAGAACAAAGAAGAAGTTGTCAAGGGATTCAGGGAGCTGAAACCGGACGTAATCATAATGGACTTGAGAATGCCAGAGAAAGGTGAAGCATCTGTTGTTGCAACAAGTGGTATGGATGCAACGGAGGAGATTAAAAAGCTCGATCCAGATGTGAAAGTTGTTGTATGTACGGCCGCAATGCAGGATAAATACAGGGAGCACATAATGGACTACGCTGATGGGTACCTAACAAAACCGTACAGTGAGAAAGAACTCATAAGGCTGATAGAGCAGTGCTGCAACAAGAGCTAAGCTGAGGCTATCAGAGGTGTTATAAAGGTCTCAACAGCTGCAGCTATTAGCAGAACCGGTACAACGTTTTTCAGGCATTTGAAAGTGGCGCAACGGAAATCGTTTCTCAGGTTTATCTCTGCTCCTCTGAGCTTTTTAACAAATCTCTCTCCAAGCCACATTCCATAGCTGCAGGCGAGGAGTATGGCCGGGATCTCAAGAATCCCGTGAGGGAGAAGGTAGAGCAGGACTCTGCCATATCCAAGTTCTATGCCTTTAACGTAAACAACCAGGCCAATGAGATAGCCATTTATTGCAATAAAGCTGAGTGGGAATATACCAAAGAAAATGCCTGTTGCTGTAGCAAGAACTGCTTTTATCGAGTTGTTCAGAAATATGAAGGCAAATATGACTAAAGGACTCGCCTTTTTTATGAACTCAAACTCCTGAAATGCAACTTTCACCTTTTCTTTGGCAGCTTTAACATCCGAATGTGCATGATAAAATCCTCCAACCATCGATGCAATGAACACGAGGGTCAAAAGGATGATGTGTTTTCCAAGCTTCATATTCATGGTTAACCCACCTGTTATATTTTTAACCCTTCTCGATTTGGCTAAACCTGAAACATCATGCGGAGCGAATCTCTTAACCCGGGAGCCAAACCGAGAACAACAAGCACGAACTTGACAAAGTTTACAAGCTGTTCATCCTCTTTATTCTCTCTGCTCGAATCGAGAACGTAGAGTATTGCCACAAACACCAAAATCTTTGCCGGAATCATTATCCATGGACCAAAACATGAAACCAGAAACCTCGGCAGCACATGAAGCTCCCAGTAACCGAGAAACTGGATCCCGAAGAAAGTTGCCCAGCCATCAACCATGTGGGAGAAGAATACGATGCAGCTCAGCCTGTTTGACATGGGTTTGTAAAGCCTTGCTGCGATCAGCCGGTAGAGTCCTGCAAGCAATGCAGCAATAACAAGGGATGAGGGAAGAACCCACCCATTTACAACCTTGAGATTGTCAAACAGGAGTAGCAGAACGGCAGATGATAAGACCACTCCAAGCATTCCGTAGTGGAGCCAGTATCTTTCTCCCCTCATCCTTATGGCGAGCAGAAGTGAGGGGAAGGCTATACAGAAGATCAGGATGTAAATGAATGGTGTCATGAAAAGGTATGAGAAGGGAGGGTGCAAAAATCCAGCATCCTCTACAATCCGGACTGAAGAACCGAGAACAATAAACGGAATATTGCCGATGATAAATTTTTCGTCGAATACAATTCTTCTCCTCAAGTATCTATATACGGCAACAACCACCACTACAAGCAGAACCGCCCACGTTAGTGTGTTTACCGGGTTGTATCCCTGTTTGTAGACAATAGAGTCTACATAGTACTTTTTGATGAAATCCCAGAGCATGCCCGGCGTTTGCATTTGCAGCTTTAAATCTTTTCACATTTAATGTACTCCAAAGCAGGAACCGCCATTAAAGACCCACATCGGGCAGAGAGCTTGTTTGCAGCAATGCTTGAAGATATAAGTCATCTCCATCTCACACCAGTACACACTCTGGTTTTCGCTCTGGCCATCCATCTGATCACCTCGGGAAGCTCTCTTCTGAAGAGCAGTATATTTAACTTTGTTGAATAGGACATGATGATGTCATCTGTTAAAGATTTCATCAAAAACTTCCGCAGCATCGTTCACGCTCTGAGGACAGAAAAGCCCAAGAAGCTCGGCACATATGAGCATGACTGCCTTTCTATGCTCCTCTACGGTTCTGTGGAAATGAGAAGGATGGACGCCAAACTCCCTGTATGCTTCGAATTTCAGTGTGCCTGCAAGCTCGAAGAGGCGTTTTATGCAAAAGAGAGTTGAATGAACGAGTATAAGCTCTTTCTTGCGCATACACTATGACAATAATGAAAAAATAAAAGCTTTTCTTAAAATGCTAATTTAGATTAAATTATAATTTAAGAAAATGCCAAATTTCTGTCCGGAAATCAATCAGTATCCTTCGTAGAGCCTGCTGCACAGATATTTAGAAAGTCCTGCTCTCTCAACAGCCATGCATACTTCCTCTATGTTGTAGTTTACCCTCTCCAACTTCAGTTTTTCACTCTCTGTATCGAAAATAGCATAAGCCGCTCTTGGATCGCCATCTCTTGGCTGACCGACACTTCCTGGATTGAAGAAAATCTTGTTATTCCTCTCTACTGCGAACTGGATATGGGTATGCCCTACAACAATATGCCTGTCTGTGTTCTCCAGAAACTCGTTTATTATGGGGTCTTCTGGGAAAACATAAACGATACAGGCAGCCTCTCCACTTGCAGGCATTCCGTGATATATTCTGAAGAAATCTGTCTCGATACTAATGGGAAGCTCTGAAAGCCACTCTAAATTCCTCTTTTCAATTATTTGCCGGGTATGCACTCCAGCCTCCATTGCAATCAGGTTCATTCCTGCAAAATCGTTGCGTGCGATTGCAATATCATGGTTTCCGGCAACACTTTGTATGTTCTCTCTGATAAACACCTCTATGACCTCGTTAGGGTAGGGGTAGTAGCCAACAACATCTCCTGCCGAGTATATGCTGTCACAGGAGCCCAACTTCTCCAGAACTTTCTCCAGAGCGGGCAGATTTGCATGAACATCGGATATAACCCCTGCCCTCATTGCTCTCATCTCTGAATTAACTTCAGGATGATAAATGCAGTGAAGGATGAAATCGACAGGTTGAGAAGAAGAACATCTGCAGATGGAATGCTGTTGTTTTTGAACCACATAAATCCATTAATCACGCAGATTAAAACGAATGTTGCTATTGATGAAACTAAAGCTCCCCCGGCAAGCAGATACGGCATCTCAACACCTCTGCTCTCCAGAAGGATGGAGGAGGATATGAAAAAGATTGTAAAAGCAAGAGCAACAAAGTGGAGCTGGATATAAATGTGGCCCGTACTCACAATACCGTAGAAGCCATATGCCCATAGGAGAATCACAAAACCAAAACCGAAAGATGCGGCAAAGTGCATGCAGAGCCTTCGGAGAAGCTCATTATCACCGTCCATGTCTGGCGTTTTAGCACCAAAATTATAAAACTTTACCTGCCATAGCTCTCAAGAAGCCTTAAAACTTCTCTATTTTTACTTACATAGTTCTTCAATAAGCCTGAAGTCATAAAGTCCACCATCTCTAAAAGCCTGTCCTTGCTCTGGCAGTCATCAAAATAGTCTAAGGAATGCTTGCTGGTCATGGAATGCTCCTTTATAAGTTCCAGAGTTCTTCTGACTGCTTCTTCGAAGCCGTACCTCTCTTTGTATATCATTGGCAGTGTTCTGGACTCGAACTCCGACTTTTTATCTTCAAAAATCTCAAGATACTCCAGCAAATCATCAACAAGCTGATATGCAACTCCGAGGTTACTCCCGTACTCAAAGAGATGTTTTGCAGCCTTTTTATCATCGCAAACAATTCTGCATGCATTTTTTGCGCTGCAGGCGAAAAGAGAAGCAGTTTTTGCAGCGATGCACTTGAAATACTCTTTTTCTCCAAAGCTCGATTCTCTTATGCTTTCTGTATCCATTATCTCTCCTTCAGCCATCGTCATTCCAACCCTTGCAAAATCCCGTATCACTTCCTCGCTGTAAATGGAAACAAGCTCGACAGACTTTGAAATCAGCCAGTCACCGGTGAGTATTGCAAGAGAGGTATCGTATTTTATGTGAAGAGTTTCCACGTTTCTCCTCACACTTCCCTTATCTATAACGTCGTCATGGGCAAGGCTTGCAGTGTGTATTAGCTCAACCGCAAGAGCAACATTCATCACCCGATCCCAGTCCCCTCCGCATAACTTTGAGCTAAGAAGAACGATAATCGGGCGAGTTCTTTTTCCTCCGGCCCTTATTATGTACTTTAAAGCTTTTTTGACCTTTGGTATTGCGTTAACCTCTTTGACAAATTTATTTAGAGCCTCATTGACAGCCCTGTACTCCTCCCATTTCTCGATCATTTAGGCAACCTCTCCGTAACAGTTTAAACAGATTACTCTTTTTAAGCTCCCTCTTTAACATGCTTTTTAAGCATCTCCCTGACTTACAATAAAAATTTTATGATGTTCTGCTCATTAAACAGGTATGGGAAGAGTTGAGGAGCTCCTTGAGAAACTGAGAAGAAGGGAAATAGCGGATGATGAGCTGATGGAGCTAAAAAACGCACTTGAGGCGAAAATGGAAGCCCTCGAGAAAGCAGGAGAGTGTGAGAAAGCTCAGAAAGAAGCAATAATTCTCGGTATTGTTAGAGGACTTATTCAGAAGTAGTGCTTCATAAGTATTAAACCCTTCTGTAACCTCTTTGGTTCATCAGCGGTTCGGGTGGGATTATACAATGGCTTGCCCCCTCACCCTCAAGGAATAACTTGCAGGATATTGTAGAATGTATCTCTCTCAGCAGGAATTTTGCCCGCACCCTTTATAATTGACATAAGCTTATCCTCTGGCATATAGAGAGGAGTTTTCGCTCCTGCTGCATGTGTAACCCTTTCCTCCATCAGTGTCCCGTCAACATCATTTGCCCCGTAATTTAAAGCTATCTGAGCGAGTTTTTCGCCAAGCATGACCCAATAGGCCCTCACACTCGCAAAGTTATGCAGAACTATGCGGGAAACGGCTATTGTTTTCAGGACATCTACGGGGCTCGTTTTCTCTTTAACAAGACCCCTCCTCTTCAGTTCTGTATTCTCAGGATGGAAGACAAGAGGTATAAACGCCAAAAACCCTCCAGTCTCCTCCTGGAGTTTCCAGAGTCTGTAAAGGTGTCTCGCTCTATGCTTAACATCCTCCACATGTCCGAAGAGCATTGTAGCGTTACTCCTAATACCCATTTTATGGGCTGTGCGCATCACAGCTAACCATTCATCGCTTGTGGCTTTGTTGGGGCAGATTATCCTCCTTATTCTATCGTCAAGAATTTCAGCTCCCCCTCCCGGCATAGCATCAAGCCCAGCGGCTTTTAATCTTGAAAGAACCTCTTTAACGCTGCACTTTTCGATTTTTGAGAGAAAATGAACCTCAGTAGCTGTAAGAGCTTTTACAACAACCTGAAATTTCGCTTTTATTGCTGAAAACATCTCTTCAAAGTACTCCAAGTTCACTTCCGGGTTATGCCCGCCGACTATGTGCAGTTCAGTCGCTCCAGCATTAACAGCCTCTTTTGCTTTTCTGACAACTTCTTTGACGCTCATGAGGTATCCATTGTCGTTGTGAAAAGCGCAGAGCGGGCACTTTGAGATACAGACATCTGTATAGTTTATGTGCCTGTTAACAACGAAGGTGGCAAGTTTGGTGTTTAGCGAATTTGCAGTTTCACCGAGCTCATGAACATTGAGGTTGAAGAGCCCCTCTATGTCTCTTTTCTTCCACTTTATTTTCCCTATGTCTCTTTTCTTCCACTCCATCGTATCTCCTCCCTGATCTCCCTGATCTCTTTCCTGAGATCGGTGTTGCTTCTGAAGAGGAAATCACTCATCATGCCAAATATTATAACCTGTAGGCCAGAAATTATGAGCAGAGCTGTAAGTATGGCAAGAAGGAAGTGGCTCACATCTTTAAACCACTCATAAACCACATAGGCTCCCATTAATATTCCGGCAAAAATGAGTGCAGACCCGATAAAATAGAAGTATCTTCCGGGGCTGTACCTTTTGAGCAATCCATATATTGCTGCGGCAATCTTGAAGCCATCCTTCAGAGGATGCAGCTTTGCCTTTCCACCCCTCTTTTTATATGTTATTGGCACCTCCATTATCCTGTAGCCCTTTGCTATTGTTTCAACTGTAAGCTCGGTCTCAATTTCAAATCCAGCTTTCCTGAGCTCAACGCTCTTGTAAACCTTCTTTGTCAGAGCTCTGTAACCGGACAGCATATCGTGGACATCGACACCATAAACAAGGCGGAAGAAGAAGTTGAGAACCTTGTTGCCAAAAAGGTTTAGCTTTGTGAACGCCCCGTTCTCAAAACTGGCAAGTCTGTCCCCGGCAACGTGGTCTGCTATCCCCCTCTTTATAGGCTCAAGCAGCCTGCCAACTTCGTCGGGTATATAGCTTCCGTCTCCATCGACGATAACAACGACATCACTGTCGATCATTCCAAAAGCCTCTCTTATTGCCTGACCCTTTCCTCTGCCTGTCTGTATTACTACCTTTGCACCCATCCGCTCCGCTATTTCTCTTGTTCTGTCCGTACTTCTCCCGTCTATAACAAATATGTTGGTAAAGCCCTGCCTTATGAAACCCTCGATTACCTGACCTATGTTCGCCTCCTCATTGAGCGTCGGTATCAGTATGCAGACATTCATTACAATCTCAGTATTCTGAATATGCTGAGAACAGGAAAGCCGGCAATCTTATCAAAACCCTTTTTGTCAATTATAACGCACGCACACTGAAGCTCGGCATCTTTCTTTGCAGCGTACTCGGCAACCTCTTTGATTGTTGAACCGGTGGTGATTATGTCGTCAACAACAGCACACTTTCTACCCTCAATTTTTGCAAAGTTTTCGCTGAGGACCCCTCCGGATACTGGCTTATCCTCTTCCCACTTCAGCTTTCTTGGGTAGTAAATTCCGAACTCGCAGCCCAGTTCTTCAGCCACCATCGTGGCTATGGGCAGGCCACTGGTGGCAACACCGACAACCACCTCTGGCTGGCCAACTCCATGGATCATGTCGGCCATAATCGCTGCGATACTTCTGAGCCTGAACGCATCTGCCAAAGCTCTCCATTCAATGTATATATCTTCCGGTAGAATCTCACTCTGTGTAAGCAGCCAGAGCGCAGTCTCACGTGAGACATTGAGTTCGTCAGCTATCTCTCCTGTGGTGAGCCCCTTCTCCTTAAGCTTCTTCGCCCTCTGGACAAGGTCTTCAAGTCTTTTCACATTTGACCCTCCTCAATACAGCTTCACTCCCGCATACCGGGCATACATCGTCAACCATTTCTCTTCCACAACCTCTACACACCTTAATCCATTTAAAAGCTTTGGAAATTCCGGGCTGGGTAATCGTCTCTATCTTTATACCAAAAAGCCTCGCAATATTCTGAATGGAGTAGTCATCGGTTACGAGAACGACCTCTCCTTTTTCAGTCTCATCAAGACTCCTTGCTATCAGCCGGACATCTGTTTCGGATAGCCGGTGTATATCTCCGGTCTTTTTTGCCATCTCAAGAACCCTCGCAATATTCTTTCTGCTCGCCTTCTTCACTCTAACGCTGTGGAGTGAGAGATAGAGCCTGGAATCTTCATCTTTTATTTCGTCAACTACCTCGGGAACAGTTACCACCTTTCCATGTATCTTCCGCTGGAAAACGACAGTTGAATCAATCACGTGAATGACCACAAGAGTAGTAGTACCGTTTGATTTATAATATTTGGCCACGGGATGGATGTAACATTTATAAATTGTAAAAAATATGCTCTCAATCTCACAAGATTGTAATGATGCCCATCAATGAAATCGTAAAGTTAAATAGGGGGAAAATACAGACAGTTGGGTTGTGAACGTAGCGGTAATGGAATCCGATGAGCTAATCAGGGAGCTAATCGAGAGAGTCGCCGGAGATGTCGGGTTGATAATATACTCGCTGAGACCAAAAAAAGAGTTCACTGATGAGCAGATGTCTCTGGAGCTTGGAACAGAGATAAACGATATCAGAAGGGCACTGTTTTCCCTTTATGAGCTTGGACTTGCAGAGTACAGGAGAAAAAGAGATGACGAAACAGGCTGGATGGAGTACTACTGGAAGATAAACTATGAGAAGCAGAACGAGGTTCTGAGGAGAGAACTTCTCAAGACAAAGAAAAAGCTCGAGGAGAAGCTTGAAGAAGAGGAAATGAGCGTTTACTACATATGTGTAAATGGATGTGTGAAAATAAGCTACGAGGAGGCAATGGAGTGCAACTTCACGTGCCCGAGATGTGGCAGCATGCTTGAATACTTTGACACCAGTGTTATAATTGAGAAGGCCAAGGAAGAAGTTACGAGAATTGATGAAATGCTGAAGAACCTGAAATGATAGCAGGAGTTGGACCAGCCCTTGTAGACCACATCTATTCTATTACAGACTACCCTCCACGGGGTGGACAGGCAATCGTTAAAAAATCTGTAAAGGAGGCGGGTGGAGCAGCAGCGAATGTAATATACGGTCTTGCCTCTTTTGGCCTGCCCTGCCGTTTTTACTCAACAATTGGAACTGATAGCGATGCCGATTTTTTCATCTCAAGTCTGAAAAAAGTGAATGTTGATGTGAGGCTTTCTGTAACGCACCCTGAAACAGGAAGAGTAGCGATATACGTTGACAGTGATGGGGAGAGAACTTTTTTCGTCCATCCTAATGCTGCTGGCAATGCTGGAGTCTCAATTCCGAATGGAGATTATGATGAAGTTGAACACTTCTACCTTGATCCTTTTCCTGCAGAAAACAGCTTTGAAACACATCTGAAAATTGCAATGAAGGCGAGGGCGAGAGGAAAGAAAGTCATCCTCAATCCCGGATATCCTTATTCCTCAATGGGCTTTGAAAGGCTTTCTGAGCTTTTGAAGTATACAAACATAGTGATAATCTCCCAGCCAGAAGTGAAAATGCTCGATGTTGAAGCAGACGAATTCCTCAATTACATTGACATTCTGGTCATCACAATGGGGGAAAAGGGGAGCAGGGCGTACACTGATGGAGATGAGATTTACTGCCCGGCATTCAGGGTAAAAGTTGTTGATACAACAGGGGCAGGAGATGCATTCTCAGCCGGGTTCCTGTACGGCTATGCAAGAGGTTACAGTCTTGAAAAGTGCCTTAAAGCAGGAAACTTCGTTGCTGCGTACACGATTCAGTATTATGGGGCAAGAACATTTCCGCAGAGAAAAGAGGTTGACAGAACACTCACTCAATAGTTTTCGTCTTTTAAACTGAGTTAGCCCTTTAATCGTCAGAATCCTAAACCTTATTAAATGATTCTTGCATGTTCTGGCATGGATGAAAAGGACAGAAAAATCATCTCGATTTTGCAGAGAGACGGTAGAGCTACGCTCTCAATGATAGCGGAGGAGATAGATCTCTCAGCAATGGGCGCAAAAAAGAGATTGGACAAACTGCTTGGAAATGGAGCAGTTAAAATCAAAGCTCTGTTGAATACTGAAAACCTCGGGATAATTACAGCTATTGTGGCGATGGAACTCGAAAGCGCAGAAGCACTGGAGAGGATGCTTGAGAGGTTTAAAAACTGTCCGAGAGTGCTGAAGTTCTTCATAACTACGGGCGGTTACAACCTTTTTGCATTGATTTTTGCCGAAGACTACCACTCGCTTGAAAGTGTAAGTCTTGAGAAGTGCTCGCTACGAAGCCAGGAAGGCGTGAGAAGGTTTGAGATATACCCCATACAGGAGATTCAGTACGACTCTTTTCTTGATATTGATGTAATTCCCGAAAAAGACAGGGAGACAGCTCCGTGCGGAGTTTATTGCGGGGATTGCAGGAGATATCGGGACAAAAGATGTCTTGGCTGTCCCGCAACAAAGTTTTACAGAGGGAAGTTATAGCTTTTAACCTCTCGATGCAAACTCTATGTATAAAATTACATTGAACTCATTGCATCACTCTCCCTCAACTGGCATGTATACAACCTCTATCTTTGCCTCTTTCAAAAACTCCAAACCCCTCTCGTCAGCATATTTCTTTCCGTAGACGACCCTTTTTATCCCTGCGTTGATTATCATCTTTGCACACATTATGCAGGGCTGGTGTGTGGTGTAGAGCGTAGCATTTGCTATACTGACTCCGTGTACGGCAGCCTGTATGATTGCGTTCTGCTCTGCATGCACGGCCCTGCAGAGCTCCTGTCTCTCCCCTGATGGCACCTTGAGCTGCTCTCTAAGGCAGCCTATGTCGAGGCAGTGTGGCATGCCTGTGGGTGCACCGTTATAGCCAGTTGCGAGTATGCGTTTATCCCTGACTATCACGGCCCCAACCTTCTGTCTGAGGCATGTTGAGCGAGAAGCAACAACTCTTGCTATCTCCATGAAGTACTCATCAAGTGTGGGCCTCCCCATACTATACCCTCAAGAATTTTTCTGCATTTCTGTATGCGAGCTTTTCAACTTCTTTACCGAAGTGGCTGGAGAGGTAGTCTACAGTATCACTGACTGCAAACAGCTCCTCATCACTGAATCCTGTATCGCTGTTCAGCAAAAACCTCTCAAAGCCGTAAGTCTCTACTATTTCTTTCACTTCATTTTTTGAGAGTTTTCCGGGCTGAACTGTGAGGCCAGCCCAGTAGCCAGCATCTGTAATGTCACTAACCACTCTCCCGTTTGCATGATCGACTACTGCAAGTTCTTCCGGAAAACCAACTTTTTCAAGGATCTCCAAGATTTTTATCGTAATCTCCTCCTTGTTTTTTCTCGGCGTGTGGATTATGCACGGAACATCCATCTTTTTTGCGAGCTCAAGCTGTGCTGTTAGCACCTCAATTTCAAGACTGCCTGCACTTTCAAGGCCTATTTCCCCAAAAGCTGTAGGGGAACATCTCTCCATAAAAGAGAGCACTTTCCGGTATTCGGGAGGGATGCACCTGGGATGAACCCCTATAGCTGGGTACAGCTTCATTCCAGCCTTATTCGCTCTTTTCACCTCAAACGACATCAGTTTCCTGAACATGTCGATCACTGTCTCCGGAGCAGAGGGGGCAAGCGGGTAGAAAGCACAGCTAACCGCCCTCTTTACACCTCTCTTCACCATAGCACGGAGTTCATGGATTCCTTTACCTTCTGAATGTATATGTGTATCAAAGCACTCCATGAAGTGTTTTTGCCTGGTCTGCTTTTAATCTTTTCATTTCTCTGTGTGTTCAGCTCAGTCCAAGCCCAATTTCGGGAGTTTATAATGAAGATAGTCTTTTTTAATTTTTTAACCTGAGAATTTGGTATAATGCTCAGCGATACGGGACGATGATGTTAGAGTAATAGATATATACCCCTTTTCCAACAAAGTTGTAAAAACAAGTGCAGGGAGATTAGATTGAGGGGGGCTAAGAAGCTCGACGAGTTGATGGAGGATATAAAGCCCGTTACCGATGAGGAGTTTGAAGAACTGCTGAATGAACCTCCCAGAAAGAGAAGAAAAAGAAGATAACTTATTTTTTTATTTTCTTAGAAATCCCACAAACTTTACCTTTGCTGCATCAAGGAGTTTATTCTCCTTTAGCATTTTCTCAGCTACATTTGCAGGAATGTTGAGCGATTCCGAGATCGTGCCAGCCATCTTTTTTGCTTTTTTCTGCCCGATTTCGGCAATTGCTTTTGCTGCCTCAAGCCTGACATCAACACTGTCATCTCTGAGAGCCTTAACTATCGCGGCTATTGACCTGTCATCCGCAATTTTTGCAAGAGCTCTCACTGCAGCCTTTCTTACATCTGTGTTCTTGTCTTTCATGGCATCGAGCAGAGCATCAGCAGCAGATGAATCACCAATCTCACCAAGAGCATTTGCAGCGTCAATTTTTATCGAAACATCCTTATGGCCGAGTGCCTTTACAAGCCCCTTAATGTCTCCCCTCTCTTTGAGCTTTTTTACGTTTGTTCTGAAGCCAAACATAGAAGTAAATGGTAATTGCCGTAAATAAGTGTTTCTCAGATTGGCCTCACATCTACCTTGTACTTTGACCCGTCTACTTCTACCTCAAATTTCCCCTCCACACTTGCAACACTGCTGGGAAAAGCCTCCTCCTGAATCTCCCCCTGGAGGAACTTGAGACCAGTCTGCGGAAACAGAGCATATATCAGGACATTCTCATCGTTTGCATCAATTCCAAGTTCTTCAAGTTCTCTCCTTCTCTTCTCAAATTCCGGTTCAATCAAATCAGCGGGTCTGCACTCTATGGGCCTCTCATCACCAAGGATCAGTCTGATTATCTCTTCTCTAATAGGGGCCGGGGTTCTGCCGTACATTCCCCTAACTAAATCCTTTGTCTCCTTGGGTACGACCTTGTAGCGCTCACCAGTAAGAACATTTAATACTGCTTGCACACCGACAATCTGGCTTGTAGGCGTTACAAGAGGCACGTAGCCCAGATCCTCTCTGACTCTTGGCACCTCTTTGAGAACCTCGGACAGTCTGTCAAGAGCATTCTGTTCTTTAAGCTGAGCAATCAGATTAGAGAACATCCCTCCGGGTATTTGATAAACCAGGACACTTGTGTCAGGAATTGTTGAAATCGGGTTGATGTAACCGGAATACTTCTCTCTTATCTTCATAAAGTAATTTCTGACTTCAATCAGGATGTCAAGATCGACTCCCGTGTTATATCCCATCTCGTTCAGAGCGTAAGCTATGCTCTCTGTCGGTGGATGTGAAGTCCCCATACTGAGCGGGGACATGCATGTATCCACCATCTCTGCTCCAGCCTCCACACCTTTCAGGAGGGCCATTGAAGCCATCCCGCTCGTGTAGTGAGAGTGAACATCTATTGGAAGGCCAATCTCCTTTTTTAAAGCCTTAACAAGTTCATAAGAAACTTTTGGTGAAAGCAATCCCGCCATATCCTTGACACATATTGAATCCACTTCAAGCTCTGCAAACTCTCTTGCGATTTCGACATATCTTTCTATCGTGTGAACTGGAGAGATTGTATAGCATATAGTCCCCTGAACATGAGCTCCACATCGCTTTGCAGTTTTTATTGCTGTAAGGAGATTTCTGACATCATTCAGTGCATCAAATATTCTGAAAATATCCAGACCATATTCAGCAGTTTTCTCCACAAACTTTTCAACAACGTCATCAGAGTAGTGTCTGTATCCCACAATGTTCTGACCACGCAAGAGCATGGAAATCTGGGTGTTCTTCACTGTCTCTCTTATCTTCTTCAACCTCTCCCAGGGGTTCTCGTTGAGAAAGCGGTGAGCGGAATCAAACGTTGCACCTCCCCATACCTCTAAGCAGTATATTCCTGCATTGTCGAATGTCTCGAGAATTGGGAGCATATCTCTTGTCCTCATTCTTGTTGCAAGGAGAGACTGGTGACCGTCTCGAAGTGTGAGATCAACTATTTTTACCCTCATTCTACCACCACTCGCAGCAAAACCTACGGGTTTATTTTACTTTCTTTGAGCCAATTGTTCGGAGATATATTGTGAATTTAATAATTCATGATAATCCAGCTCCGGTGGGGGGTATGGAACTACTGTTTCCATTGAACCCTCTACATCACTTTCGCACCACTCGTAAGCTTTATTTTTCATCACGACGACTTGTGGCGTGGAGTCTGCGATAAAAAAGATGCTGGATAGGGCACGAGAAGTTGCATTAACCCTCTTAAAGCAGGAGGAAGTCCTCGTTGTCACCCATATAGATGCAGATGGTCTCACCGCAGGCTCCATAGCCCTGCAGGCTTTGCAGAGGGCGGGAATCGAATCAGACATCATGTTTCTTAAGCAGCTTGATGCTCAGGCAATAGAGGAAATAGCAGACAAAAACGTTTTCACATGGTTTACGGATCTGGGCAGCGGACAGCTCGATCTGATTGCGGAAAAGAAGATAGAATGCGTTATCACAGACCACCATGTCCCGCAGGGGCACTACAAACTGCAGCTCAACCCTCATGACTTCGGAATTGATGGCAGCCACGAGCTCTCGGGATCAGCAGCTACGTATCTTGTTGCAAGAAGTATGGGGCTGAACTACGATCTGGTAAGCTTAGCGATGGTTGGAGCTGTCGGCGATTTGCAGGATTCAAAGCATGGAAAACTTATCGGTGTGAACAGGGAGATTTTGAAAGAGGCCATCAAAGGCGGGTTTGTCGATGCAGTGAGGGACATCAGGCTCTTCGGAAAGCAAACACGGCCAGTTCTCAAGATGCTCGAGTACACCTACGACCCCTACCTACCGGGGATAAGTGGAAACGAGAGAGGAGCAATCGAATTCCTTGAAGGTCTTGGTATTCCCTTAAAGAACGGAAGCTGGAGACGCTGGATAGATTTGAGTCAGGAAGAGAAACGGGCAATCGTTTCAGAACTCGTCAGGCTCTGCATCCAGGCTGGTTATTCTGTCAGCACAATAAAGAGACTTGTTGGGGAGACATACATCCTGCTGAACGAAGAAGAAGGAACAGAATTGAGAGATGCAATGGAATTTTCGACGCTTTTAAACGCTACTGCAAGATATGGCCATGAAGATATCGGACTTGCGGTTTGTCTCGGGGACAGATGTACTGCCTTCAGAAAAGCGAGAACTCTCCTCCAGAACCACCGCAGGAATCTTTCAGAGGGCATAAAGCTGGTAGACGAGATAGGAATTGAAGAGCTGGAAAATATACAGTACTTCCATGCAGAGGACAGGATACTGGATACAATCGTCGGCATCGTTGCCGGGATGTGTTTCACCAAGGCGAACCTGAAAAAGCCAATCATAGCATTTGCAAACAATGGCAAGGGGATAAAAGTCTCTGCAAGAGCCACGCAGAGGCTCGTCGAAAAAGGTGTGCATCTGGCCAAAGCACTGCACGCAGTAGCTGAAAAAGTCGGTGGGAAGGGAGGAGGGCACAATATTGCAGCAGGAGCCACAATTCCTGTAGGCACTGAGACCGAATTCTTAAAACATCTTGACAGAGTAATTGGAGAACAACTTGGACACAGCCAAAAGGTTAATCTATCTTCAAACCACTAAGAAGAGTATGGGAGAAAAGGTGAGAGATAGAGAACACCATGAAAGACTCTTCAAGGCATCGATGAATCCTCTGAGGAGAAAAATCGTTGCATGCATAGGCATTCAGGGTAAAACAAGGGATGAAGTGAAGAACGAGCTTGAACTTGGCGATTTTCAGCTTAAGTTCAATCTGGAGTGGCTTATAAGTCAGGGATTCGTTGTGGAGGATTCAGGTAAGCTCAGGCTGACAGAGGATGGTATTGAGTTGCTCGAAGTTGCTTAGTCTTCTGACTTCTGTTTTATAAACGCCTCAAGAAACTCACGGTAAAAGCGAGCGAAATTGCCAGATCCCATCATCAGCCACATGTTCTCTCTTTGCTGGAGATAGATTGCAGCTTCGTCGTCTATCAGGATCATCCCGTGGCAAACACCTTCAATACCTCTGACATCGAATTTAAGATTGCCAACGTTTGGTGCCATAATCTTAACTCTGCAATCCGCACTGGCAAGCAACTCTTTAATGGTGGTATTAAGATAACTCGTAGCAACTATTATCTCTCTCTTTGCTGCCTCTATTGCCTCTTTTAGGGCATTAAGTGCAACTTCACCGGTATATATATTTACTACTTCTTCCCTCCTCGAGCTCTCAACTCTTGGAAGCTCCCTTTTCAGAAACTCTATATTTTCTCTCAATTTTCTTGAAAACAGGCGCATGAGTTCATCAGACGGTAGTGTTTTGAACTTCATTGGCTTTCCGCTCCCTTGAACAAGCCCTTTAGCCATTAACCCTCTCACAACCTCATAAACTGAAGTTCGTGGCACCGCACTCAGTTCTGCTATTTCCTTTGCTGTAAGTTCTCCTTCTGCAATCAGCGCAATCAGAATCCTTGCTTCGTACTCTCCCAATCCGAATGAACGAAGTGCACACACGAGCTTCTCCACATGAACAGTAGAAGGTAAGTATTATATAACATTGTTGTAGTTCATGCTACGACAGGTGATTGTTATGCGAAAACTGGCCATCGCTTTGATCATCGTTGTATTTCTTGCTGGAAAGACCCTTGCCCTTGATTACAAGGATGAACCGTACTTCACATTGTACGTTGCAGGGAGTAACCACATAGGGAAGGGAGACGTACAGCTAACGCTTGTTATTACAAACAACGCCATTCTGAAAGAGGTAACATACGACGACTATGTAGAGTACTCGTTTCTAAGCCAGCGCACATCCATGCTGACGACCGCATACAACGTGAGCCTGAGCATTGAGGGCTGTGATGGGATAGAGGTAAAGACATCAGAGCAGTACTTCGCAGCAGTTCCTGCAATGAAGCCCATGCAGATACCCCTTGTGTTGAAGGTAAGAGACAATGTCAGGGCTGGAGAGTACACACTGAAGGCCAGGATAAGCTACAAAGTCATCGATCATTTGTTTCTCGATACAAGGTACTATCAGCCATACTCGAGCCTGACAAAACAGATATACTATGAGTATAACGGGACGGCCACCTCTGAGAATTTGAGCAAGACCACAGTTGTAAATGAAACCGTTCAGCCGGTAACATGGTTTAACTGGATAAAATACCGGTACAAGACCAAGGAGCAGATAATCAATCTGCCGGTGGTGGTCGAGAAAGAAAAAGTAAAGCTTGAGATAACTGGTGTCAAAGCAAATAACTTTGTTGCCAGTGGAAAGGGAAAGCTCAACATCGTGATTAAAAATACGGGAGAAAAAACGGCAAGAGATCTCTTTGTTCTGCTCTCAACTCCCTCTGGTTTCTCCTCTCTTTCAACTCTCACAAATACGAGAATATCGCCCGAGATAATGAAGGGTCTGCTGAATGTCCTTTCACCGATACCGATGAAGCAAATCCCCCAGCTCAAGATTCCAGATGAGATTACGGCCATTCTTTCAAAGGGCACGTACTTCGTTGGAGATTTACAGCCAAACAGGACAGCAAATGTGACCTTTACAGTCGACATTTCAACAAGCGAACCTGGCTACTACCCCTTCCAGCTTAGGGGCGTTTACTTAGATGAATACGGGGAGGTTAAGCAGACAGCAAACGTTGCGTTTGGAGTGTGGCTTGAGGAGGGGCCGGAGGTTAAAGTCATCCAGACAAATTCAACAGTATATGCTGGAAGTAAAGGGGAGTTTACAGTGAAGCTGAATGTGAGCATGCCTGTGAAGGATGCAAGGTTGGCTATATCTGTAAACCCACCCCTCTCGGCCATAGTTGGTGAGTGCTATCTTGGAGATGTGAAAGGAGAGTGCAATGCTACATTTAAGTTGAAAGCGTCAGAAGATGCAGGATCTACAATTTATCCTGCAAAGCTAAAGCTGATCTATAAGGTAGGAGACAAAGAAGTCAGCAAAGATGTGGATACAGGGGTAACAGTTCATGAGAAGATGAGGTTTGAAGTAGAGGGTACTGGAGTTGTTCCGGCAGGGGAAGAGGCTGTGGTCAGTGTAAAGATAAAGAACCTCGGCAGCTTTGAAGTGAGCGATGCAACTGCCCGTATAACCGTTGTGGACCCATTCTCGACAACAGATGATACGGCATATATAGGTAAACTAAAGCCTGGAGAGGCGAAAAACGTCAGCTTCAAGATTAAAGCTGACAGAGATGCAACGCCAAAGCTTTACGCATTAAATCTGGAGGTAAAATACAAGGATCCATCGGATGAGTGGGTAATCAGTGAACCTGTGAAGATGCCTATCAGAATTGTTAAAGCCAGGGGCACTCCCCATGCAGCTATTGGGGCAATGGTTGTGATGGTAATTGCCGCTGCAGGCTACATCTATAGAAAGAGGAGGGCATGAACCCATTCTCATTTTTCTCAGAAGCTGTTAGAAGGCAACCTCTTGCGATAATAGCGCTGGTTGTACTTCTTTTTCTGATTGCAGGAGAACTTACCCAGGAGGTTAAGTATTCACAGGGTTTTGAGACTTACTTCAGCAAGGAGCACAAGGAGTACAAACAGTATAAGCTTTTTTCAAAGGATTTCGGTACTTCTACCGCTTCTGCGTATGTATTCGTCAAGGGGGACGAAGTTGTAAACCATGAGATCTTTGAATATATGTTAAAGCTCGGCAAAGCCCTGTCGAGTATAGACGGTGTCGGAGAAGTAAAATCTCCTGCCAGCATTATGGTCAGGAAACTGGGATATCTGCCACAGGATGAGAGCATTCTTAAGAGATACGCCTACAAACTTGCAGGATTCTACATTCCTAAGAGCAGCCTTGCTCTGATGGAGATAGAGGTTACAGCATCTCAGGACAAGTACAACGATCTTGCAAAGGAAATTGAAAGAAAGTTACAGCTTCTTCCGAGGCCTGCAGGCGTTGTTGTTGAAGCTACCGGAAATCCCATGGTCAGATATCAGGTTAACCAAGCAATCTCAGGCAGTATGAAATCGATGGGTATAACTGCTGTACTGCTGATGGTCTTCATACTCGTCATTGTATTCAGGGGTGTTGTGAGCCAGCAACGCTTTCTGATGCTTCCACTTGTAATATCTGTCCTAACGGCAACAATGACCTTTGGATTAATGCCTGTTCTCGGCATACCTCTCACAGAGGTTACAAATGCTTTCTTTCCTGTGCTCATCGGGCTCAGCATAGAGTACGCAGCGCAACTCCAGTCGAGGTTTGAGGAAGAACTTAGGAATGGCAGAAATGCTTTTGATGCTGCCGAAAATGCGATTTTAAGCGTAGGAACTGCTTTAAGCCTTGCAATGATTACCACAGTTATAGGTTTTCTCTCGATGTTCTTCTCTGACGTACCATCTCTTAGCTGGTTCGGGATACTCTCGGCCATTGGCCTCGTGATTGCTTACCTTCTCAGTCTGACCTTCCTTCCTGCAATTCTTGTGCTGTTTTCTGGAAAAGAGATTGGGGAAAGGAGGAGGGAAAAAGCAAAAACTCTGGAAAAGGTTGCAGAAATCGTTGCGAGAAGGAATGTAGCCGTTCTTGTTCTTACCGCAGCGATTGTCATGGCAGGCTACTACGGTTACAGCCATGTAAACATACAGACGGACTTCTATAAGTACATACCTCAGGATTTACCGGCAATGCGGAAAATGAACGAGTTGAAGAGCCTTGTCGGCAGTCAGGATAGAATCATTCTTGTTATGGAGACCGATGGTGTAAATATTGATACAGTGAAAAAATTCAACGAGATGTGTGCCTACGTCGTATCTTCTGAACCCCAGATTACGGACTGCAGTAACCTTGCCTCGCTTTTATCAATGTACGGTATGCCAAAAGATGATTACTCATTCGAGAACCTTCTAAACACGATACCCTCGGAGCAGAAGAGAAAGTATGTCAGCGGCAGCGAACTTGCAGCGTACTTCACAGTTGCGCCCATGGACTGGCTGGAGTTCAAAAAACTCTATGACAGGGTAAAGGAGGAGCTGAACTTCTATGGTTCTGATAACGGCTACTACCTTACAGGAGATGTTGTTCTCAAGATGTTCATTTCCGACCTCATAATAAACGGGCAGAACAAAATGACCATTGCAAGTTACGCACTCGTCTTTATACTGCTCCTCATTGTTTACAGGAGCTTCAGCAAATCTGTAGTTCCACTTCTTCCGATAACAACAGTGATAGCGGTTACAGGCGGTGTGATGTACGCACTGGGCATACCACGCTCTCTTGTTTCTGCCAGCCTCAACTCGCTGACGATAGGACTTGGAATAGACTTCTCCATCCATGTAATGGAGAGATACCTTGAAGAGAGGAAGAAAGGCGCATCTCCAGCTGATGCTGTCTCTATAACTGTCGCAAACACGGGGAGAGCGATAATAACGTCCGGTCTGACGATGGCCGGAGGTTTTGCAGCGATGATGGTATCCTCTTTTCCAATTATGAGGGACTTCGGATTTGTAAGCGTTCTTGCAATTGTATTCAGTCTCATCGCTGCATTAACAGTCGTTCCAGCATTTTTGGTCTTTCTCGATCAGAGGAAGATGAAGAGAATGGCAACAACCACGGCAACTCCCACAACTGGAGGAAGTAACAGTCTGTAGACGCCCTCAGCATCAGCTCTGAAGTACTCACATGTAAGAGCGAAGCATAAATGCATCGGAGAAAGCATAACTCCAAGGAAGCCACCCGCTATTACCAGCATGACGTTCTCTGCTATGAGACTGGTACCTGTGCCTGTAAAGGCCACGAGCAGAGGAAGAGCAATCGAAGAATAGCTGAGTTCGATACCTGTGGCAAAGCCAACGATGAATGAGAGAGTGAACGATGCAATTGAAAACGGAAAGTGCAACTCCTGGAGATGGTTGAAGAACACTTCTGCTGCATTTGTGTAAAGTATCAGATCTCTGTACGCCATGACTGCAAATATGAGGATGACTATTTTTACATCAATCGTTCTCTTCAGGATTCGTATGAGGTCACCAATCTTTACCCTTCTGTGAATGTATAGCACGGCGATGGATAGTAGAATTGTGATAAGCATGTCAAGCCGGAGTGCTATTGCAAGCATGGCAACCATAAAGATAGGATAGGAAGACCTTATGAAGAGGACAGAGTCCCTTACACCAATTCTGAGCTTGAAGTTTAAGTTTCTGGCAGATAAAACGGCGAAAAACATGGCTGCAATACCTACAGGATATGTGGCAAGAACGAGACTCATGACGTCAACATTCACGACCCCTGCGGCTATGATGATGCTTGGATAGAGAGGCCACATCGTAACCCAGACGTGCCTGAACCAGTAATTGATGAATGTGGCATTCTCAGGACTTATTTTGTACTTTCCGACAAGCTCTCTTATCATAACTGCAGACAGGAGTGCCCCTCCCGGCATTGGGAGGAGACCGACTATGAGCGGCAGGATTGCTACACTGAGTTCGCCAAAAATCTTCTCAATGACCTTCTGAAGATCCTTCAGCAGGCCGAGGTATTCCATGGAATAGCCGAGAGTGAATGCTGCCGTGACAAGGGCGAGGAGGTGGAGGGTATGAAGGGATGTCGAGGACTCAAAGATAACTTCAAAGGTACTCAGACCAACTGAAAGCAGGCCGAGAGCGGCGGCTCCAGCAAATATTGAGAGGCTGATGTTAACTCTGGCCCTTATCAGAAGGAGTGTGAGCAGGATTGAAATGAGCAGAGCGATGGACGTATCCATAGCTGCGTTTTCAAGGCAGGGTAAATAAGTTTGCCGAGCGCAAAGTTTAAATGATGCTAAATATGGAGCAAATTAAAAGCCCGGGTAGTGTAGCCCGGCCTATCATGCGGGCCTGTCGTGGAAGAAATCATCCACAGAAAGCCCGCGACTCGGGTTCAAATCCCGACCCGGGCGCTTTAAAATCAGTTTCGGAGTCCTCCCTACTTTTTTATACCTTTTTGAGCAATTAAGACCATGGGTATTCATGATTTTGACAAAAAGTTGCAACAGTACGAAAACCGAATTAAAGATAGTACAATAATTCTTGAAGAGAATAAGAGAATCATATTTAAGTTTAAGCGATACTGTTTTGCTAATGACCTCTCCGTTCCAAGAGTTGTTAAACTTATTGAGCATCTCACAATTTTAGCGGAAAGGACGGATAAACCCCTTACAGAATGGAATAGGGAAGATGTAGAGGTTGTTTTGGAATGGGTTGATGAAAGAGTTAGAAAAGAGGGGCTTTCACCGTGGACAAAAAGGGAGTATAAGAAGACATTGAAGAAGTTCTTCAAATGGCTTGGTAAAAAAGAACTCGTTGATTGGTTTACCATTGGAGAAGTTAAAGCAAGGAAGTTTCCAGATGAGCTTTTGACGGAAGATGAAATAATCAGGATGCTTGAAGCCTGTAAGAATCCAAGAGATAGGGCTTTGATTGCTACTTTGTGGGAGTCTGGTTGTAGAGTTGGAGAACTTGGCAACATGAGAGTGAGGGATGTAGAACTGACAGATGAGGGGGCGTGGGTTAAATTGTTTGGGAAGACGGGTGAAAGATCTCTTTTACTGCCGTTCTCTACGATTTATCTTTCAGAATGGCTTAAAGCTCATCCTGATCCCCAGCCTGATAACTGGCTGTGGGTTACATTGGGCAGGGAAAACTATGGTTCACAGATGGATTATGGTGCTATTAGGATGCTTTTAAAGAAAGTTGCAAAGAGGGCAAGGGTTAGTAAAAAAGTACACCCTCATCTATTCAGGCATACGAGGGCAACGGAGCTGGCAAAGGCAGGCTGGAGCGAGGTTGAAATGTGCTTATACATGGGCTGGGAGATCGGCAGCAAGATGCCCCGCATTTACATTCACATGGTGGGGAGAGACATAAAGAGGAGAATTAAAGAGCTTCACGGACTTGCTGAACCAGAGGAGCAAGAAAGAAAGCTCAAGGCCGTTAAATGTCCACGATGTTTTAAGCTTGTTAGCAGCATTGACAACTTTTGTCCGGGATGTGGGTATCCTCTGACGTCGGAGGCTGCCATGAAGATGCAGGAATGGAACATGAGGAAAGCGAGGGTAATGAACGAAGTTGCTTTAGATCCGGGGTTTATGGCTTATGTTGCATCCTTGGAGAGGGAGATAAGGGAGCTGAAAATAGTCTTTGAGAAATATGTTAAGAATAAGTAATACTATTCAACCCGAAAACTTAGAATAGTGTTACTAATCATGGACATCCACAGTGAGATCTTGCAGGACCTCCTGCAAAGTTCCTAGAAGCTTAGTTATAAAATATCACCCAAAGATAGTAAAATATAAACCTCACTGAAAGTTTCACGAATATAGGTTTTTAGAAAATAGAAACTCTGCCAGTAACACGGTATTAAGCTCATCATTTTCGGAGTACTGCCAAAGGTTATTGAGTGCTGGCGTATGGTGGAATCATGAAGCAGCATCAGGAACTGAAGGATTACAGATTTAGAGCCGTTTTGAAGACAGGCAAGAAAGGAGATCACGTGATCAGCATGGATGCAAGAAAGATTGCGGTTAAAAACAACATATCCAAGAGAGGTTCGTTGTACAGAGCGGATTTGGAACAAATACGGCTTGAATTTGGAGAGGATTTGATGGTTGAGATCTGGGAGGTTGTAATGTGGATGCTACCAGAAAAGATTGTTAGGGAGGCTGTAAGGGAGTATTTTGAAAATTAAATATGCTAAAGCCGATTGTAGGCTCTTTCCCTTTTATCAGCAGACCTGTCCACATTAGCATAAAACTATAAATACTAAAAATCATGCATTATTATGCTAAAGGTAAAGGATATTGTTAAGGAGTTGAAAGTCTTTGAAAGAAACAAAGTACCTCGTGAAATCAAAATACTTGGTATAGCAACCTCCATCCAATCGTCGTCGGTAAGAAGGACTGCCAGAATTCTATATGAGCTTCATCCTGTCTCTAAAACATCAGTATGGAACTGGATAAAGAAATTTGAGGAGAAACTACCGATTACAACAGAGAGGAAGCAGAGAAATCTAATAGCAATAGATGAAACGGTTGTTAAAGCAAGGAAAAAGCGTTATTACGTTTATTCAGCCGTAGACGTTGAGAGGAATGAGCTAGTTCTGATGAGAGTTTATACAACAAGAAATTACCTGACTACGAAGTCCTTTATCAAAGAAGTACTTGAATACTGTGAGAATAAGCCTAAGTTCGTTATAGATAAGGCTCCCTGGCTTATTGATGCTTTGAAAAGCCTTAATTTAGAATTTGAGCATCAGACCTTTCGGAGAGAGAAGTAAGGTTGAATCAGTGTTTTCTTCGCTAAAGCAGAGAATCAAGATATTCTTTTGCTCAATTAG
>JARQZL010000107.1 GCA_029984855.1 Archaeoglobales archaeon | reverse complement strand
AGGGCGTTGCCTACAACCTTGTTGTGGAGTTCGATGTTGGTTCAACGACTTTTAGCATGGCAGACGTTACATTCGGCGATGGGCAGCCTGCTAACGATGTGATAGTGTTCTATCCATGAGGGCGCTTATGCTTCTGTTACTTGGATTACTTCTGGCTGGATGTGCTGAGGTAAGCCATCAAGAAAGCGAGGTAAACGTAAACATAAACGAAACGGAAATCCTGAAGATCGCTGGAGTTGAGAACGGAAGCGTAGAAGAGCTCACACCTCAGAACCTTGTAGAGCTTGCAAAAAAGTATCCGGTCATTTACGGCAGTCTGCCCAACAAAACGCTCTACCAGATAAAAACCGAGAACACGCTGATAATAGTTGATGCTGAAGAGAAGAAGGTGTTGAGGAAATTCAGGTTCATTGGCATCAATCTGGGTGGTTAGAATGAGGATAAAGCTTTTGCTCGCAATTTTTATCCTCGCTTTGATCAGCACAGCAAATGCAGAAGAAATAACATCCTGCCAGATCATAGACTCCCCCGGCTATTACGTTTTAGCTAACGATATAATCAACAGCTCTGAAACGTACTGCATTCAGATAGCATCGAGCGATGTAATCTTTGATGGCAACGGACATTTAATTGATGGTGTTGGCAGCGGTTATGGAATCTACGTTTACGGCTCCACCTTCAACCCTTACACAAACATAACGGTGAAGAACGTCACAGTTACGGACTGGAATTATGGAATTTACTTCTACGGAGTTAGCAATGGAAGCATAATCGGCAGCACAGCCGTTTCGAACGGTCTTGGAATCAGCATATACTCTTCGAACAACATCACGATCGCTGGCAACAGCGCAAATCAGAACAGAGGTGACGGAATAAGAGTTTACTCTTCAAATAACAACACCATTGCAAACAACAACGCAAGCCTGAATGATGTAGATGGAATCTACCTCTACAGCTCCGAAAACAACACCGTTGCTTACAACAACGCAAGCTCGTGCAATACTGGCATATACATTTACTACTCCAGCAACAACAGCGTAACAGAAAATGAGGCGAATTCAAACAGCTGGTATGGGGTATACATCAGATACTCAGACAACAACTTTGTGGGAAGCAACAGCATGAAGCGCTGCAAACAGGGGTTGTACCTCAACTACGCTGACAGCAACATCGTTGCGGCAAACATCATATCATCAAACTCATGGGATGGAATGTACATAGCCTATTCCGAGAAAAATACGGTTGCAAGCAATGAAATCAGCGCTAACGGCAGACACGGAATCTGGCTTTATTCATCTAACAACAACACTCTGCTGAGAAACAAAATTGAGGACAATGGCGAAAGCGATAACGGGTACGGAATCTACTTCTCTTCTTCAGCCAGCAACCTCATCTACAACAACATCTTCAGCAACGAAAACAACGTGGGCTTCAGCGCAACTGTCAACAGCTGGAATGTGACGAAAACAGAGCATATCAACATCGCTGGCGGGCCTTACATGGGAGGGAACTACTGGAGCGGTCCAGATGGTTACAGCGATGCATGCAGCGATGCTGACAACGACGGAATATGCGATATCCCGTACAAGCTTGATGAAGACAACATCGACTACCTCCCGCTCACAGTGCAATCCCAGACATATATCCTGACAATCTCACCGAATCCCGAGAGCAGCATAATTGAGGAGGAAGGATACAGGCTTGATCTCAGCGTATCTGCCGGGAAAGGTGTGATGAGGAGCGAAAACTACGTAATGAGGCTGACAGCACAAACATCTGGCTCTGAAAGCGGCATAGAAAAGCATTTCGGGCCAATTGAACCGGTTCTGCTTTCCTGTGATTATGCGGGTTTCGAGAAGAACTACTTTGCTCCGGGCGAAAGAATTTACGCCGAGGGATGGGGGTTAAGGCCAAACACCGAATACAGAATATGGGTTCAGCCCGATCCCGTTAATGAGGGAGACGACCTCGATTCTTCTAACGACCCCTCAGGCTATCAGGAATTGGTTGTGACGGATGAAAACGGCAACTTCGGGCCGGTATGTATATGGAGTGTGCCTCGAAACGCTCAGACAACAGCCGGAGAGTGGGACATCATTGCTGATATGGCTGGCGGAGGGGAGGGCGTGTACGATGCTTTCGATGAGATCGACAGTGCAACGACTTCCGGATTTGTTGCACCAATTTCGGAGATGCTGACATTCGTACTCGCATGCTTGGGTGCAATAATTGTCATTGCTGCGAAAAGGCTCTGATTTTTTACTTTTTCAGAACCGTACCGGCTTGACATCAGAAGCATAATATTTTAAATGTTTAAATATTTCTTAAACTGGAAATATAAAAAATAAAAACAAAAAATTTAAAAAAGTTCGATTTGGTAAGTTGATACAGAAAAACCATACAAACGGGTCACTGGAGTTGGTCAATCCAGCTCTTCTGGCCCGTTTTCGGAGGCCTGGATCATGATTGGTAAAATAATGGCCTTAATCGTGCTTCTGACGGCAGTGGGATGCCAGATTGCTGGAGCGAGCACTATTTACGTAGATTCAGGTGGATGGTGGGTTGAAGAGAACGGTAACGATGTTCCCGATGTGGAGGAATACAACTCAAGCTCAACTCCAATCTCGTCAGCCGTTAACTATGCAACAGCCGGAGACACAATCATAGTCAAGGATGGCACGTACAGCGAGAGCGTTCAGGTTGACAAAAGGCTGACACTGAGATCTCAAAACGGTTCAGCGAACTGCATTATTTCTTCGTCTCAGACTACCTTAAGCGTGTCAGCCGATTACGTTAGAATAGGGGGCTTCACTATCAGCTCAAGTGGTGCTATCAATGGTTATCCAACAGTACAGATTCAAGCAGATCACGTGAACTTAACGAACTGCATAGTGGAAAACTACTACCCTGTAAGCAATGGATATTCTTACGGTAATGGGATAATCGTTAATGGAGACAACTGCACGATAGCGGGCAACCTCATCAGGAACTGCGATGAGGG
>JARQZL010000106.1 GCA_029984855.1 Archaeoglobales archaeon | reverse complement strand
TGACAGCTGCAACGTAGTCCCTGTCAGCCTTATAACCGCATTTGGGGCAGTGGAAGAACCCGTACTTTTTATCTTTCTTATCGAGCCTGTCAGGAGCCTTAACGTGCTCACCCCTTGCGTTGCAGTGGGGGCAGATCTGAGAGGTTTTGAACGCTTTTACAGTTTTAACTTCAATTCCTTTACGCAGAGCTTTGTACCTCGTTACCGTTATGACGTTTCCGCGCCTCCACATGGAAAGAAGCCACGAGAGCAAACCTTTACCCCTGGGAGGTTGATACGATTTGAGGTCTTCGAAAACGATGTAACAGCACTTCATAATCTTGGCTATTTTCACGATGATGTTTGCAACTTCATGGGTTAGCTGATCGACCAGGTTGTTCAGTTTACTCCACTTCTTCCTCCTCTCAGCAAATAGGCGGTTATCTATGTCGAGGTTGTTGTTTATCTCTGATGAGACGTTCTTTATCTCCTTCCTGATTCGAAGGATTTTTTCTTTAATCTCGGGCAGCGTTTCGATGAAGATCGGTGGTGTAAGCTGGTTGTTGTTGCTGTCCATGACGATTGCAGCTATAAGCTTCCTCTCGTTTAAATCGATCGATAAAATGAATTCCTGTTCCAATTCAAATTCAATTCCTGCACCTGCATCCGCTTCAACTTCAAAAGGAAAGACGAGCTGGTATCGGTGAAATCCGCTTTTCAGCCTTCTCCTCACAAGGATGGGTTTCTTTATCCCGTATTTTGTTAGCATCTCTTCGAATTTTGGATAAGCATCAACTTCCTCTTCGAACCACCTCCACTCAATCGTTCTGTCTTCCTTGACGACAGGAAGCTTTACTTTAAGCATGAGTTTGACTTCTTCACCTTCAACTTTGCAGTAAAGCCGGAGCATCTGCCCCTTTCCATCCCCCTCAAAGCCGATCTTTCCGTCGTCTACATCGAAAGGGAACGTTCCTGCCTTAAACTCCGGTTTAACCGCTTCAACGTACTTCTCCGGCAGCTTACCGTTTCTCTCGTAGTAGTTGGCTACCTGGTAAACGACCTGTTTCAGCAGGTTGTAGTCGTGGTATTTCCCGTTAGCGATCAGCTGTTCCCTTACCTTCTTGAATGCCTTCCACTTCCTCTTCCTCACGTCTTTACTGAGATCGTAGCAATCCAAAAATATCGGCAATACATCGTAAAAACAGTCCTTCCTCTCCTTCTGAGATCTTAAAGTTCTTCCAACCTTCTCCATTATCCCCCTTCTGAAGCGTGATGGCAGTTCCTTCCACCACTCTTCGCCTGGCAGGAGATCCTTCTTCTCCTGCTCGAAGAACTTGTACGCTGGCTTCGTGTAACGTTCTTCTCCGTTTTCCGCTTTGAGTCCGTAGGAGTGTATCTCGTCTATGATCTCTTCGTCCCACACTTTGTCAAGGAAGTGGTTGGCAATATCAACAACTAACTCTTCGAACTGCCTTAAATAGCTAGTCCACGATTCTGGAGCTGGTAAGGCGTAGCTGAGGTGTTGCTTCATTTCGTTACCACCATCCTCAATCAGAACCAGTATTCCGCAAAAATATAAATACTTTAGTTGGCAATCCCGTTTTGTTTTGTGCCTAGTTATGTTTTGTTAAGTTGCTGGGAAACAGCTGACTACCCCATAATCGTGAAATTCAGTGGGGCCTCTCTCCGCTCAAATTTAACTCTAAGCTCTAAGAAACACGCCTCGCAAAACTTCTTGATCTCCTCAATAATCGTGGGTGGCAAGCAAAAACCCAAGTTATTCCAAGATCCGCCCAAGGGAAAGTCTAGGCTAAAACCCACAACGTTTTTGGGAACAAGGTCATCTCTTTCAAATTCTACCGCCTCTCCAAAGAATGAGAATGCACTCGAATTTAGTACATCCTGTAAATCTGAGATTCTTTTAAATCGGGGCCTAAGTGTAAGAAGGTCGTAGACGTGATCCATATCCATCGGTTCGATTCTGGACTGGAAATATATGCTGAGCTTCTTAAATAAGTCTGAATAATTTTCATTTTCAAGGACTCTATGAGCATAGACTACCTGATCGCCTCCGACGAATTCCTGACTAAGTTTTGACAAAATACTTGAGTTCGCATAGTAACAGAAGACCTTTTTGACAGAAACATCATGAGTTTGGAATGCCTGTAGAATGGTTGAAATTTCGTTTCCAGTATTAATAGCATCCGTACATATTATTACATTTTCTAGGTGCCCGAATCTCGGGTTGACTAATAAAAGCGGATATTTTCCAATTTTAAAGAGTCTAATTCTACCAGGAGAAAAGCCCTCCTCAACTAGTCTGGGTAAAGTATGGAGATAGAGGTGCAAACCTTTTCTTTCCACAAAAAGAACGTTGGTTGGCCCTTCCTTTATGAGTTTGTCCTCCACTAAACGCTCCACATCCTCTCGAATTTGAGTAACTATCGAATCAGAATTTTTGAGTAGATCACCAAAATAAGTTTTGGAATTTACAGGCACGTCCATGATATAGGGCCAAGGGCGCAATCTTAAATTTTTTCTATTTTTGATCTAGGTAACTAATTGAGGAAGCTAACTTTAGATTATCAAACTTAGTTCGAAATATTGTAGTTACTTCGAAAGACTTATATATTTCTAATCATGCCTTTGGTTGTCGGCAAACGGAGGTGTGGAGGGAGTGTCTAAGAAGAAGGACATTCTCTCCCCTGAGTTTAAAGTGGCAGCAGAAATTTACAAGTATAATAGCAGGGGAGAGAAGGTCTGGTTTACTAAGCTTGCAGAGTCTTTGAAAGGGGAGATGTCCTCTTCTACCGTCATGAAGGCTCTTAGGAGACTTTTTGATTGGGGAATAGTAAAGGCAGAATTTGGTGAAACCGATACGGGTAGAGCAGGTAGGTTGCTCTACATTGCGGGAGAGTCCAAAGGCGTAATAGGGGAAATCTACGAGAAATTTTGGAAGGACAGGTAAAACTGGTGCTATGGTCTCGAAGTCTTTGTCTCTAGAGTACATCGGCAGAATCGGTCTTCCTGAAGAGTATCAGGCCATAGTCCTTGAGGTCGAAGCAATATCTAAGAGAATTCTTTCTTTTTTACCAAGAAGTCTACAGGAGTACCCTGAACACGGCGTAGCTCACTCGGAGAACCTTTTTGATTTATTTCAAAATTTTTTAGAAAATTTTGGACAAGATATCTTCTCCAAGGAAGAAATGCTACTTGTTTGTTTGGCTATTTGGCTGCACGACATTGGTTGCATTTTAGGAAGGGATAAACACAACGAGAGTTCTGTCAAATTACTTGAGGAAATCGAAGAGTTTAGAAGTTTAAAAACTCGTATTGGAGATTCACTGTTTGAATGCCTCAAGTTTGTTATTAAGTCACACTCAAGCTGGTATGACCTCGCGAATATACCTACTCGCCCAATTCATTCCAAAGTCAACCTCTTGAAAGTGTGTGCCGTATTTAGGTTACTTGACGGATGTGACCTTTCATCAG
>JARQZL010000105.1 GCA_029984855.1 Archaeoglobales archaeon | reverse complement strand
TGCATGAGCCCTGATTTATTCGATGTACTGAACAATCGCTTATATACTTCTGTCCAGTGGAGTGGACAAACTGCTCTTCAAAGTTTATATAAATTATTTTGAAGTGATAAAATGAAGAAGCGGACTTCAGTCTACATAGACGCTGAATTACTCGAATTTGCGAGGAAAGAAAAGATAAAAATATCCCAATTGCTTGAATCAGCTATTAAAATCGTCAAAAACAGAAATAAGGAGGACATCCTCGGGGGCTTCGGACCCCCGGACCCGGGTTCAAATCCCGGCGGGCCCGTTTTCTTCTTTATCCGTAAGAGCCATGTTAAGGAATTCTACCGCATGTTACAGCTCTCAAACATCTCCGACAAGGAAATAAAGAAAAATATGTCGAGATTGAACCGATTTCTGGAGGCAACTTCATACCGAATTAACGATGACCGCATAATTATTTATATAAACGAATTGAAAAAGATTTACCGACCAAAAACAGTCAGGCATCATCTCACCACGATCAAGAGATTTCTCAGATTTGTTGGCTATCCTTCCGCAGATCTAATCAAACCACCTAAAGTCCCGAAAAGACGGAAGACAGTCATCAAGCCCGACCAGATCAGAAAGATTCTCGAAAAAGCAGATTTGCAAACCAGAGCTGCTGTTTTGCTGGCTGCAACCTCTGGCCTCAGGGCTGAAGAACTCTTCAAGCTCACACTCGATGACATTGACATGGAGGAGCGCACGATCTATGTCAGGGCTGAAATAGCCAAAGACTACGAGGATCGCATCACATTCTTCAGCGAAGAGGCAAAACTCGCCTTACAAAACTATTTGAGTGTCAGGCGGAGCAGCTCGATATACCTGTTTCCTGAAAGCACGATACGAAAGAAAATCCGCAGGTGTAGCAAAAATCTCAGGATGAAGCACATGCGCAAGTTCTTTTCGCAGCAATCAGATCGACTTGGTATGCCAACTGCAATCAAGAAGATGCTCATAGGGCACGTTGTAAGCGATGTAGATCTGGGCCATTACGACTTTCAGGATGAGGAGGAGCTGAAGAAAATATATGATAAGTACTGGAAGGATTTCAGGATTTGTTAAGTTGGCCTCATTTTCACTCTTCCCATAAGATTGCTAAATTATCGAGGTAAAGAGTTGTAGCCAAGTCGGCTGGAATGCCCTTAACTTTTATTTGTAACTTGCTAAGCGAGACATCTAAAAGTTCTTTATTAGTCAGCATGTATTCTGAAACTCCGTCTGTTGCTATAACTTCAACTGTGCCTCCTGTTGCATTGTATATCGGCATAACCGACTTAACCGGATTTGGTGTCAAATCCAGAACCATTTCTCTTATCTTGTATAGCCTAATCTGATCTATATATGTTGAAACTCCTGTACTGCTAAAATCGAGTCTTAAGGTGCTTCCTGCTGGTATTCTTTCATAAATAGTCGTGCCAAAGTCAACAGCTGCTGCATACGATCCACCAGCGGCACAGTTAAGATCAACTTGCTGCTTCTGAACTCCATCTACATACAGATCAATTATTAAATCACTCGTATCCAGGTCATTGTGCCAGCCAGAAATAGACACTGCATATATTTCATCGGTAACAGTTCTTTCTAAGTATGAAGGAAATAGATCCGTTCTTGCAGTATATCTTGTCAGCGAGAAAACACCACCACTTCCACACGCAGAAGTATCAAGTAAGCCACTCCAGTAGTAAAAATTGTCTGTACTCCAGCCCTGTAAAGTAGCATCATCAAAAGCGTACGAGTCGTAAAATGTGTTGTCTGCAACTGCCTGTTTGTTAGCTGTATCGATGTTCCATGTGTTTGAAATCGTAGCCGGAACTTCATCAAAGAACAATACTTTTGCACAGTCTAAATTCTCTTTGTTTAAGAAATATTCCACATCATTAATAAATGTTAATTCAATTAATTGTGCAATTATCGGTTTTAAATCCCTATTAAGATGCTTTTTCAACCACATCAGTTCTGCACCCCCGTAACTTTTTCAAGCTGAACAGAAGGCTCATAACCAGCAGCAGGAGCAAGATCGCAGTAAGCATAAAGCCTGACAGCCTTAATCTTCTCGCCATTCGGTATTTTCGACATGAGGTGAATCAGAATGTCATCAAAGCTTCCTCCTTCTGCAACACCTTCAGCCGCATCAAGCAGATCAACTTCTGCTCCATCGCTCAGCAAAGCTCTGAGCATGAAGTAAAGTGTGCAGCCTGAGCCTGCCGGGTTCGTAGCGACAACATGAATCGAATCGACAAGATAAATATAGTTCTTGTCTGCCGCAACTTCCTGTTTCAGTGTTTCTACTGTCTCTGTTACTGTTGCTGCGGTAGCATAACCCTTGCTTAAGGTGAAGATGCATGGTATGGCAGCGTTTAAAATTGCTTTTCCATTCATGTCCAAGTTACCTTGTGCAATACCGATTAGAACATTGCGAGTATCAGTTATGTCAGCATTCGTTATCGCTGTTGCTCCTGCTGCAACGTAAACGCTCGCGAGCTTGTAAGCCCCCGCTGGAACATCTGGCTCTGCTGGCGTTGCTGCTGGTGTTCCAGCAATGTACTCAAGCGTTCCATCGCCATAAATTACGACTATATCTATTCTGTCATAAGTTGCATCTGCTGCAGGAACTGTTAATGTTGTTGCTGCATCAACTACAGCTCTTTTCTCATCGACATAAGCGATGCCCGGGTCAACAACAACTGACATGTCTGGTGTTGCTGCCTCGTGAACGAGCAAACCAGTGAGAACGAATTCTCCCCAGCGCTCTGTGATTTTCAAAGCATCGACGATCAGAGCAGCTATATCTTGAGTTACAGAGTAGTTGAACCAGTTATCATATTCTGCGATCGGCTGCTCTCCCGCTGCGTACTTGGCACTGCCAGCAGGAGGCTCTGAACCAACATCATCCCATCTGCTCTTTTGTGTGATTGCCATTACTTACTCACCCCAGGAATACTTACCTGAATAAAATCAGCCAGATCGGGATGCTCTTCGAGAACCTGCTTGATCTTTTTCAGGCCTCCAATTTCAGCGCTTAATTTCTTAATTTTCTCCTCAGCCTGATACCGCTCCTTCCTTGCAGTGTCGAGCTCCTTCAGCTTTTGCTCGATGAATTTTTGAAGCATGTTGCTAATTGCGGATTAGACTTTAAAAATGAAAGTCACAGCAAACCGGCATAGGTTCCAGCATCCGGGTTGCTGTTTGCTAAATCATTGTAGCCCTTCGTTGGATCCGATGTGTCGGCTGCAGTGCGGTACTCGAAGGTTCCAAACCTCTTGGCTGTCAGCCTTACGCCAGCTGGTTTGATTGAATCGAGGATCCCCTTGAGCTCATCTACAGTTATACCAGCAGCCTGGAGATCCTGCAGAAAAACCCATACATCAAAGCTCGCTGGCTCATAATCCCACAGCTCATTTATT
>JARQZL010000104.1 GCA_029984855.1 Archaeoglobales archaeon | reverse complement strand
TCTGCTCTGCAATGGGAGCGTATCTGTCGAACCTGCCGTACTTCGGGTTTGCCGCTCCAAGTAAAGCACATCTCGCCCTCAGAACTGCGTTTATTCCTGCCTTTGCCACGCTAACGGTTTGCTGTTCCATCGCCTCATGCAGAGCGCTTCTGTCTTCACTCCTCATCTTGTCGATTTCGTCAACGAGTGCAACCCCCTTGTCCGCAAGAACGAGTGCTCCGGCTTCAAGCGTCCATCTGCCATCGTATTCATCTCTCGTAGCTGTGGCTGTCAAACCTGCGGTTGTTGTACCCTTACCAGTCGTGTAAACACTTCTGGGAGCGATGCGGTGAACATAGCGGAGTATCTGGCTGTTATGGACGAATATGTCGTTTGCTATGAAGTTGTGATGTTCTAAAACCTGCAGGTCATAAACGTACGGATGTTCAGGCCTGTAGGTTGTAATCTCGACGACCTCGTCCCAGAATACGTCCGACTCTGCAAGCAATTCGAGAAACCTGACGTTGAATTCAGCGATTTCATGCCCGTTCTCATCAACCCTCTTTCTGAACGCCTTAACGACTTTTGTAAGAGTGTCTCTCGAAGGCTTCCTATCTCCCCTCTCCAAGTGCTGGTATGTTGAACGCTTTATACCGCATTCTGATTGTGTAAGGCCGAGCAATTCTCTCGTCTCTTTGAGGAGCACCGAGAGGTCCGGCACGACATCTAAATTGGGATTTGTCTTTTTAGTCTGCCACACGCAGAGCGACCTCTTGCAATCCACCGTGAATCCTATTTCTCTGACGAACTTCAGAGCATTCTCTCCCGTAATTGTAAGCCTGAAATATGTTCTCATTTCCGGAGTTCGTGAGTTCGTCGCCCTGCTCCGAGTTTCATGTAGCTGAGAGATTACACCGAACCTCAGCAGAAGGTGCTGTATCTGTCTGAGAAGCTCCTGCGAAGCGGAAGTTACAGTGATTTTCGGCTTTTTTCTGTCCACGCTCGCTTCTGCATCGAAGAAAGCCGATAAAAATGCCCTAATCTCATCCCTACTGCACTTAAAGAGTAAATCGGGGACTCTCTTCTCCCTCGACTTGCCAACAATTCCGAGGAGTTCAAAGAAATTATAAAGTTCTACTCCCGGAACTACGACCTCTCCTGCACTCTTACCTTTATGTGGGTTTCTCACATTCGGATTCAAGCCGAGCTTCTTAGCATACATTAAAAACTCGCTGAGGAGCTTCTCGTCGTTGTTTGTGAAGAATACAGTCGCGCAGCCACTTTCCGATTTCTGAGCATATCCCCCGGCAATAAATAGCGCTGTGAACCTCCAGAACTCTGGGGATGTCTTTTCCGGGAGCTTTAGCCTTACGGCGTTGTTTGATTTAGATTTCTCAAAAGAATTTGGCATAGGCTGTGGGGAGCCAAACACGGGAATCGTCCTTGGAGTTGCGATTAAATCGCCCTTATTCAGGTCTTTAGCTCTGACGGTAACGAACCTGCCGTTCTTTATCGTAAAGAAGGGGTGAGTGGGTGTAACTCTGATCATTCTACCAGTTTTAGTCCTTATTTTATACATTGTCTCAGGGGCTTCCCTCTTCCAGACGATGTCTGCTCTACATATTCTTGATTTCAGAAAGCGAGAATCGAGCGAAATTATGTCGAGATTCGTCTCAGCATAAACTCCATCGTCTATCTTCCTGATTTTTCCGTTTCTCAACTCGCTGTTGACGAGATCCTCAATCTTTACAAGACTCCCATCTGAAAGCAAGACTTCTGTGTTGTAGTCAACACATTTGGCGACTCCAGGATCTCCAACAAGCAGAGTGTGAATGTCACCTCTTATTTCGGTCTCATCAGGTAGCTTTTTCGGCACACCACCGAAGAGCTGCAAGGCAATAGCCAGTTTCACATCTTCATAACCGTATATGGAAGGAGCAATTGAAGCGACAATTTTCTCATAGATCTCAGGATCCTCGCTCAGCTCAATTATACGTTTTCTATCCTCCTCTGTGATCTCAAACTCCTCGTATTCCTGCTGCAAAACCTCGATGGAGTTGCCCTCGAGGAAGATATCCATATGAGTAAGTTTTCTCTGCCCGATCATTCTTGGTTTTGCTCTCACAATGCCGTTTATGATTACTCTGTCTCCTGGATTCACTCTACCCGTCAGATCACTTTCGAGCATCAGGTCTATCTGCTGGGGTTGCTCTCCCCCCCTCAGATTTTCAGGATACTCCTGAATCTTTATTCGCTGGCTGTCAATTGAAATGCTCTCTTCGGGTAGAAAAACAAATCTCTTGCCCTTACACGCTCTGCACTCAAACGGAGGTTTTAGCTGAGAGCCATCCTGTTCTACATGAACAACTTTTCCACAGCTACTGCACGCAAAAGCAGCTCTGACAACTTTCGGCCGCACTTCCGTGACCTTTCTGACAATGCCTTCGATGGCAACGAACTTCGCTATGTGCTCGCTTCTCAGGTCTCTGATGAGAATTCGCCGGGAAGCTGGAAGATTTGTAAAGCGGGCAACGCAACCGTCAAGACTGACATCGTGAATGTTTTCAGCGATTTGCAGACCCTCATTTGCATGTAACATTACAACATCAGGCATTTCAAGCAGCTCTTCTGCGAGTCTGCCCCCTCTGTATATCGCTAAATCTTTCAGAAAGTTGATATAAAGGGAGCGCCTGCCATTAAGCTCTATGCTGTCTGCAAGCCTGTTCAACTCATCCCGGTAGTACGTTTCGAAAAATTCTTTCCACGCCTCTGGACTGCTGAACATCAGCTCAGGTATACAGGAATCCAAAAAATACTTTCGGGTACATCGAAAGTGCATCCTGTGGAGGATGTGCAGATGTGGAAGCTCTCTGCCGCATTGCTTGCTGAGAGTGGGAACAAAAGTCATGTTTATGAAAAGATATTCTCTCAGGTTCACAAAAAGTGTGGGCAAGCGCAGAAATAATTCCGCCAAAGCCGGAAGGTGAAGTCCTTTGCAGGATGTGCTGTTGAAGTTGAAAAGGGGTGATTTTGCCCCCGGCTCAAAAATTCGCTCCCTCAAATGGTATTTGATTGGAAAAATCGGAATTAAACGCACTCTGGGAGGCAGATGAATTTACGAGGAGATCTCTCAAAGCACCAACGAGTGCTTTGAGCACTGAAACGTCTGAAATCAATTTCATGAAATTTCTGTTCATCTATCGAAATGCCGAGAAGCATGAGGTGCTGGCAATCATTGCTGTAGCAATGGCTGGCCGGTAAACAGAGTGGAGGCTGGGAAGGATATAGGCCTCGAAACACCTTGCAGAAACGTGTTCGTTGTGGGTGATGGAGCTAAGGGAGACGCAATCGAAGTAGACGGCATAGCACTTGGTGTTGAGAAGGTCATTGAAAGCATCAGCCATCACTCTTTTTAACCATGAGGGAAGGGCGATACAATGGAACCAAGGATTATCCTCTTCACGGGCAAAGGTGGTGTTGGAAAAACGACAGTTGCTGCTGCGACAGCCATTAAATCAGCAAGACTCGGCTATAAAACGCTTGTGATATCGACAGACCCGGCTCACAGCCTTGCAGACTCCTTTGCGTGCACTCTCAATCCGTATCCCACAAAAATCGATGAAAATCTGTATGGAATGGAGGTAAATGTGGAGTACGAGCTGGAAAGACACTGGAGTACTATAAAAGAGTATTTGACTCTATTTTTCAAATCGCAGGGCATAGAAGACGTTGTTGCTGAGGAACTCGCAATCTTCCCGGGATTTGATGAGCTCGCAAGTCTGCTGCACCTCCTCAATTTCTATGAAAAAGGAGAGTACGATGTAATAATCCTCGACTGCGCTCCGACAGGTGAAACCCTCCGCTTGCTCAGCGTGCCAGAGGTTGCAAAGTGGTATATGAATCGCTTTTTTGGTATAGAGAAGAAAGTCCTGAAGATAGTCAAGCCGATTGCCGAACCCCTTATTGACATTCCACTGCCGAGCAATGAAGTGCTTGATAAGATTCAGGAGCTTTACACCCGTATAAGCAAACTCAAGGAGATACTGGAAAGTGAAGCTACAACTGTCAGAATCGTCATGAATCCCGAAAGAATGGTTATAAGGGAGTCTGAGAGAGCATTTACGTACCTGAATCTGTTCAGCTATCGTGTTGACTGCATAATAGTCAACAAGGTCTTTCCAACTCAGGTGGGCGAGTATTTTACAGAGTGGCTGAGGATTCAGGAAAGTTATATGAGGGAGATAGAGGAGAAATTCCCGGTACCTGTATTTCGCATACCTTTCAAGTCAACTGAAGTTTCAGGAGAGCTGCTGAAGGAAATAGCTGAAGAGCTGTACGGTGAGATGGATGCTGTGGAGATATTTTACAAAGAAAAACCAATGCGTATTGAGAAAGAAGGAGAAGACGTCATTCTCGCAGTAAAAGCCCCGTTTGTGGAGAAAGAGCAGCTCAAACTCTTAAAAAGGGGAGAAGAGTTGATTGTTGTGGCGGGACAGTGGAAACGCACGGTCTTCTTGCCTCAGAGTCTCGCCCTGAGGGAACCTGCGGGAGCAAGGTTTAAGAACGGAGAACTTAGAATTATATTCAGGTGATCGCCATGCCAAAAGAGGTTAAAATTAGAGTACCGTCTCCAGACGAGGTTGTTGAAAAAGCTGTACCTGCAGAATTCAGAAACCATATGCTGAACGCATACAGGGAGCTCCTGCTTGCCTTCAAAAGCCTTCTTGATGAACACGTCAGGAAAGTAGAAGAGATGCAGAAGGCGGGTGGGGAAAAGAAGGAGATAAAGAAAATAGAGATTGAGTAAATCTCAGTCTTGGAAAGAGCATTTATGTTTTAATAACTGCAGAAACCTCGAAATAGTATGTATTATTAGGGGTTAACAGCGGGTAAGCATCTGCCAACCCTCACAGCTTTGCGTGCAGCACTTGCAACGAACTCTCTGGCTTTAACAACAGCCCCCTTAAAGCTGGAATCAACAAGGTAGCATGCAAGAGCCGTAGAGTAAACACAGCCAGTGCCGTGCACCTCCATGCCTGTGTGTTCAGAAGTAACCAGATGGAACTCCCCATCATATGCCACATCCACACCATCAACACCCGTAATCACAACGCTGCAGCCAAACTTTTCAGCAATTGCTTTGGCTGCAAGCCTCGCGTCCTCGACAGACTCAACTTTAATTCCTGAAATCTCTTCTGCCTCATAAGCATTTGGAGTTATAACATCACACTGCTCTGCGAGTCTCTCCACATCCCTTTTCTCTCCCAGAGTGTGGCCAACTGTAGCCTTAAACACGGGATCGAGAACCCGAACTCCAGTCTCGGGGACATCAAATGCTTTTGAAACTCCAATCTTTATTGCAGACAACTCGATATCTTCAAGAACGGCATCTATTTGATTTTTCAAGACCTCTTCAGGCATCTGGAATACGCCCTTAATCTCACAGGTATTCTGATATGTTATGGCAGTTAAAGCCACGCAGGAATAAAATCCAAGGGCTTTAGCCGTTTTAACATCTGCGACAACTCCTGCTCCTCCGCTGGGATCAAGGGCAGCAACAATCAGTATTGCTCGCATTTTATTTCTACGTGCTACTCTGCTTTAAAGTTTTTGAACTGAGGTCATGAGGGCATCAGAAGTCTTAAAGCTAAGCCCACCTTTAAAAAACAGCCCTCCTCAGGTCTCTAACCCTCCCGAGATAGACCACGTCTTCATCAACGGCATATACTTCAACTCCGTCTGGGCTGACATCCAGAATAGGAGAGAGAAAAGAGTCGATGCCCAGCACATCGCTCCCAGACATTAGCGGGGAAAAGGCCGGTAGAACAATGACCTCTCTGTCGTTTTTGGCGTGGAGAAAGCAGGGAAAGCAGTAAACTCCGCCTTTTCTTATCTTGACAGCAGGGTGCTCATGACCCATGATTATCTTTTCAGCATTGCACTCTTTATGGCCGTGCACAACAACCCAGTCATCAATCCTGATGCTCTCCTTCAGCTCTACACCATGCTTTGCGAGAATTGCTGCAAGAAAGTTATCGTGGTTCCCTCTTATCACGTCTATCTCCACATTAGAGAAAGCATCCAGGAAGAGCTCAACATCCTCCCACTCATAAGGCAGGTTTCTGCTGAACTCGTGTTTCAGGTCACCAGCAATCACGAGCCTGTCTACGGAGTACTTTTCCAGAATTTTTCTCGTATTCGCCAGAACATCCTTTATCTGCATTCTCGGGAACGCTATACCGATATCCTGCATGACACTCTCAAAGCCAAGGTGTAAGTCCGCTATTACCGCAACTCCTTCGATGATTGCTGCTCTTTCAGGAGTGAGCTCAACATTACCGATCCTCATAGGCTCTGATATGTGTTTCTGAGCAGTATCGCATCCTCTTCAAGGTTGGGACTCTCGCATATCAATATTCCTTCTACTCTGTAGTCTTTGAGGGCTTTAAGGAGCTCAACGTACTTAAAATCTGACTCTTTCAGGTTCAGGTGGGCCTTCTCACCCTTTAAGCCGTAATCTATCCCGCTCACGTGCATGTGCATGTTCTTTAAACCCTTTTTTCCCAGCAATTCCTCAATACTGGTTAAAATCTCACAGAACTCCGCATAGCTGTTGTATCTCCTGTACCTTGCGTGAATGTGTGCAAAATCGACACATGGCATGACGTTCTCGAGCTCCTGGCTTAATTTCAGCAGCTCATCAAGCTCACCAAACTGCGTGGGCTTTCCTGTTGTTTCAGGCCTGAGAATTGTTTTTATGCCGTGCTGTTCCATATAATCGAGAACCCTTTTAATGCCCTTCTTCACTCTCTCGTAAACTTTCTCTCTCGAGGACTTCTGGTAGTATGCCGCATGAAAAACTATGTTCCTTGCGTTGAAAATACCACCAATTCTTACAGAATCCACTATTCGCTTAACACTGTCATTGAACTTGTCTTCTGAGTTTAAATTGATATAGTAAGGAGCGTGAACACTCAAAGCAATGTTTAAAGCCTTGCTGACCGCTGCAACCTCTCTGGCTCTGGCCTCGCCCATCTTAACGCCCCTGACGAACTGCACCTCCATTGCATCCAAGTTAAGTTCACTGATTGTTTTTACACCTCCGGCAGTGCTTCTGTCCTTAGATGCATGTGGTATGCCTGCAGTGCCAAAGAGCAGAGACATATGAACTCAGATAGGATTGGATAAATATATATCTTACACTTCAGACGTTGCAAGGAAACACCTCTAAGGCATGGTGATAAAAACAGTTTGGGATAGAAACAGTAATTACGGAATCGTCAGCTCTTCAGCCCATGAATTAATGCCTTTTGCACTCTTTGACCCCCTTGGTCTTACAGGGATGACGTACGGTCTTTCGAGCTCATTCTTCACGACAGCCTCGACCCCGTAGACGGATAGTATGTTTTCAGGTGTCAGTACAGATGCCGGCTTGCCCGCACAGAATATCTTCCCCCCTTTCATCAGTATAATCTTGTCGGCGTATCGTGATGCAAGATTCAGGTCATGAATTGCTGCTATAACTGATATTCCCTTTTCTATTGACAGATTCTTTATAATCTCCATGACCTCAAGCTGATGCTTTATATCGAGATTGGACGTGGGTTCATCAAGCAAGAGAACTTCAGGCTCCTGAGCAAGTGCACGGGCTATGATAACCTTCTGCTGCTGACCACCGCTCAGGCCGCTGAAGTCACGCATTGCAAGGTCCTCGATTTTCATCATTTTGAGGACATCTACAACCCTCTCCATATCAGCTTCACCGCTTCGCCATCCAACATGTGGACGTCTGCCCATGAGAACCATATCAAAGACAGTCAAGGGAAATACACTGGATGTGCTCTGTGGTACGTATCCGATGCGCTTTGCAATTTCGGACATCTTCATGTTCCCAATCTCACGTCCGTCAAGCAGTATGTTTCCCTTAGTGGCTTTCAGAATTCTGTTTATGCATCGCAGCAATGTTGTTTTGCCCGCTCCGTTAGGGCCACAGATTGATACGACCTCTGATGGTGCAACCTCTAAGCAGATATTTTCCAACACCGCTGTACTTGCGTATTTGAACTCTATATCCTCTATTTTCAGCTTTATTTTCAGTCTCACCTATATCCCCCTTCTACTCTTTACAAGATAAAGCAGTAAGGGCCCACCCATGCAGGCAGTGATTGCACCCACTGGAAGGACAACAGGGGGTATAATGTTCCTCCCGAGAACATCTGCACCAACAAGCAGCTCTGCACCGACTATGCCGGAAGCAGGAAGCAAAAATCTGTTATCACCACCGATAACTATACGTGCAATATGAGGTGCAACAAGCCCCACAAAACCTATCGTTCCTGTGAAGCAAATTGTGCTTGCGACCATGAGAGTCATAATGGAAAGGGTGTATATTCTAACACGCCTCACGTTTACGCCCAGACTTTTAGCAACCTCATCGCCAGCAAGCATGACATTCAGGTCCCATGCCCTTATCATAAGCAGGGGTACACAGATTGCGAGTATGGCAGCGGACATGTACACCTGATCCCAAGAGGCCCTGTCAAGCCCTCCAACCGTCCAGAAGACCGCTGCGGCTACAGCCTCCTCCTCTCCAAAGTACTGGAGGATAATTGTGGCAGCCGAGAAAATGTACAGGATTGCGATACCCACGAGAATCAACGTCTCCGGTGTTGTATCTCTCCTGCTTGCGAATATTATGATAATAAACGAGCAAAGCATGGCGAATATAAATGCATTCCCTATTATGAGATACTCTCCAATAAAGCCAAAGCCGGCAATTATTGCAAGGGTTGCTCCAAACGATGCTCCGGCTGAGATCCCGAGTGTGTACGGGCTTGCAAGAGGATTTCTGAGTATCCCCTGCATCACAGCTCCAGCAATACCAAGGTTGAAACCCGTGAGAATACCAAGAGTTATTCTCGGTAACCTCAAATCCCAGACGCAGGTCTCTGCAAGCCAGGTTGTATGGAAGTAAGCCGGAAAAAACCTGTGAAGGATTGTGATATAAGCCTCCTTTATCGTGATACCCGCAGACCCGATTGATGCGGATATGCCGCTGACAAAAACTAGAAGAAGGGTGGAAAAAAAGATGAAAGCTACCTTCCTCCCAGCAAACCTCTGGTATTGCTCCGCTATCTCATCAGTTGTTGTTTCAGCGATCATTTCGGATACACGCACCAGGTCTTGTTCACATCCAGATTGAGATGCTGGAATTCTGTCACGAACTCCTGATGTACTGCCTGAGGATCTATGTCTGCAAACCTTTCGGGGTATAGCCACTTGGCCAGATACAGACTGTTTATGAGGCCGCTTGCCCCTCCGCAGAGGATGTAGGCATGGCTTACCATGTACACCTTTCTGTTCTTCACAGCATCAACGTTGGCGAAATCCGACCTGTTCAGGAATTTAGCCACAATCTCCCTCACCTTAGACGGATCATTTACATCATAACCCAGATATGGCTGGTTTATCGAGAACACCATGATCTCTGGATTTCTCTGTATCACCCACTCCGCATCCACCTTGATGTTGCCGGAACCGCTTACTTCATTTCCGAGAGGTATCCCCCCGGCCATGCGAACGATGATACTTCTGTAGCTGTCTCTGGCGGGCACCTGGAATGTGTTGGTTTTAACTCCGTACTTCACAGCGTAGCAATAACCTATATACACTACTGGCCTTTTATCGCTCGGGATGTCTTCTGTTCGCTTCTTAAGCTCGTTGAACCACTTGGTGTACCATTCGACATATTCTTTCGCCTCCTTCTCTTTACCGAACAGGCCTCCGAGTTTCATCACTTTTTCTCTGAACTCTGTCAGGTTGGTTGTGGGTTTAACATCCATGACGATAACCGGAATGCCGGGAGTTTTCTTCCAGTCGTACCATCTTTCGCTATCGGTAAAAACTACATCGGGTTTCAATTTGTTTATCAGTTCATAGTCCGGAGATTTGAGCAGGCCAACATCAGTGACATTGGCAAGCTCCGGGAAGTACGATGGACTGTATCGGTATCCTCCCGGCCTGACGAACCTGTCGCTGGCTCCGATGACTTTATCCTGTACACCAAGTGCTCTCAACGTCTCGTAGAGGTAGCAGTTATGACCGACGTACACGAAAGTTCTTACGGGTACATGCACTGATACCTTGCGACCCAGATCATCTACAATTGTCACAGACTTTCCTTCCACTGCCGGTCTCTTTTCACTGCATCCGGCAAGCATCACAGCACAGACTGTTACAAGAACCAGAATCAGCCTACAAGATCTGCCAAACTCCATTTTTCTCACCCTGTACCTGTTTGTTGTTCAGCGTTCAGCTTAGCTTTCAGCCTCGGTCTTAAAAATATTTCGATTGGTAATACGATCAGATATTTTTTCTAATTTAATCTCATAAAATTAGCAGACAAAAACTCAAATATGTCACACAACTAGCATGGCTAAATGTTTTATAGATTGCAACCCTAATTGAACTCATGAGGGCTACCTGGAAAGGCTCCGTCTCTTTCGGCCTTGTTAGCATTCCTGTAAAGATGTACTCTGCAACGACTACAAAGGAGCTGAAGTTCAGCTTCCTGCATGCAAAGGATGGGGGAAAGATAAGGTACAGAAGAGTATGCGAGAAGTGCAACGCTGAAGTGTCAAAAGATGAAATCGTGAGGGGTTATGAGGTCTCTAAAAATGAATATGCTGTTCTGACGGACGAGGATTTCGAGAAAATTCCGCTGAAGTCTGTAAAGAGCATAGAAATAAAACAGTTTTTTGACCCCTCTGAACTCAACGTCATTTACTACGGCAGTTTCTACTACCTTGCCCCTGATAAGGGCGGTGAAAAAGCTTACTTCCTGCTGAAGGAGGCGATGAAAGCAACGCAGAGCATGGCCATAGGAAAAGTCGGGATGAGGGGAAGGGAGCACCTCGTAGCTCTAAAGGCCTTTGATGGCGGTTTACTGCTGGCGCAACTCCACTATGTGGACGAGGTGAGAAATCCTGCGGAGGTGCCGGGCTGGGGCGTCAGTGTTGATGTGAGCGAGGAAGAACTGGAGCTTGCGAAACAGCTTGTGCTTGCGATGAAAAAGCCGTTGAAGCTTGAGGAATACAGAGACGAGTACAAGGAGGCGTTGCTCAAGCTGATAGAGGCGAAGCTTGCAGGGAAGGAGATTACAATTGCAGAGGAGGTTACAGCAGCAAAATCATTGATGGATGCGTTAAAGGGGAGTCTCGAGGCTGTTAAGCAGTGAACGAGGGAACAGCTTTCAGCAAGGAATTTTCGAATTTGGAAATCTCTTGGCATAGCCACCCATTCTCAATACTTCCCTTTTCTGTCTTTGTCCAACAGCGTTGACTCATCCAGCAAACATTGGACTGAGATGCAGGAGTCCAACGACTTGAAACGCGTCCAACGAGATTGAACTATATTTTTGATGTTTAACAAGAACAATATGGGAGAACTAAAAATTCTATTCTATATTCTATTCTGCTGCTATCCATGTCGGGAGCGTTCAAACTGGAATTCGCCTGCGAGTTCCTCAGCAAAAACGCTCCTCAGCATTACCTGTTATCGTTCGCCATGATTGTGTATGCAGCGTACTCTCTCGATAGAGGGGTGAAAAACAGGGAGGATATAGAAACCAGCAAAAAGTTCAGACTGTCTCTCTTGGCTTCATCCAGCTTCTGCATGGTTACACCTTTGATTATCAGCCAGAAAATAATGTTGCTCATACCTTTCGCGGTGTCATACCTGTATTCCAGAGGGGTTAAGAATCTGAGACTCAAGAGTGGAAAAGGTGTAAAGAACGTAGTTGTAGCTTTTACATGGGCTTTCTGCATCGCTCTATTTTTAGATGAGTTTTCTCTTCAGGTTTTAATTGTCTCCATGTTCTTTTTCCTCAAAAGCTTTATTAACACAGTTTTATACGATTTTAAGGACGTTGAAAGGGATAAACTTGCGGGCATATATACTCTCCCGGCCTGTATGGATACTTTCCGTTTCAGAACATTTCTGCTCTTCACAAACTCTTGGCCCACCTCTTTCTTATTTCAGGAGTCGGGCTGAATCATACAGCAATCATGAGCCTCGCAAATGGTACCTTCTACATTTTGAGATACTCTAAAAAAAAGACCATCAAATCTGCTCGTTGATGGAGAATGGATAATCTACAGACTCACAGAACCCTTCTGGTTCTACTTTTATAGTGGTTAAACAGATCCACTCCAAACTTAATTGCTGATGGAGCCGTGGAGATTAAATCTCTTGTAAAATCGTAGCCACCTGACTTATAGAAGAAACCGATGGAGAAAAAAGTGTCGGTTACCGCAAACGCAATTTGGGGATTTATGTCAGTCACATAAAGCCTGAGGTTCCGGTATTTTTCAGGAGTGTAACCCGAAAGAACCTCCAGTATATCTTTTGTTACAACAAGTTCTATTACGTCCGCTTTCTTATCTCAACCTCCCTAAACACATCTGGATAGCCAGGGAAAAGATCAGTGAGACGCCATATACTTCTCTGGACTTCATCAGATACTCAACAAACATTCTGTGGGGCTTGAGCAAATCCGAAGGTTCGGAAATTACAACCTGAAAATCGCCAAGTTCGTGCAATCTGATGAAGAATTCGTCAGGAAGAGGAATTACATGCTCGGAAAAGTGTTCGAGAATTCTTTTCAGATTTAAATAGCTTTCTCCGAATTTCTCGAACAGTTTAAAGTATGCATGGCCTTTCGATGTAATACTAAGCTCCTCCTGATATTCTTCAATCAGTCCAGCCCCTCTCAGCGAGTTTAATACGTGGAACAGCGTTGATTTTGGTACCTGCTCTCTAATCTGCTCTCTTGTTTCCCCTCTCACCAAAGCGTCCAGCACCTTCGCCCTGCTCTCGCTCGAAAGTATTTTCATGAGTTCGTAATTTCCATTACTTTGCTGTAAAGTCAGATACTATTTAATGATTGCTAATTGAGTACAGGTGTCAAACTGAGGTTAAAAATAAATAAAAAAAGCCGAAAAATTTCAGCGATGGAAGACTGGTTCAGCAGAAAAATCAAGCCGATGCTGGCAGTCAGAGGCAAACCCTTCAGCAGCAATGACTACATCTACGAGATTAAGTGGGATGGAACGAGAAGTATAGCTTTCGTTGATGTTGAGAAAAAGAGACTCAGATTGCAAAACAGAAGGCTGATCGAGATAGCCTACCGCTACCCCGAACTTGATTTCTTCGACTTTGTTTCACAGAATGCCGTGCTCGATGGGGAGATAGTCGTCTTCCATAAAGGGAAACCATCATTCCCACTTTTGCAGCAGAGGGAACACGTTGACAGCAGACTTAAGATTGAAATTCTCTCAAAAAGGATTCCCGCAGTCCATATCGCATTTGATGTGCTTTATACGGCAGGCGACGGGTGGATAATGAGTTTACCGCTGATAGAGAGGAAGAAGATTCTCGATGAAATTGCAGGAGATGCAAGAAGGGTCACGAAGTCGGAGTTTGTAGAGGAGATGGGCGTGGAATTTTACAGAAAGGCAATTGAGATGGGCCTCGAAGGCGTGATGGCCAAGCGTAAAAACAGCGTTTATCAGCCGGGAAAGCGCAGCAACGCTTGGGTCAAGATGAAGAAGCGTAAAACCCTCGACTGCATCATTGTAGGCTGGCTTGAAGGGGAGGGGGTTAGAGAAGGGAAGTTCGGCTCCCTCGTTTTAGCCCTGAAATCAGATGTGCTCGTCCACGTTGGTCAGGTTGGAACGGGCTTCGATATGGAGTTCATAGACTGGTTCCACGAGAAGCTGAAGGAGATCGAAATCACCAGGCCATGGTTCGAAGCAGAATTCAAAAGACCCGTGCACTGGGTTAAGCCCGTTTATGTCTGTGAGGTCGAATTTCTTGAAGTTACTGAGGATGGAAAGTTAAGAGCTCCTGTCTTTCTGAGGCTCAGGGATGACAAGGCGTGGGATGAGTGTACAGTTGAGGAGCTTTACAGCCTGTAAGCTTTGTATTATTCTCTTCTCATCAACTCCTCTATCCTGTCCTTAACTTCAGAAATCCAGTCAATTCTGCCGGGTTTGTATTTATCTCTTTCACCCGTCAAAATTTCCTCTACTGCATCTGCAACCTTTTCCGGACTCAAACCGGTCGTGTCTATCTCGTAAACGTCTCCGCATTCTTCCATTGCCTCTATAAGGATTGTATCAACTATCTCTGCTTCTACATTCTCGAGCACTTTCTCTTCACTCCACCCTTTCGACTTCAGCCTTTCTTTCAGCAAAATGGGATTGCATCGCAATACAACAACGACATCTGGGTTGAGAAGATGAGAAAGATGCCCCTCCAGGATAATTACTTCATCCTCTGGAAGTTTCAACTTTTCAGCAAGCCCCTCCACATCAACGATCTTGGAGTCGTCCTCCTCACTCACTGTACCGAACCTCTCCGCAAGCTCATTTACGGACTCCACTCTGTAGCCTCTTGCACTTAGAATATCTGCAACTGTTGTCTTGCCAGCTCCCGGTGTACCTGTTAGAGCTACGAGCACACTATATCCTCCATAGCCTCTATAAACAGATCATTCTCCTCCTTTCTGCCTATACTCACACGAACGTGATATTCATTGCATCCAATGAACTTTGAGCAATCTCTGACTATGATCCCACGTTTCAAGAGCTCTTCAGCAAGCTCTGAGGATTTTATCGGTGTCTCAATAAGAATGAAGTTCGCCTCGGATGGATACACTTTAACGCCAATTTCCCGCAGCTTTTTGCCCACTCTCTCCCTCTCCTCTCTCGTTTTCTCCACAACAAATTTGAGAAACTTTCTATCTTCGAGGGCTGCCATGGCTGCGAACTTTGCAGGAGTTGAAAGCGGGAACGGCGTCGAAACTTTCAGATACTCCTTTCTGATCTCTTCTGGAACTACAGCATACCCTATTCTCAAATTTGCAAGACCGAATGCCTTTGAAAAAGTCCTTGCTACAACAACGTTCTCGTATTCAGCAAACCTCAGCAGATTCTTTGAAGAAAATTCGCCGTACGCCTCATCAACAAAAACGAGGACATTGCAACTCTCCACAATCTCCTTGACGACCTCTTCATTCTCAACATTTCCTGTAGGATTGTTGGGGGAACATACGAGCACAATTTTTGTTTTTTCAGTTATAGCATCAAGAAGCGACCTGACGTCTATTGTAAAATTCCTCTTTCTTCTGACTCGCACATCAAAAGCTCCGCAGACTCTCGTCAGGATGTGATAGTAGGGAAATGACGGAATGGGGATTACTATTCTATCCCCGGGTTCAACGAACAGCTTGAAGATATTCTCCATAACTCCATCAATACCAGCCCCTACAACTATTCTCTCAGCCTCGTATCCAACGTATTCTCCGATCTTCTGTCTTAGATCTTCAGGATCGGGATCGGGATATATGTGCAGACTCTCAAAGCTTTTGAACGCTTTAATTGCTTTTGGGTTTGCCCCGTACGGATTCTCATTGGATGCAAGCTTTACAACTTTATCCAGTCCGTACTTTTTCTTCACTTCCTCTATACTCTTGCCTGGAACGTAGGGTGAAATTCGTCCTAAAGCTTCTCGAAATCTCATTTCTCCACCTTTATTTCGGCCAAACTCCAGTCCTCATCAACACCCTTGAGGGTGGAAACCAGAGCTGTAATTATGCTTGAAAAAACACTGCTGACGTACGGGTTGAGTGGAACCCTCTTTCCATCCACTACGAGAGTCACTTTTTTTGACTCCCCTCTTCCCCCTCTTTCTTCTGTATCTTTCATGTTCTTCACTTCTTACATGGACTTATAAACTTCTCTGAATGATATGTCAGCAGAAAACCTTGGGAGTAAGAGAGAGGAGATGCGGCCGCCGGGATTTGAACCCGGGTTAGAGGCTCGGGAAGCCCCTGTCCTGCCACTAGACTACGACCGCTCAATGACCACAAGCGCACCATTAAATATATCTATTTCGGTGTGCTGTAGTAAGAGCGCTGCGACTGTAGATTTAATCTCTCCGCCCAATCCTCACCTTTTCAAGTTCGTGAAGAAGTGTTACTCCATAGCCAATTGCCTCAAGCTCCTTTATAAGGTGTTCTGAAGGGTTGCCGTGGTAGAATACCACCTGTTCAGGATTGCAGTGCTCCACCATGCGGATTATGCCTTCATAGTCCAGATGGTCACTGATAACTATTCTGGGCAGATTGTAAAACTTCTGTGCCGTCAAGATGTACCTCTTCCCGGATGCCATTGCAACCTCCCAAGGAGGTGCAAGTGTTGTCTCACCGCCTTTACAGAGTTCGATGCCAAGACATTCACATATCTTCGATATCTTTCCGTCTGCAGCGACGTCATATCCTGCATTTTTCAAAATCTCCGCCACTCTCTGAGCTTTTCCTATAGGGTAAACACCAAAGGTTGCATTAGTGGCCTCTTCAACAAGCCTGTCTATTTCATCCTCGAAAACGTATTCAGGACTGCCGTATGTCGCCTCTGTTATCAGCACATGGCACATCGGCAACCCTCTGTAATCCTTTACATCCCCCGTTACCAGAACACCGTCCTTGAAATAGAAAGCTGAGGAACCATGTATGTGACCGGTGGGATAAGTTTTAACCCTTGTCCCGAGATTAAGGGACTCTCCTATGTTGAAGGTCATGCCAGAAAATCCTTTACCTGTCGAAGCTTTTAAAATGGTTGCAGTTTCACGGCTGGCAACTGCACATGAATTACAAACGTTCTTCTGGCCGTAGTGGTCTGAATGTGCGTGGGTTATGAGATTGTAACCTTCCCCTTTTGAAGAATCTATGTGAAAATCAATACCATCTACTCTCATCGAGAAATGTGGGCTTACACCCCGCCCCCTTAAACGCCTGTATGGAAAAAAGTCAAACTGCTCGGCAAAGTCGAGGGAGTTCATGCTTTACTCCTACTTCCCTCTCTTCCTGAAGCAGATCATGCAGTCCTTGCACTTCTCCCTCATCTTTTTCATGCCTCCTAACTACAGTGCAGGATATATAGATTCTTCGGTTATGCGAAATCCTGACCTCAGGCAATATCGAAGCGAGGAGAAAGAGGAGAAAAGCTTAAACCTCCCTTAATTCATTCACGCTCATGGACGTTGAGAAGTTCGTGGAGCAGGCGATACAGGAGATAAGAGAGAAGGTTAAGGAAGGTAAAGCGATTATTGCCTTATCCGGTGGTGTTGATAGCTCAGTCTGTACGGTTCTTGCCTATAAAGCTATTGGTGACCGCCTGATTCCCGTTTTCGTCGATACCGGACTGATGAGGGAGGGCGAGCCTGAGAGGATTAAGGAGATATTCGGCCACATGAACCTCGTTTTCGTCGATGCGAAGGACGAGTTCTTTGAAGCTCTAAGAGGTGTTACAGACCCTGAGGAAAAGCGCAAGGTTGTTGGAGAGCTGTTTGTGAGGATCTTCGAGAGGGTTGCAGAGGAGCACAAAGCAGAATACCTGATTCAGGGGACGATTTATCCTGACATCATCGAGAGTATGGGTGGAATAAAGAGTCACCACAACGTTGGGGGCTTTCCAATCCACTACGCATTCAAGGACGTGATTGAGCCATTAAGAGAGCTCTACAAGGATGAGGTGAGGGAGGTTGCAAGGTACCTCGGCCTACCAGAGGAAATCTCTGAAAGGATGCCATTTCCCGGGCCGGGGTTAGCAGTAAGAATATGCGGCGAGGTAACGCCGGAGAAGGTTGAGGTTATCAGGAAAGCGAATGCGATAGTGGAGGAGGACCTCGAAGAGTACGAGAAGTGGCAGGCCTTCGCTGCCTTAATAGGGCAGGCGACTGGTGTTAAGGGAGACATCAGAGTTTACGGCTACATTATAGCGATAAGGGCTGTTGAGTCGAGAGATGGGATGACCGCAGACCCAATAAAAATAGAGTACGAGAAGCTTAGAAAGATAGCTTTGAGGATTACAGGCGAAATACCGGAAGTTTCGAGAGTTGTTTACGACATAACACCGAAGCCCCCTGCTACGATTGAGTTTGAGTGATTACAGATAGTCCAATTTTAATAGAGTTATTATAGCCCAGATAGTGTGTTCTGCACTATTAATAGATAATATATTCTCAAGCCATGGTTAGAAAACTTAAATATATGGGATCTCCCTTTATCCAATCCTTCTATTTTAAAGAATATGAAATCTAATAGCTTAAAATCAGAAACAAACAACTCCAGAAAAGTGTCTTCTTCATTACAACCTTCTCCTTCTCAAATGCTCTATAATAACGTCAGCTTTTAACCCATTCTCCATACAGAACTGCATAAAGAGACATCCAGCGTACAGACACATTGTACCTGAATCGCCAGCTGTAATAGATGTGCAAATCCTTCAATCCAAAAAGAGCTTTTGTCGCCTTAAATAGAATCTCAATCTCAGCCCTCATCTCAGCGAAATCTTCGTCATCGTTGATCTGAAGAGTCATCCTTATTATCTCGTTCAAATCTTTAACAAGATCATCGAAAACCTGAATACTTATCAAGCCAGTCAAAATTTACGGGCATCGCTTTAATAACCTTAAGCTTCTTGAGTTATTCTTTGGCTTAACGATCGGTATAGCTGATGACATCGACATCTCTTGGCTGTAGCAGCTAAATCCTGCATCAGCTATCACTGCCTTTATCTTGCCATTTAGAGTTCCCAAATTCTTTATTACCATCTCATCCGCTTTAACCTTAGATGTCTTCTTTGAAGTTTTAACGTCAACCAGGCTTAGATTGGAGAGATTGATGAGAACTGCCACGATGTAGCCGACCGTTGTACCCTTTAACGAATCGAAGACGAATTCAGCATCAAAGTTCTATTTTCTTCCCGTTTCTACGCCTGTTCAGATCAACGGGAACGATAAAGGTATCGAGAACATATATCTCACCTTCTTTAACCTTCAATTCGAATATCATTCTGTTAATGTGATATGAGAGATTTTTTTCTCTTTTTGTGTATTCTGTGTAATCATTTATGTTTTCAGATATACCATAGAGCTAATTGCGGAAGTTCCATCCGATAGCGTCGGAAGTGAAGTTGGTTACTCCGACTTCTGTGATCAGGAATTCGACGGTGAGTGGCGGTATGTCAAATGGAATTACGACATAGTCGAGTGGGTGTAAAATTTTAATAACTCCAATTTTTTAGTATGGAGGAGACACGAATGCTTGACATCTTAATAACGATGGCTCTTGGTGCTGTAATATTATTCGTATTCGCCCTAATTCTGCTAAACATGGCAAAAAACTTCGGAGTCCATACAATAGAATAGTGACAAAGATTTTTTGTCTGGTTTGTTTGTAGGGATGGTTTCTTTAGCTGGCCAGTATCTTGGTTACGATAGCCAGATAATTAAACTATTGAGCAGTCTGGCTTTGGCTATTATAACTTGTGGAGTTATTATAGTTGTGTGGGAGGAATTCAAAAAAGGTATGGAAGAGGTGAAGTGAGAAACCGTTATGGGAAAGAAAAAATCTGTGTTTCTCGGTTTCGGCGATATAATTGGTTACAGGACCTTTTTACATTACTCGCTTGGCCTGCTTTTCTCCCTGTCTCGCTCGCCGTAATGGATTTTCAGCCTTCAAAAACCACTATATAAATTTTCTGACCATGCCATGAGAATATGAAAATTAAAGAATAATTCTTAAGATATGGTCAAAATGGTTAAATAGGAGAAAGGTTTACAAGATGGTCAAAAGGTGGAGGTGATGAGGTGAATAGGGCATGGGCTGTTGGAATTCTGCTGGCTGCGATGCTAACAGCGGGGGCAGCAGTAACCATGACAACCGGGACGTCTGCAGAGAGCTTGAAGCAACAGTACAGGATAGACAACTCAATCCCGGTATATTACATTGGCAATGAGATTGCGGATTACTTTACCATGGCAACGGAACTCAAAGAGTTCAAAAGTATGCACAGCAGGCATATACTCGTGGTGGATGGAGGATGTGCTGAGAGTAACCACAAACTCAAAGCACTTTTGAAGAAAGAAATCCTTTCAGGAATTCCAGTGATAATCGTAAATGGGAGCACAGAGGTTGCTAAAGATTTGTTTGAAGGCCAGTTCTGCCCGGAAGTTATTGCGGGACAAAGCCCCGATGGTAAACCGGTTGGAGAAGAGACCGTGTACGGTTACGTAACTTATCCAACTGGTAACAAAACTATGCTGACTAAAGTATTCATCTCGACTGACCCAAGCTTTGAGGCGATTCGGGAAGCATATATATGGGCATATATTAACATTCCCCCAGATGCCGGCACAATAACAATTGAGGCAACGCCTTACTGGAACCAGATATACCAACTCGATTACACGACTGGAGACAGTTGGGAGCCATACGGTAGGCTGAATGTCAGAACCCTGTACTACAAGCTCTATGATGATAACTCGGGAACCTACGACTGGTACGACATACACGTGAGGCAGCAATCGGTACCTGGCGAAGAACTCTGGAGTTCCGGCTGGAAAACTTCAGACATGTACACGTGGATAGATGCTGACTACTATCAGAGCAACTACTTCCTTTCGGATTACGATCCAACCACAACCTCAGGTGCTACAACAGTGAGTGTTTCCATTGGGGGTTTCAGCGGGTGAAGATGGAGCGCAGGTTTCAGCATCGCAGTCGTGGAGTTACACAATTTCAGACGTTGTAGTTCATGATCAGAGCGATTACTCACAAGAACTTGCAAAATGGTGGCATGATGTAAATGAGGGCAAGGCCGTTGGCTCCGATACCTATCAAATAGAGCCGGGAGCGACTATCAGAGTTTCGAATGGGGACTCAATGGACTGGAGGGAGCATTACGGTGTGAGGTACGGTAAGTACAACATACTGTGGTGGACGTACACTTCTGAGGGTTGGGTGGAATTCAGGATATAATTTATCGTTAGGAGGACAAGTAATGAAAAAAGCCAGACTCGTTATAGCATTTCTCATAATCAGCTTTGTTGCATTTTATATTACGTCAATTTACGTGATGCCCTCTGCTATAAAAACGGAGGGAGGAATCAAAAACGTTACAACTCCCTCTTACAGACTCGCTGCAAACTACGAAAACATCAGCTGGGATGTTGTATGCATTGTGAAATCTGAGAAACGGGGAAATACGGCTATCGATCTGTTTCTGCTGAGGAAGGGAGAACAGGTAAGATTTGTCGAAGTCATTAACGATTCTGGAAAGCTCGTGCTGAATCCAGTCTCCATACATATGGTCGATAAATTCAAGAAAAAGGAGAAAATAGGGGAATTCGTGGTAAATAACACAACGATTGAAGTTATCCATACGTACGGTGTTTCCGATTGCATTTTGAATTCTTCATTTCCTGTAACAATGAAGTACGCTTATTCTGATGTTGCTGCTTTGATGGATTCAAGTGAACTCTGGAATCTGCGTTCTGCTGGTTACTTCTTTGCCAGAAATGGAAAGATTGCAGCCATTGATTGCTCTGAAAGCGCTCCTAAAACCTGGAGCCTCATATCCTACAACAGTACTCAGGGCCACAGGGATGGAAAGCTCGTTCTGCAATCCGTGGCTAAACTAACGAACGATGCCCTGAGCGTGATGGTTCAATCCAGCATCACATCAGACGAGAGGCTGGAATTTGATTTTCATGCAATTTGCAGTGAGCTTAAGTGATGAATGTTCAGCCTTCAAAAACCACTATATAAATTTTCTGACCATGACTTGAGAATATGAAAATTAAAGAATAATTCTAAAGATATGGTCAGAAATGTTAAATAGGTGAAGGATTTACAAGATGGTCAAAAGTGGAGGTGAAAGTAGGTTGAGGGTGGAGAAAGTGATAGCGGTGTTGTTATTACTAATGGTAGCAGGTGTGGCGGTGACGGCAGCGGCACAGGTTACAAACAATGCGGTAAGCTTAAATGAAGCAAAGAAGGTAGCAGAGAAATTTGTAGCAAAGATTTCAGCAACCGAAGATTTTATGGAATGGAAGGATGCGAAAATCGGGAAAGTAGTAACATGTTACGATGTTGATGAAAGTCCGTCTGCTTACGTATTCGAATTTGCAAAAAATGGAAAGTATGCTGGATACATCGTGGTTTCAGCAAAGAAAACAAGTTATCCCGTGTTAGAGTTCTCAAAGGGGATATCGCCGCTGATGAGAGCAATGGAGATGGGAATAAAAGCAGAAAAGCTTTATCGCCTTGGAGGGCTTATGTATATTGTTAAAGAAAAAGGAAAATACCATGATCTGACAACCAAGGAGGAGGTCAATTTTAATAAGATTAAAGAAGGTGTTAAGGAAATACTAAAGGATGAGAAAGTTAGAAGGCACTTAGCAGAGAGAGCTATGGAAGCAAAAGATCAATGGGAGAAGTATAGCTCTGGTACAATAACAACACTTGCTTGGTATGGTGTGCATATTCAGGATGTTCCTGCATTTCTATGGGATGACGGATGCTCTCCAACCTCAGCAGCTATGGTATTGGAATACTGGGGAGAACACGGCTATCCGAACCTCGATCTCCCAGACTGGTGGTACAATGAGCCAACAGATGTGAATGACGGAACCCAACTTGATGATCCATCCAACGAACATACGGATCTAACAGAAGAGCTCCATTATGCAATGGGAACTGATAACGAGACTGGAAGCACTTCACCATTTGTTATTGACGATGGAATCAACAAAGTATGCAACAACTATGGTTATTCAAATTGGGCATCAAATCAGTGGTTCCCTCAACCGAGCTGGGACGATGTGACAAATGAAATAAGTGCAGGCAGACCTTTTGTTTTAAGCATGTGGCATGGAGGAACTGGAAGCGGATGGAGTAGTCCTTACGGCGATCATACCGTCGCATGTGTAGGATATGCAATAGACATCGATACAAACGAGAAATTCCTTTTACTCCACGATACGTGGGATTACAACGTGCACTACCTTGCATGGGGTGACTGGTGGGCTATATCGGCTACGTGGGTTAGACCGAGTTAATCCCTTAATTTTTTATTTGAAGCTGATAGGTGCTTTATAATGAACAAACTAAAGCTTTTATATTCAACACTCATAGGACTTCTTGCCGGACCACTGTTCTTCATCACTGCTGTATTTATGGATCAGGCGGGAATTGAATTTGATGTGTGGCCTCCGACTGTTATCTCTCTCGCTTTGGTATTTACGATCTTCTTCCTTACAGTAAAGAAAAAAGATAAGAGAACGTTCGCCATAGCCATGATTTTGCTCGTTTTATCATCTACGTATAGCTTATGCTTTGTCTACGACTTCTCATTAATAGGTCCAGGGCCAGAACAGCTTACGTACATGCATCTACTCGCAAAGCTTCGGGATGAAAAAGGAAGAATAGACCCGAACTGGGTAGGATCGAAATGGAATTTTTACAAACCTCAGTGTTATTCAGAATTTTGCACTAAAAGATACGGAAATACTTCTTTAGAAGTTGCTGTCTTTTACTATGGCCACTATGGTAAAACTGCCTACAATCCGCATTCTGTTCCGAAATATCTGTTTACAAAGCTGTTCTGTGGATATACGGATTCTAAAACAGCTTATGAAAATTACAGAGAATTGCTATCCAACTCTGGATTTTTAATTGAAGATGGATTGGATAATTTCACGGCAAAGAATAAAACGATTATAGTGTACTGTCAGCTGGATGGGGAGTATATAGCAGTTGTTAAAGCTGACACAGACGAGGAATATTTGCTGAACCGAACAAAGATAGTTGGAAAATAGTTCGCAACTAAGGCCGGAAAATGGAAAGGACTTAAATGACAGAAAACAAAAAAGTTGGTAGACTAAAATCCCAAATCTTCGGGTGTTACGGCATTAATTTCTTCAATTCTGCTAAAATGGTCGATGTCTCTTGTAACGATGTCCTTCACTCCCACTGCAAGGCTTGTGGCAGCAATTAAACAATCGTTAAGTTCAATTTCTTCTTCTCTTTTGACTAATTCGGCATAAATTCTGCCACCCTCTACAGCTATTTCTTTACTGAGTTCGACTATTTCCACGAGAGATAGAAGTTCGAGCGTCTTTTTTATAGCATCGGGTCTTGTGGATCCGCAAGCTCCGGCTGAGTTCTGCCACGGTTATTGTGGAGGTAAAACCGGTGATTTCTCTCATTAAACTATCAAACAGAGCTTTAGATGATTCAACCTGTTTTGACCTCAGAACGTCTACAAATATTGAAGTGTCAATAAAAAGCTTCATACATGGATTCTTCCTGACCTCCTCAGACTCCTCACGAACTCCACGCTGTCCACATCGTAACCCCAGGCCCCTGCTACGGACTCTACGATATTCTCTTCGGGTTTCTTAAGTTTTTTCAGCATATCCAGAATCATGTGAAGGTTTCTGTCCAGCTCAATTAACCTTTTCTCGATTTCCGAGATGTCCATAATGACCACTCAATGTATTTTGATTTTAAAACTTAAAAGTTTTTGCAGTTGTATTTAAAGTCCAGTTGAAGCGAAGACACCGATTTGTTGCAAGCAAACCCGGCTCAGCCTCATACTCCCATTTGCCACAAACTGACATATATGTTTTCTGACCATGACTTGAGAATATAAAAATGTGAAATGTTATTGGTTTGCTCGTTTCCTTACTTCGCCTGCAATGGTGGATTTTCAGCCTTCAAAAACCACTATATAAATTTTCTGACCATGTCATGAGAATATGAAAATTAAAGAATAATTCTAAAGATATGGTCAAAATGGTTAAATAGGAGAAAGGTTTACAAGATGGTCAAAAGGTGGAGGTGAAGGATGAAGAAAGCAATTGTAGTAGGGATATGTTTGCTGATGGTGTTGGTTGCTGGAGCAGTGTCTGCAGAAGTTGGTAAAGACAAAGATAGACACTCAAAGATGCGGACATTATTCCAACCAATAGACACTGAGGCTTGCAAGTATATACACGAAAATAACTCACAAGATATCGATAGTTTCGCCAAATACCTGGTGAAAAGATACGGAAAAAATTTAGACCTCATTGTAGATGAATTAGAAAACACTGTTGGAGAAAGTCTGACAAAAGAAGATAAAGAGAAGTTTAAGTATCTAATAGTCAGGGAACACCTAAGCAAAATCTTGCAGGAACATAATGGTGTTCAAAATGCATCTAAGCAGATGGTAAACTTAACGCTCGTTGGTGCTTACAAAGATTCTATGCACACTTACAGGATTTTCTACGCATCGTTGAGCAGCGATATTCCTTACCCGATATACTATTGGGTGCAGGTTTCTCCTGATGTTAATGGAGGGAGCGGCACAGATGATGCTGGTAATAGCTACAATGTCAACGGAAATAACAGCCTTTACAAAGTTTCCGTGGAGTATACGTCAAATTACGTGAAGTACACGTTATATTTCTATGACGAGGACCACCCAGATCCAGCATGGGATGCAATCTACGATGCTTGGAGACAAGCATGGTATGGCAGAATTGAGGACATAGAAAGCTTTACCATACAAGATGGCGTAATAAACTTCGATGATATTTGGGATAACGATAAAACGTATGCGGAATGGTGGGGGCAGCACGGTGATAAAACACGCAATTACACCAGCAGTACTGAAGTATATGTCAGTAACGTCTGGAATCACGCTATGGACACCTTGGACAAAAACCCGAGTATAGACAAGGTTTGGTGGTATACAGGATGGAGCTAATTTGATATTAATTTAAAATTATTTTTAAAACTTATATGGTGGAATAACATGGTTGATTTTCAGAAAATTATAGGCTATCTATTAATTCTTATCTTGTTAGTGGGCTCATCGGGTCAAATTGTATTAGCTTTTACAAATCCAGAATCCTACTTTTTTGGTATGAAATTAGGTGGCAATCCAGCCGTAGTTTATATGATATTAAATAGTGCTATTGGCGTTATACTTGTATATCTACTTCTAAGAGACCTAAAAATAGGTGCAATAATATCTATATTATATTTTGGATATAATATTATTGAATGTGTAGCAACTTCTTTAATATTGTACCACAAACTTTCATTTCCATATATTTCTGTGCTTGGGTTGGTTTTATCAATTGCAGTCCTGTTATTCATAATCATAATAAAAAAAGATAATAATGATTTTTCAACATGAATTGAAAAGGTGCTGTCAAGATAAACACCCCCAATAATTATAGAAAGCCATAAAGCTCTCCAACCAGCTCTGAACAGAATCAAAAGAACTTCTGAATGGAAATCGATTTCAGAACTTCTTCGTCCTCTCTTTAAACCTCG
>JARQZL010000103.1 GCA_029984855.1 Archaeoglobales archaeon | reverse complement strand
ATGTGAGGGCGTCGTTGTTTTCACGAGGGCTCTGCCCGAACCGCCCGGGAGTTACATCGAGGCGTTTATGGCGCTCGTCTTCTCTTACCGCAAAGTCTGTCCACCGGACGAGCTCACGAGGGAGCTCGCCTACAGGATGCTCAGGCAGAAGATGGCCCTTCTGAACATTGTTGAGTACGAAGACACTGCCTACGTCGTGGCAATCCAGAAGGGGGACATCGTGATGTTCGAAATCCACGCACCCGTGGAGGAGGACGAGAGCAGGAAGTTCTGCGGCTGGTGGTACAGAACTGTCAGAAAGCCGGGAGAAATGCCGCTTGAGGTGCTGAAAAAAGGTCTGAGACCTTTCATCTCGATTAACTAAGCGGCTACATAGACTCATCGTCAGAGTGCCCTGATATTGAATCCCGGGAGTGAATGGCAGCTACTTTTGCGGCACTTCAAGTTCTGAATTGCGCAAGTTTTTTAGATTTTTATGATTGAGTTTGGAGAGGTGGACGTAATGGAAAAGGCAAACTTCTGTTTGAACTGCATGACGTTCGGATGTTATGAGGGAGAGATAAGCATTTACGAGTTTTCAGCGTTTAAGAAAAGAGAGTTCGTGGATAGGGTCGAAGGCGGGATTTACTGTCTTACCTGCGAAGACGGGGGGTTCGTAATCCTGGCTGAGGTCGACGAGAACGTGCTGGCAATTCTGAAAAAGCTTTACGGAAACATGCCGCTCGAGAACAATCCCGCGTCTGCAGCTGTTCTGCTCCTCGCGATAGCGGACCACTTCGAAACGTTCAAGCGGGCAACCGTCAGACCGTCGAGGATGATACCCGAAGGTTTCGACAAGAAGCTTGCGGAAGAAGCGATCGAGGAAAAGTCACACGAGGCAATAATAGAGGCCTGGATGGCCGTGCTCAGAGAAAAGATGTCGAAGAACGGAAAGATTGCCGAAACTCTGCAAAGGGCGGCAGAAGACCTCTTAAAGCTGTATCCCGACGACGAGAACGTTAACCACGTCTGCAAGAGCGTGAAAAGCGTGGTGAGCAGCTGTGAATGCTGATTTTTACGTCTGTCCCAACTGCCTTTACTTTGAGTTCGGAGACGAAGTCGAAGATATTAAAGCCTGTCCAAGATGCGGTGGTAAAATTCTGGCAGTAAACGCGAGCATGGAAGCACAGCACCTTCTGACAGACATCTGGGAAGACCACGGCGGCGACTTCACAACTATAGCTGCGATTGCGCTTGCCATACTCGATTACCCAACGCTGAGCGTGGAGGTTAAAGCAGAGGAACCCCTTAACGAAGCAGAGGAACCCCTTAACGAGGATGTGCTTGTAGAGATCCTCAAAAAGAACGATAAAGTCACGAGACTCGTGCTCGAAATTTTGAAAGACCAGATCGCTCCTGTAAAACCTATCGACGACCTCGTGGGGAGACTGCAAATTGCTTAAATACTCCTAAACCAAACACATTATGGTCGCATGAGAATCGAACTGTCTCAAATCGGCAGGTTCACATTGAAGAAACCGGTTGCGTTAACTGCGAGATTCGACTGTTCAGAGGGGGTGTGGTGTGTCGAGAACGAAGCGTTAGCACTGAGCGGCTACGGCCAGACACCTGAAGAAGCTGTACGTAACCTCGAAGAGAGCCTCGAATCCCTGATGGTGGGATTCAATACGTTCCCTGACGAAAAGCTTGGAGAGAAGTCAAAGGAGATAAAGAGAAAACTGCTTCACTACATCGATTTTTAATTTAAGTTTTTTAAAGTTTTTAATTTAAGTTTTTAAAGAGTGCTAAATTGGGGGGTGATTTGGTGAGAGTGAGAATTAAAGTATGCCTCCCCCTGCTTTTGGCTCTGCTCCTGCTGGGATGTGTTACTCAGCCTGGCAAACTAACCGCGACGCCGAACCTCACAGCCACGCATGAACCCGTAACTACAGAAACAGCCGTGAGCCACCAGCCCCTGGAGCTCCAGTTCGGAGTCAAGTACAGGGTTGAGGTTCTCAGGGTGATAGACGGCGACACGATAGATGTTGAGATGCCGGACGGCAGCGTTGAGAGAGTCAGAATGCTTGGAGTGGATACTCCGGAGAAAACAGCTGAGAAAAACAGGCCTTACGAGTACGACTCGATCACAAACACAACTTACCTCGCTGAATGGGGAATCAAAGCGAAGGAGTTCACAAAGTCGATGCTGGATGGCAAATATGCGTACATCGAGTTCGACGAAAAAGCCGGCTTCCGCGGTTACTACGGAAGGTTGCTCGCCTACATCTATCTGGAGAACGGCACCGACTTCACGGCTGAACTGGTAAAGCGAGGATACGCCAGAGTTTACACTGAGGGCAACTTCGAGAAAGAGAACTACTACATCCAGCTCGAGAACGGAGCAAGGCAGGAAGGCCGGGGGCTCTGGGCTTACGGACAGACTGGCACTGGAACAGAAACAGAAACAGAAACAGGAACAGGTATAGGAACAGGTACAACCGGGCAGAACCAGTTCAACGGAACCGTTACAATTGAGTATGTGCACTACGACGCTGCTGGAGACGACAGGTACAACCTGAACGACGAGTATGCTGTGATAGAGAATGCTGGAACGGCGACGGTAAACCTGAAGGATTGGACACTGAAGGACGAATCGGGCAAAACGTATCCATTCCCGGATGTGGTGCTGACGCCCGGGCAGCAAATAACAGTTCACACAGGATCTGGAAACAATAACGGGACAGACCTGTTCTGGGGATCTGGCAGACCTATCTGGAACAACGACCACGATACTGCTTACCTGTTCAATTCGAATGGTGAGCTTGTGGACAAATACTACTGGTAAATTTCGACTTTTTATTTTTTCTTTATTTTTATTTTCATTTTTCTATAATTTTAAACTTAGATAAAACACATCAAAATCTGGCAACGTTAGCGTAATTATCAGGTACGGTTAGCCTTCTGATCCCGCCATCTTCCTTAATCTTCCTGAAGTACTCTATTTCCTCCTTCATTCCTTCAGTAATCTCCTCTCCAAAAATCCAGAGTTCATCGCAAAAATCAAGCAATTTCTTGTTCATTTCTAAAGCTTTTCTCCTCTAAAGCTTTTCTTCTATCTTCTGGATTTAAATCATCCATGAACTGGCTGAAGTAGATGTGGGGGCTATTGGTATGTAGCCCATGTCCACGAGCATTCTGCAGTATCGCTTCGCCTTCTCTATGTTTTCTTGCTTTCCTTGGAATGGTGAGCAGACGAATATAACCTTCATACTATCCCTCGAATCTGCCAAACCAAGGTATTAAGTAGCCAAACATAAATCCTGCGTAATGGGCAATGATATTCGCTACATTGCTACCCTGAACAATCTGCTGTGGAAATATACTGATTATCGACAGCAGGTAGATGAAAAGAGTCAGAAAGATGAAGATCACATCCTTTTTGCCTATTCTTACATTCTTCATCAGGTAAGCAAAAGTAAAGATGGAGAGGGTGAGCAGTATCATTCCGTGAATTAAACAGTTGTAAACGAAGGGTACCAAAGAAAGGCCAAGGATGAGAACTGAGAGGAAAGCCAGAGTGTCGTTTGCCTTCAGTTTTATTAAATACAGCGAGATAGAAAAGCCGTACAGGCCAATGACTGCCGAAACCACACCCGAAAATCCGCAGGAAGGCTTATCCTGCAATACCTGCGGAAGAAGCTCTATAGTGAATAAAGAGCTTGCTAAGGGGACTGCCAGGAGAATGAGCAGAAAGGAGATCTGAAACAGTTTTGCAAATCCGAGCTTGCTGTATATCTGGAAAGAGAGGATCGACAAGAGTATGTAGTAAAAGAGATTTCCAGCCAGATGATCAAAGGTGTAATGAACGAAGTTTGTCGTGTACATCGTTGTTAGGGTGTATTTTGCCGGAATTAGTGTTAAGGACTTCTTAACTTCATAATCTGCAAAGTATATGAGAAGACAAAGTAAGGCCGGGATAACAATTAGAAGATAGGTTAAACCCTTCCTGTCCATTTACTCCCTCAGATATTGTCCTCCAACTGGAACAAAACGCTTTGGCTTGATAGGTTTGTCGTACTTCCTGATGTTTTCGAGTTCAATGGCCATCCAGAGCTTTTTCTTTTCTTTACCACGACTCTTCCATCCTGACTTCCATCGTTCCTGTGACTTAATGTACTCCTTGAGTTCCTCTCTTGTCAGGAAAATCCTGTCACCGTAAGTATCGTAGAGTTTCATTGGGTCTTCAACAAGCAGAATCCTTTTTATCTTCGCCTCCCCAACAAAGCCTGTATCTTCGTGAGATTGATAGAAAACGAATTTCATGCCCGGCTTTAGCTGCTTCCAAACAGTTGCTGGCTTTACAAAGACATCTTTGCCTTTGAAGAAGCGATCCATGAACTGTTTGGGAATTGGATATGTTACACCAATGATTTCAGACATCAAATCACCTATTTTTCCATAACAGCCTTAAGCAACTCCTTTCCCATAGGTTTCGGAATTTCTCTGCCCTCTTTCTTTACAGCCTCTATCCATAGCTCGATTGCGACTTTGATTTCCTTCAAAGCTTCCTCTTCAGTCTCACCAAAAGCAGAACAGCCAGGCAGCTCAGGAACTACAGCGATGTATCCCTCATCCTCCCCGCTGTAGAAGATTGCGATCATTTCAATCCCCTTATACCTTAACCTTAAACCTGCTCGCATTAAGGATTGTTATTCCAACGAGCTTGTCTTCCCTGTATCTCAGCAATACCTTCATCCGTAACTTCCGTATCCGTAGCCTTCTGAGGTCTTTCAAAGCTTATGTAGAGAACATCCGCATCTTTATCGTAATCAACGTGGAATTTTCTTGCAGGAAAATCCAGAAGCATTGGAACTGCATCAACTACCTTTTTCACTTCTTCCGCCATATCACTCCTCTCCTCAATATCTTATCTACTTTCTTGGTTATGAAAGCCGTAATTATAAAACCATCGTTCTCAAGTTCCTTGTAAACTGCAACCAGGTATTTGTCATTGATCTTTCTTACTGCCAAGATTTCATCAGTCCAGCCCTTAACTATGAAATCTGGATCCTCGATGGTTAGCAAAACTTCATCTGACAGACCGGCAAGTTTATCGTGGTTTTCCACGATGTGAAACCATCTATCATTCTGCCACGCTCATGATTAGCATATAGTCTTCCTCAGGAATCTCCCTCATCGCTTTTCCCATCAAATGACCTGTCCACTTCTGCTTGTTCTTGATAAACTTCAGCTTTGGGATAAGAGATTTGAAATCTACTGGTGTTGAGAAGATTTTGACGGGTTTCAGCTTTATGCGGAGCGGGAAGACTTCGTTGCCCATGCCTGGAGGGGATTTGAATACCCTCTTGCTGTCTTTGAAGACTTCGGAAATCGCTTCATAAACAGCCACAATTCTCGGTTCTACGACTTTGTCTTTATCTCTTTCCTGTTTGAGATAAATTAGGAGTTTGTCTCCGGGTTTAACTTTTGCTATCGTGTTTTTATGGCGCTCAGGAACACCCCATACGTTCTTCTCTTCTATCACTTTCCAGTTTTCTTCGGTTGTGATGCAGAGCCAGTATGTCATAACAGCATCACCAAAACTAAACCGCAGCAATTTTGCGGTAATACTCCTTTAGCAGTTTTTGAGGGTCGTCTGTGCACAAAATCTTAACTGCTATTTGCCCACTGCTGAACTCGGCGAGATATCCTATCTGGAACTCGTTTTCTTGGATGAAGCTTCCTAGTAGCTTGACATTTTTGACACCATCTTTCTCGACGACCTCCCTGACGAGTTCGAACGGTTTTAGTTCACTCTCTCTAAAAGAGTCGACTACTTCTTTCAGTGTTAGATCTACCGGAATAAACACATTTAAGGGATAAACAAACAACTCCATAACTGTGTTACTAAATACAATGTACTTAAATTTTTATGATAGTTAGTTCGTCTTCTCATTTCCGAATTACGTAACGTTATGGCTAAATTTCCGTTTTAGAGGTTAACTTGACTAAAAATTAAAGCTCTATAACTCTCCTCAACACCCAATGCATCTAGCACCTGTGCAATCTCTTGTTTGTTGAGCTCGTATATCTTGAATACAAGCTCGTCTATCTTGGCATCAGTCTCCCTGATTTCCTGATCGATCTGGATTATACTGGGTTCAGCACCCTCACACAACTTCGAAGCTTCTTCATACACTTTCTTGACAATGTTCTCCGACTTGGCAGCTCCTGAATCCTCCGAATAAATGATGGGGATTTTCGTCTTCTCAAGCAGCTCGCTTAGAGTCGTAATTCTCATTTTCGATTCAAGAGCTACCACGACTGCAAAATACACATGCTCCATAAGCTCCTTGTTGCTGAACTCAATCTCATACATGAAGACCTCCTCGCAGTCGACGATGCCATATATCTCGAGCTTGTTTGCGGAAGTGTCGGCGTGAACCCTAAATTTACTGAACCCAAAAAGTTCAGCTTTTACTTGGTAGTATTCGCTTTTGTTCAGCTTCCACGACCTTGTCACTCGAGAGTTCCTTCCACTGACACCACATACATTTACCTTGTACGCTTTATCATCCCACTCGATGGAAGGTTCCTTCAACTCAGTTATGAAACTCTCTATCTCCTGCACCACTGGAGCGTTCGGCGGGTAGAAAGTCGCATTCTTAGTTAAGCACTGGTGGAAGCGCCCGTTTTGCATCAACTTTTTATCGAGAGCAAGCAAATCTTTGAGAGACATCTCTGCATTTTTCAGGTTGGAAGCCCATTTTTGCCAACATTGGAGAATCTTTCTGTGTAGGTCTACCAAGTTCATAATCCTGCTCACGCTAGATTCGATCTCGTTGATTAAATCTTGCGGTGTCGTGGGAATGGGTATCTTTTTGACAAAATAAGCGTCGAAATCCATATCTCGTATTGCTTTGTTGTAGATGAACCTATAAACATACCAACCAATTAATTTGGAATTCAGGAGTCCACATAAGTAGTTTGGAGTGAGTCCCCCACAATCAGGTGGGCATTTTCCATTCGCTTTGCGTTCCTCACATAATGGTGCAATGTTGGAGACAGTTTCAAATGTGAGTTTACCATCGTAGTCTGCTGTGGCTTTAATCAGGATCTGATCTGTCGGATTAGTAATGTGTGCAAGGATCCTCTGTGCAATCACTTTAGGCTTCTGTAGGCGAACGAGCTTGGAGTCGCTTTCGTCAACGTTTATACAGTCGGATGGATTCTCCGTGCAGTATCTTCCAACCTCTACGCCAGACAGACACGGTATACCGGATTGTGAACGCAACCTCCTAGGATACCCTCTAAAGACATCGATACAGCTTTTTTGGATCATATTTTTTCCGAGAACTTTCATTCCAAGGGGTATATCCTGTGGAGGGATATTACCTATAATGATCCCGAATGGATGTACGTGCTCCTGCCGGATTCTGTGCACGGGCAACAGCTCGTCTCGTGTAGCATACCCGCTCTGGTATTCCCAAGTACTTATTATATCATCTACGGGCTCTTTTGCGAGGGTAATAACTATCTGCTCGTGCTTGACATTATCCCATGCCCTTCCAAGGTCAATGATATTCAGTATTTTGTACTTCAGCACAAATTCACGGAAATCTTCCCAAGCCTGTGAGTATGTTGAAGGCTTCGGGATGACGAACGAGAAAACGCCACCGTTCTTCAGCATCTTTATACTCTTTTCAACGAAGACTTTGGCACTGTCAGAAGACTGCCTTACTAGTTCGTAGCTAGATCTGATAAACGCTCTGACATTACTTGTGTAGTCTGCGCCGTGTGGTGGATTACCGATAATAACGTCAAAGCCCGCGTCTTGGATATCATCAACATTCTCGTCAAAGAATACGAACCAGAACTCGAGTGCCCAGTGGAGTGGTTTTGTGTCGCTGATGACATCCTCTGACAGACCTTTTTGGAACAAGTAGCTCTGGAACTCTACCAAGAAATTTTCTCTTAGAGTGTTCTTGATATCCTCAACCTTATCTACAAGGGATGTATCCATTGGATTTTCTAAATACTCCTTTCTTAGCTGATGCAGAGTATGAAGCTCTTGCTTGTACTTTTTCAGGAGAATCTGCTTCGCAACATCGTCGGGCAAGCCAACGAGTGAATTACCAACAGTTATGTTCATGTTCAGGTTGGGTAGCACGTGCTGCTGATCTTTTGGCAACTTCGTGTACTTGAACTCCCTAGGATTCGCTATTATGACCTCTCTCCACAGATTCATTTTTGCAACTTCTACAGCATTGGGATCTAAGTCGTTGCCATAGATGTGTCTCAGCAAAATCTTTGATGTAAACACCCTTGGATCGGGATCGAACAATTCCCTAATTCGTATAAGCTTTAACTCTTTCTCCGAGTCGAACTCAATATTGCGGTAAAACTTAGATCCCACCTCGTGGAGCTTTTCGATGATCTGTTTGTAGTATTCTACAATCTTTCTGAACGCCTTGATCAGAAACGAACCGGAGCCGCACGCTGGATCGAGAACTTTCAACTCAAGAAATTCGCCAATTTTCTCGTAAGCTAAGTCAAAATCTCCTTCCTCTAGAGCGTCGATTATCTCTCTCGTGAGTTTGCCGAACACTTTTCCAACAGCAACATCAACCATGTATTTCGTTATGTGCTTACGCGTGTAGTAAATACCCTCTTTTTTCTTCTCCGGTGCGAGATATGTTTCGTAGGCTCTACCGAGGATGTCTTCGTCTATCTTGCTGAAGTTGTACTGAGTAACACCACGTATATCCCCACCTAGCTCTTCCTGCCACTCTGCGAAACCAAGCACGATTTGAAGAGATTCGTAGAAGGTCTTCCAGTTCTCGTCTGTATCTTTCACCTTCTCAATCAAACCATCTTGGAAAAGCTCGGTGTCGTAGTACAGGTAGAAGAAGTCGTCAACCCACCTCAGGAACCTCTTAACAAAGTGTTTTTCTCCTTTGGGTAAATATTCTCTGAGAGAATCCCATTTCTTCCTCAGCCAGTGGATGTTTATTACGCCATAGTCTTCGAGAGTCTGGATGAAGATCAGCTTGTTTATTAGATGAATAACTATTCTTTTACTGTCATCACTCTCAAACTCCACTCGTAGCAGCAAATTTGCCCAAGTATCCAAGCTTTTTAGGAATCTATCGTCGAGGTCGCCCTTATCGATCTCAGACTCCTTTCTCTCGAGGAACTCCCAGAGATCCCCTATCTTTGGGAATTCTTCGAGAAACTCGTCGAATTTGGAGTGGTAAAAAGGTTTCAGTCTGTTTACCGAAAGGTGCCCCTTAGTGCTGTAGCAGTAGACATCCTCTAGATTTGTTAGGATAACAAATCTACTCTCCTCTGATAGTAGGTATCGTAACACCTGTTCTTTGACATCCTGTGCATTTATTATCGAGGTGAGGTCTACCTTCTTGAGAGCGTCTTTTTCAAGCTTGAAGAGGGGTTTGAACTCAACCAATACCTTCAAACCCCTTTCATCTTTTGAAATCAAATCGACAAAGCCGTTAACCCTTTTTTCAGGATAAGTTTCGCCAAAGAGTGTCTTAACAAGCACAGATCCAGTATACAAAAGTTTATCTCTCAAAGCTGCCTCCGGCTTAGAACCAGCAGCTACAGAGTTTATGAAATCTCTGAAGTCATTTGTTCGTAGCTCTTTTTTTAATTCTTCAAGTTCGGTTAGTGGAATTTCCGACCTCGACGTTAGTAGTCTGAGATCCTCGACGAAATCGATTATAGACACATTGATCTGCATGAACAGGTGAAATAAAACATTTTTGCATTTGAATTGATACTACAAAACTGGAACTTCTCCGCGCATTTTTGTGTCGTCGCCTTTTAAGATTTCAACGCCCAGTTTGTCTTTAGCATCCTCCACCTTAATCCAACTGGCTTTTTCAACTTCCTCAGCTCCAGGCTTCCCCCTACCTTTTTCAACAACTTCTACCCATACAGCTTTTGGAATTATTATTTGACCAAAAAGCTCCTTTAGAATGTTCAGCTTCCCTATTTTTGCCAGTGTGATCAGAGGGCTTGAGTTTGAAACGACAATCATAACAGCTTCTCCAGCGTTTCAACGTCCTCTTTCAGATCTTCTTCATCGTACTGCAGTGGGATGCCCTTCAATGCCAGAACTTCCATCATTTCCCATTTGCTGACCTCTGCTATCTCAGCAGCCTTACCCAGGCTAACCTTTCCCTCCCGGTAGAGTTCAGTGGCAAGGTAAAGCTTGACGAGCCTGGGGAGTTCTTTCTCCTTCACTCCGAGAATTCTCGCGAGGTCCTGCGGGATTGAGATTGTTATTTCGCTCATCGCTCAACTGTCTGTGTTCGAAGTTTAATACATTTGCTCTTACGCTAATCAGACTGCCGTGAATCACCCCTCGCTCACGCAAGGGGCTTCGGGACGGGTTTGTTCAGCAAACCTTACCGCCCCTAGGGGTTGTGCCCTTGCTACTCCTATCTGTCCCAGAACGGCAGATTCGGAGCTACCTCTCAGCCTGCGGAATACTCTGAGCCTTTTTACTTTTCCAAGGCAGGACGCAGTATCTAAAAACAGATGATCCGTCTGGCCGTTCTCTATCTGAGCTGCTTTGGAATCGAAAGCCTCAGCCTCGTTCCAGACACTTTAAAGCCCGTTTTGTCGTAAACGACTGTTCGGTGGGGCTTCTTCTTGTCTGAAAAGCCTGGCCTTCTCACCGGAAACCTGTACTTCTCAGGATGCTTTAGATAATCGAAGAAGGTCTTCCAGGCTTCGATCAACTGGTTAATGAGGATCTGTGCCGAT
>JARQZL010000102.1 GCA_029984855.1 Archaeoglobales archaeon | reverse complement strand
GCGAGGCGAAGTACTATCTCGTGAGAAGGAAAGTTTCAAGAGCACCATTCTACGAGCTTGAGGACGTTGTTAAAGACCTTGACGAGGCTCTTGAGGATGTTGAAAGGCACGGCGATAAGATACCCCTTGTCGTTCTTGTAGATAATGGCTCTGGCAGCGAAGATGTGCCAGCAATACGGCAATTCCTTGCATTCGGTGCTGACGTCATAACCATAGACCACCACTACCCCGATGAGGAGGTTGACAGATATCTCCTCCACCACGTAAACCCCTACAAGGCTGGAGGGGACAGCAACTACACCTCAGGTGTGCTGTGTGTTGAGATCGCGAGAATGGTCAATCCCGTTGAGGGGCTTGAACTGCTTGCTGCTGTTTCAATTGTTGGAGACAGGAGCGAGGGAGAGGTGGAGAAGTACATAGAGCTGTCGGGATGCACGAGGGATGAACTGTACGATATTGGTTTAGCGCTTGAGTTTGAGGGCTTTTACCTTCGCTTCAGGTCTGCAAGCGGCATAATCCATGAAATCCTCGGATTCGGCAGGAAGGACAGGCAGAGGAAGCTGGTTGATATGCTCGCTGGTTATGCAAAGAAGGCCATAGAAGAGCAGCTCGACACGGCGATGGCCGGCGTGAAGGTGCAAACGCTGCCAAATGGCATTGCCCTTGCAGCTTTCGATGTGGAAAACTATGCAAAGCGCTTTACATTCCCCCCGCCTGGCAAGCTGACAGGAGAAGTTCACGACAGGCTCAAGAGGGGGCATCCAAAGATTGTTACAATCGGATACGGCCCGGACTTTGCCGTCATAAGGAGTGAAGGGGTTGAGCTCGACATACCGAGATTTGTGAAGGAGTTACAGCAGGAAGTACCAAATGCTGGTGTTGAAGGCGGCGGACATCTTGTGGTTGGTTCGATAAAGTTCATACCGGCGAAGAGGAAGGATGTGCTGGCGAAGCTGGCTGCGAAGATTGGCTCTCTTTGACCTTACAGCCTCAATTCTCCATCACCTCATATACAACAACACCCCCATCCTCGTAAGCCTTCCTCAGCCACTCGCACTCATCCAGCCTTATTTTTCCATACCTCTTCTTTTCAACCTCCCCAAACGAAGATGTACCTGATTCTGTACTTCTCAACCGGATCCTTGGATGCGTTGACGTATATCGAATCAACATCCTTCGCCCTCTTCACAGCATCCCATCTTCTACCCCACATGACCTCATGGCTAACCCAGCCTATAACCGTAGGCAGTCCCGTGAACGTTGATACTCTCGAAGAGTACCTGTAAGCATCTCCAGGAGCCTCCAGAACAACTCCACTTTTATCTTCAAGCCATTTTATTGCTCTATACTCTTCAGGCCTACATTCTTCGAGCCACTTCATCCCGTTCAGCGTCAGCTCCTCTGTTTCGCCCATAAAGGCTTTGTTAGGTATGCGGTTGCGATGAGCAGAATGAGATATGTGGGAAAGTCCCACGTGTTAATTCCGATGAAGAATAAGGCGAAGGCCAATGCTGAAGTGAACGAAATCACGTTGAATCTCCGGTATATTGCAAGGCAGATTCCGGTGAATGCAAGCTGGAAGGGGATCGACGTGAAGTGAGAATGCATGTCTCCCTGCAGGAAGGTGAAAAACGGGTAGAAGTTGATCGTGTGGGGAATTATCCTCGTGGCTGAAGAGAAGTCAAACGATGGCCAGTCCGCAAATCCGTTGAACGGTTTGTAGTTGAGTATGCCTGCTCCGGTGATGTATACCAAAAGCTGGAGGAAGCGGGATACGAACCCCATAAAGCAGGTAAGAATTACCGTTATCAATCCGTACAGCTTCCTTCCTGTCAGGTTGTATCCGATTCCGAAGGCCGACTGCACGGCCATGGAGAAGAAGGCTGCAACAGCCAAATTATAGCCAACTTCAGCTTCAACTCCTGAAATCTTGATGAGGATTGCAGCGATTAGATGTCCGAAGTAGTAGTAGGACAGATTCTCCCCGGCGAACCACGGGTCCTGGGGAGGGAAGTAATCTGTCCTCAAAATCGACTTTAGAAAGGCAAAATCCATGAAATCCTCTGAATATGCAAAGTAAATCTCGGGCTTGTGCATTAAGTATGCTATCGAGATAAAAAAGGTTGAGACGAATGGGACTTCCTGCAGGATAATTTCCTTAAACTTTAAACTTTATTTCCTTAAACTTTACGCGCTTTGAGGTTAAGGTTAACAATGAGAGAGCAAGCAGGGAGAACAGGGCAAGGATAATACTAAAATCAAACCTGAGCAGCCTGAGGCTTGAAAGTATCCAGGTAATGTAAACGACGATAACGATTCCGAACTGTTTTGAGAACGAATATCCGCAATCCTTTAAATTACCGAACAGAAATGCTACAAGCGGAAATGCAATAAATCCGGTCGCTTCTACGATTACCAAGAATGGCAAGAAGTCCATCGCACCACCTTCGACGTTAACACATTTTTATCAACTCATGCCGTCATTCCAACCGTCACCCCAACCACCGAACAAACTTCCGGCAGTCCACTTAAGGCTTGTAAGTAGCAGAGAAGGTAGCATTTGCTGCTTTCAGATAGTTCTGCAGTCTATCTCTGGGCTTCCAAATCTGAGACTGAACAGCTGCATTGAGTGCTGGGCAGAAACTCGGTGTTACATGAGAGGTTACCAATCCATGTTCTGCTGAGTTATTAAAACCACAATGTAAGTAATTTAATTTTTTCGAAATTGTAAGGTTAGAACCTGACGTTTTCGGTGGTTTGATATGACTCTGGGTTGAAATAGAAAGGCGGGGAGGTGAAGGATGAGAGAGGTATTGATAGCATCTTTCTTGGCGGTGTTTGTAGGGATATTCTTTGTATCGGTGTCCGCAAAGGGACCGATGGTCGATAAGGGCTTCTGTCTTGAGAAGGGGTACGGCTACTACATCCCGCACGGCTCAAAGATCCATTACAAGGATGGAATGACGATAGTTTACGGCCCTGACCGAAAGGTGATGTTAAAGCTAAAGGATTCTGAAGTTCCAAAGGTTCCTGTTCCTGCTGGCGGGCTCGTCCCAGCAACACACGTCATTGAAGTCCCGTCCGGCTCGGCAATCAGGCATGAGGGAGATGGCGTGATGGTTTACAAAGACGGTAAGGTAATTTTGAAGGTGGTCAATGTGCAAAAGAAGAACCCTTAACAGCTCACAACCATACGTTTACGTGAATGGACGGTTCGACGGTGCAGGATAATTACCGTTCACAGAAGTTCAGACTTCACTCACTTTTCTCCGAGAAAGTAAGGGCAGAACATACGGTAGAAGAGGTCGAAGAGTGTCTAAGGCTTACAGAAGCCAGCTCCAGTCCCAACACCACCTCCGGCTCCTGCTCATCCCGAAACACACCTGCAGGCTTGGCCTTAATCACGCTGGGTGCTGTTATCCTTATTGCATCAAAAAATGGAAATACCGCTGCAATGTGCTGTAATGTGCTCTTAAGCAAGTTCAACAATACGCTCGTAATCCCCCTCAACCTCCTTCAGAAACTCCTGCTTGCTGAGCCCCCTTGCATAGGCCAGAAGTGTCGCACCTCCGGCTCCAACGCCCTCTTTAACGAAGCCCTCTGCATAAGCTCTCAACCCGGGTTTGGCTGAGTCGGCAAGCCCCGGGTCTGCGGCCACGACTGTGACAGGCGAGATTTCTGCTATGTCTGCCGTGTCATCTTCAGCAACGTAAACAGTTGTTGCAATGGAGATATCCCTGCCTTCGTCTATCCTCTTTATGATGTGGGCAATTGCAGCCATCTGCGTTCCGCCCGCAAGCAGAACTGGCTTTGAAGAGCCGCATGCTATTCCGGCAACGCCAACCATAACCGGGTCGCCAACCTCAGAAATTACTTCGAACACATCATCGCTCCTGACCCTCTTCACCGCACTCTCTATAACGCTCCTCTTCAGCTCCACTGGATTTGAAGGCATGCTCGACGAAACTGCAGCCTTCACACCAAAAGCCCTCAGCACGGCTCCGGCAGTTGCTGTGCCTGCCGGTATGCTCTCTCCTATGATGAGTACGTCTGCAAGTTTCGACATCTGCTCCCCAAGTTTCTTTGCTCTCTCAAAGCTCTCCTTAACCTCATCAACACTCATCGCAGCCCCATCTTTTATGTTACCCCCCACCGGAGCCCCGATTGAGATGTGCGGTGTCTTCGGCTTAACCATTAGCCCGCTGTCAACGACGAAGAATGGCACTTTAGTGAGGCGAATGGCTGTGTAGGTAATCAGAGCAGGCGTTGGCTTTCCATCCGGTGTAGCAGGAATTGCATCGATTGACCTGCATTTTCCATAACAAAGCAGCTCCACATCAGCAGGAGGTGTGTACCTAATCAAATCTGGATTTGCTCCGGCAACGGTAATTCCCGGAATTTCTGCCGTTCTCGTGTTGCCGATTGCAAACAGAAAAACGGCGTTCTGCTTTAAAAGCTCGAAAAACCTCATCGCATCCTTCTTCTCACCCTTCACGATCCTCCACTTCATACCTTCCTGTTTACTCTGTGAACATATATTCTGTGCAGAAGAAGCACAGGACAGAAAGGTTTTTGAGAAAATGGCAGATTTGCTCTATGCTCAACATTATTGTAGCAAAGCTACTTTACCTGTTGAGGAATATTATCCCTGTTCTCGTCATCGCAGTAATTATTGCGAACATCCTGAGTGAGTCCGGAATTATAAGAAGATTTTCGGGACTGCTCAGTCCTATTATACGGTTTGCCAATCTTTCTGAGGAGTCTGCTCTCGCCATTATAACATACATCGCCAGCGGAAGTGCTGGAAGTGCTATGCTTGCAGGTTTTCACGAGAGGAAAGCTATAAGTGAGAACGAGACAATAATCGCCTCTTTTGTCAGCAGCTTCTTCAGCTTCATCAATCACCTCTTCGTTTACTTTATTCCTGTTGTACTTCCACTTCTCGGCCTTACCGCCGGGGTTCTCTACATCTCAGCAAGGCTGTTTGTGAGTTTCTGTGTTACCGCAACGGCCGTAATTGCCGGCCACTTCATGCTGGAGGGGAGAGTGAAGGAGCCGATCCGGTACAAAAGTAACAGAATAACGAAAGAAACCTTAAAATCAGCGTTAGAGGAGTCCTGGAATATCCTGAAAAAGATACTGCCAAGGCTTGTAGTGGTCTTCCTGATTACAGCAGTCCTTAATGCGTACGGTCTTTTTGAGCCACTGAAGGAGTTCAGGTTCTGGAGTTTCCCTGGCGAGACTTCAGCAATAGTTGCTGTTGGTCTTGCAGATACAACAAGCGCTTTCGTACTTGCAGGCTCGATGCTGACAGAAGGATTGCTCACTCCTGTTCAGGCAGTCTCAGCTCTCCTCCTTGCGAGCATAGTGTCGATGTCAGTTATTCTTGTCCGCCATTCCCTGCCAGGTAGAATTGCCTACTTTGGCGTAAGACTCGGACTCAAAATAGCCATACTCAGCTCTCTGCTCAACCTGATTTATACAGTGGTAGCTCTCCTGCTCATCCTTATGTTCTGAACTTAATGTAAGACACAGTTAAGATTAAAAAAGGTGGAGGCAAGTTGTAGGTGTGTTGTATACGATATTTGGTATAACTCTTGTGGGAGTTATTGGTGTATCAATTCTCTCTCCAGCACTTCCCCAGATAAAAATCGCACTGGGTGTGAGCGAAACGGATATTGGTATGCTTATATCCGCATTCACGCTTCCCGGAATATTTTTTGCACCCATTATGGGCATGTTAGCGGACAGATACGGGAGAAAAAAGGTGCTTGTTCCTTCTCTGTTTCTCTTTGCAATTTCCGGGATGCTCTGTGCGTTTGCAGACTATAAGACCATGCTTCTGCTCAGATTTTTACAGGGGGTGGGAGGTTCTGCCCTGATAGCCTTATCCGCAACTATAATCGGGGATATATATGAGGGAATAGAGAGAGCGAGAGTCCTCGGTTACAACGCCAGCATTCTGGCAATAGGTGTGGCGAGCTATCCGGTAATTGGAGGAGTGCTCGCTCACTTTAACTGGCGATACCCGTTCCTCACGTTCGGCATTGCAATTCCTGTAGGGATTGCTGTGATATTCATGCCCTATCCAGACGTTAGAACTACTACACCTCTCTCAACTTATCTCAGAAACATGAGATTTGCTGTCAGCAGAGAACTTCTTTTCGAGTTTATTTCAGGCCTGGCTGTTTTTATAATACTCTACGGAGCCTTTCTCGTTGTACTTCCTCTCCTGCTTCACAACCAGTTTATGGCAGATAGTGTCGCCATCGGAGTTATTATTGCTTCTGCCTCTGCTTTTACTGCCGCTATTTCTTCAAAGCTTGCATTTTTTACCGAAAAGTTTGGGTCTGTCGGTACAATAAGGCTTGGATTTGTATTCTACACTCTTTCAATGCTTGTAATGCCCTTTATACCTTCACTCCCTCTATTCTTTATTGCCACATTCCTCTTCGGCCTGGGCCACGGTACAGTTCTGCCATCTCTGCAGAATCTAATCATATCAACGGCAAAGGATGAAAACAGGGCGGCAGTTATGACCGTCTATGGTTCCATAGTAAGAATGGGACAGACAATTGGCCCGATTGTATTTGCCCCTCTCTCTGCAAATCTTGTTTTTATAATGGCAGCAATCCTTGCTTTATTCTTCTCAGCATCATACACTCTGATGTATCAAAAGAGTTTTAACCCTGCCCCTCCATCTAACTTACAATGAGAGAGCTGCTTGTACTTGCCATTGCAGCCTTCTTCGCACTCTGTGCTGCACACAACCCTGTGGAGACTGAAAAATCGGTCAGCCTCAACACTCAAATACTCGTTTTTGAAGATAATGGAGTATGGAAAGCTTTAATCACCGCCACACTTCCGAACCCCTGTCACAAACTGGAGTTTCTGGGTGTTAAGAGAAGGGGAGATACATTCACAGTTTCTTTCAGGCACACGCCTCCTGAGCCAGACATGGTCTGCATACAAGTTCTGCAGAAGTACAACAAAACAGTAGAGCTTGGGAGGCTTGAAAAAGGAGAGTACAAAGTTGCAGTCGAAATTAATGGAGCCGTTGTGAGGGAATTGCCCTTCAAAGTGAAAGATTAAAATACCTCGCTACTTGCAACCATATATCATGCCCTACGGCAAATACTGGCAGAAAGAAGAGGTCTTAGCAAAGAAAGAAATAGAAGAACTGCAGCTCAAGAGGTTGAAGTGGGTGGTGAGGCATGCATACAGCAATGTCCCGTTTTACAGACAGAAATTGAAAAAAGCAGGCATCCATCCTGATGATATAAGCAGGAGAGAGGACATTGCAAAGCTCCCATTTACGACAAAAGAGCATCTCAGAGAGAACTATCCTTTCGGTCTTTTTGCTGTACCCAAAGAAGAGATTGTCAGGATACATACCTCAAGCGGGACTTCAGGTAAACCAAAGGTTGTTGGCTACACAAGAAGAGATCTTGAGAACTGGGTTAACATGGTTGCAAGATGCCTGTACATGGTTGGAATAAGGCGGAAAGATGTTTTCCAGAACATGGTGAGCTACACTTTCTTCACCGGCGGTCTTGGCCTCCACTATGCTGCCGAGCTGATTGGAGCGATGGTTGTGCCCGCTGGAACCGGCAATACGGAGAGGCAGATAAGATACATGCTTGATTTCGGAACCACAGCAATTCATGCAACCCCGAGCTACGCAATGTACATCAAAGAGGTGGCAGAATCCATGGAGGTAAAACCGGATGAAATCGGACTGAAGATTGGATGCTTTGGAGCCGAACCATGGAGTGATAACACAAGAAAGAGGCTTGAGAACGCATTCGGCCTGAAAGCGTATGATTCTTATGGTCTTAGCGAGATGAACGGGCCGGGCGTTGCTTTTGAGTGCGAAGAGCAGCATGGATTGCACATATGGGCAGACCACTATTTTATAGAAATTGTTGATGACGAGGGCAATCCTGTTTCAGATGGAGAAAAAGGAGAACTCATACTGACGTCGCTCACGAAGGAGGCACTGCCAATTCTGAGATATAAAACCGGAGATATTACGTATATAATGGATGATGAATGCTCATGCGGGCGAACACATCCAAAAATTCACCGCATTCTGGGCAGGGCAGACGACATGATAGTTGTTCGTGGTGTAAACGTCTTTCCGAGCCAGATAGAGCACGTCCTCATGCAGATTCCGGAAGTTGGGGATAACTTCCAAGTTGTAATAACCCGAAACATTCTGGATGAGCTTACTGTCAGAGTTGAGATGAGAGAAGATGTTTTCACAGGAGAACTTGCAGATCTGGAAAAAATCAGGCAGAAAGTTCAAAAAGAGCTGCACAAAGAGCTCGGATTGAGAACTAATGTAGAACTTGTTGAAAAAGGTACCTTAGAGCGTTTCAGGGGAAAGGCAAAAAGGGTGATTGATCTGAGAAAAGAGCTCTAAGATTGATCTGCTGCAAGTTCAAGCTCTATATCCAGCTCAGTCTTAATTCCAAGCTTATGCAGTGCCTCATTTGCATCCCATATACTCTCAGCGTCTTTAACAGCCCCTGGGAGCGGACTCAGGTCATAAAGTACCTCTGTTTTCAGGAAAAAAACAAGAGCGTTTAGGACTGATACATCGATCTCGGTATCATCCCACGTTCTGTACGTCCCGTGGTATCCAAGGGCTGCAAGCAGAGGTACACGGGAGGCCTGTGTTTCTATCCCCTCCACAGAGGGATAAAGCTCAGATGCGGTCTCCCTGTCGATAAGCATAACTCCTTCAAGACCGCCTTTTGCTGCAATTTCGCTCAGATAACATTCAATCTCAGCTCTGCTCAGCTCTCCGTCGCTACCAAATCCCACAACAGAGATACAGGAGGGTAAAGCATTTAGGGCTGCAGTAACTACTGCATCGCACAACGGACTGACGAGATTTGCCTCCTTCCCCCTTCCAAGAGAGTCGCCGCCAGCATCAACTCCGACCACAACATCTATTCCCTCTGATTTCATAAAACTCCCCACGTCTTCCACAAGACACTTAACACCCTTCGTTATGTCCACTCCTACAGCATTTCCTGCTATTTCTGCCACTTCTGCAACTATTGGCTTTAGTTCTCCAATTTTAACCCCTTTCATCCATGCAAGAGAAGTATTAATACGTTCAGTAACCTCCATCTCCTCCAAACTCCTTGGACCGGGTTTTTGGTCTCTCCTGAAGCGCTCCCAGACAACACCACCAACAGTGCATTCAATGCCATACTTTTCTAAGAGTTTAGCAATAACAAGAGCGCTTACAGCGTCTCCTCCCCCACCCATGCCGATCAGCATCACTTTTTCTGCATTGGAAAAGACATACGGGAGCATGAATGTTTGCTGGATGAGTTGTATATGAAATGAACGGTGCTCATGACATCATCATAATTATAAAAGAACCAAAATGCTTAAATATGATTGTGTCGGACAATTGTAGGACTAAGTCGGACAAATGTCATCCACCGGTACCCCGATGGTATGGCGAGCGTATGGCGGACGTATGGCGGGGGGCTGCAATGAGAAAGATATCCATAAGGTTGACAGACCAGCACTATGAAGTGCTGGAGGCTTTGGTGACGGCGGGAGAATATGCATCGGTCAGTGAGGCAATCCGGGATGCGATCCGACGCCTCCTGACCGAGAAGATGGAAGTTCTTGAGAGGAGTCAGAGACTTGGCTCCTTTGCGTAGGTGGTTTGAAATGAAATCACTCGTGAGTAAGGCACAGATGTTTTACGAGAGAGAGAACGCAGGAAAAAATGACAACTTCGATATAGAGGAGTTTGGCACACCGAAGATAGTTGTTGTCGGATGTGGCGGGAGCGGCAACAACACTGTAAATAGACTGGAGAACATCGGTGTTGATGGTGTTACCACGATTGCGGTTAATACCGACAAGCAGCATTTGCTGATGGTTAAAGCAGATAAAAAAGTATTGATAGGCAGAAGTCTGACAAAGGGGCTTGGAGCCGGTGGCTACCCTGAAATAGGCAGGAAAGCTGCTGAACTTGCAAGAGGGACGCTCGAAGAGCTGCTCAGCGATGCAGATATGGTTTTTGTGTGTGCGGGTATGGGTGGTGGAACCGGAACAGGCTCAGCTCCAGTTGTTGCGGAAGTTGCAAAAAAACAGGGAGCAATTGTGATAGGGATGGTTCAGACACCGTTCAGAGTTGAGAGGGCAAGAATTATAAAGGCGGAAGAGGGGCTGGATGAACTCAGGAAAAATGCAGATACAGTTGTTGTACTTGACAACAACAAACTCCTTGAGTACGTACCAAACCTGCCAATAGAGCAGGCGTTCAGCGTAATGGATCAGCTTGTATCAGAAACAATCAAGGGCATATCTGACACAATTACAAAGCCTTCTCTGATGAACATCGACTTTGCAGACGTCAGAGCAGTAATGGGCCATGGCGGTGTTGCTGCAATGCTTGTTGGAGAGGCAAAATCCCAGAACAAAGCCAGGGAAGTTGTGAGAGACTGTCTGAACCATCCATTACTCGATATAGACTACAGAGGTGCTACCGGGGCTCTGATACACATCTCTGGCGGGCCAGATGTGACAATAAAGGAGGCTGAAGAGATAGTAGAGAATCTGACATTTGAGATTGCCGGTAATGCAAATGTCATCTGGGGAGCGAGGATCGAAAAAGAGCTTGAAGGAGTTGTCAGGGTTGTGGCTATAATGACTGGCGTACAATCTCCAAACGTTCTGTGCAAAGAGGATGAGGAGGTTTCAGAAAGTAGGGGCATTGAGAGTGTTAGCACATTCAACAGCAGTAAAAAACAGAGGCCTGCAAAGATAAAACCACTCAAGCCGAAGGTAAGTGTTATGGGTATAGACGTTCTTTAATTTTTTCTGATTTATGATTTATGATTGTTGATATATCTGTTGTTCCAATAGGAGTTGGTGAGTCCCTCAGTTTCTATATCAGCGAAGCTGTGAAAGTTATTCAGAACAGAGGGCTGAAGTACAGCCTGAACTCCATGGGCACTGCCGTGGAAGTGGAGAGCTTTTCTGAACTTGGCGATCTTCTTGATGAGATAAAGGAGAAGCTGAGAGAAACAGGTGTTCCCCGTATATATATTGTAATAAAGGCTGACTGGAGAGAGAGATCTGCAAGCATCGAATACAAGGTCAAAGCAGTTGAAGAGAGGCTCAGAACTCAATACCCTCATCACCACTCAGAGGGGTCCATTCATCATCGCATTGTGAATTCTGCCTGATTGCCATATATTCTTTTCCAAAGGAATGTATTCTTTTCGCTGGTTCGGTTAAAGTTGGTTCGGTTAAATATATATCCTCGATTTTCTAATTTCAGGACATGCGAATAATGGATGGTACGATAACTGCTTTATCAGTGGTTGCATTTGTAATCTCTATTTACGGGATACCCTTAGAGCCTTTCGCCCTGATCCTGATCTTCGCCATGATATCTATTCTGCCATACTTTGTAAAGAACTCGAGGATTAGAATTTTTGGCTACTTCTTCTTTGCTTCATGCGTCTACCTGAATGTAGGCAAACTCTTAACTCAGCCAGAGATGCTTGGAAGCTATACATTTGTGCTCGGCCTCAGCATAGCGAATGCCATGGGAGCTGTCATTTCAACAATGGAGAGAAGTGAGCATGCATATACCTATTCAGTCGCTGCTGTTGCAGCATATCCGTCGAGCTTCTTAATGGCCTTCAGACAGTTATATCCTGATGTTACAACACTCCTGATTCTGCTTCTCATAACACTCTCTGCCATGTGGGTTTACTTCTTCCAGAGCCTTAAAGCTCCTCAACTCGGCGTAAGAGAGGGCATAATTCAGGCTGCTGAAGCGGCGGTGCTTACAATTCCGATATTTCTGCTCCTGATAGTTATACCCTGGCTTGTGTACCACGTGATTAAAATAGAGCCCTTGAGTGTCGGAATTTACCTGTTCAGGTACACTCTGCTGTCTTTCATTGCCACATCTACAGCATACGTTTTCAGGGACTTTGTAATCTACCTTGGTGGCTACAGGAAGGGATACAAAAACGGAAGGATTGTTTTTACAAAAGACAGGTCTTGGTAAACTCTCTCAGCAAAATGGTTGCGTAACAGCCTTTTGGAAGGTAAAAAGAGAAGACTTCATTTTCATATCTGAAATCTGAGAATGGCATATCTGCTATACGGTAGCTGCCCTTTGAAGTGAATTCTCTGTGTTCATGTTTGAAGTCTTCTATGTTTATCCCATCGCTGCTTAAAATTTCTTCAGTTCTCTCTTTGGCCCATCCTTTCATCTCAGTTTCATAGCCTGGAAGTGGCAGAGCAAGAAATGCCTTTTTTTCATCTATAAGGAACCTAATGCGTTTTTTATTGGAGTTAACAAAGCTGTGCTCTTCTTTAAGCTCCAGATAATTGCCGGATGAGATGAAATCAACAGTATCCCCTTCCAGCACTTCTTTCAGGTTTCCGAATTCTTTAATTCTTGATGAAAGTAAGCGATTGAAGACGTAAGACTGGTATGCATGAACAAACATCAGCTTTAAATTTTTGGGCAGTGAAAGCAAAGCTTTTTCTTCACTCTTCCCTTCTCTTAAACTCTGGAGCAGAATTCTCTCATATCTCAGGTATGCTGGTAGCTCTCTCAGCCCGAATTTTGAATCTCTCGTTTTCCAGAGCTCTTCTCTTATTACCTTAATATCCTCTCTTTCCCCTTCAAATGGCTTCGCCACGTAGGTCCAGAAAGCACTGCTGTAGTCTCTCCTGAGAATGTGCATTCCAACTTCATGAGTTATAAATCTCATACCAAAACGTTGCAAACCGAAGAAGTTTGGTGCACCTTTCTCGTCCAGCTCTTTCAGTGTGTGATGGATTATCTGCCCGTTTCTTGCACCATGAACCCTTATCCTGAACATATTGCCTACCAGATCCCCGAGTTCGATTCTTCTGTTTGATTTTCCCATGATTTCGATTTCTGCATCTTTTATCCTGATGGTCTTCAACCTCTCTATATCTTCTTCGCTGAGATTGCTTATACTGAAGTACTGAACGCTTACAGCTCTCTTGTCCTTTGTTCCTGCATATTCTATCCTCTTCTGGCTTATTCCAAGCTTTTTTGCGAGAATTCTCGCGAAATTCATCGTATTCCAGTTTGTCTTTCGAACTCTGATTATTGTATACTTTCCCTCATCACTGAGCTTCAGCCTTGCTATTTCTTCAACATAGAAGTCTTCAGGGTTCTCCTTAATCCTGCCACCTATACCCGGTGTCGAGGTTATGTAACAGCCTATCCCGACCTTCTCTTCAACATCCATCTTCATTCTTCCCTGCCTGCTGAAGATATAACTGCTTGCGTATATGTTTTTTATTCATCACGCTCTGACAGGCTGTTCGAAAATCGAAAAAGTTAAATTTTAGTTTCTACTTGTTTTTTGTAGTTTTCGGATTTGCTCATGTTCTTAACCAGAAAGCTTAAATATACCCAGCATTACCTAATTACTATAATGAGGAGGTGAACCCATGATCCGGAGAGGTTTTGTTAGAGAAGAGAAAGCAGTGTCCCCAGTGATTGGCGTTATACTGATGGTGGCAATTACAGT
>JARQZL010000101.1 GCA_029984855.1 Archaeoglobales archaeon | reverse complement strand
CAAAGTAGCCATGAATAACAACATTCCTCAAACCAACAACTCTGTTCCACGGGATTTCAGAATACTTTGATCTGATCTCTTCAGGTATGTTTCTTGCAGCCTCGCCAATAATTTTAAGATTTCTCAGAACAGCATCAACAACAATATCTTTTTCCTTAAAATCCTCTGGATCTTTAATTGATTCCGTGTATCTCTCAATCTTCTCAATGCCTCAAGCATATCCTGAATGAATAACTCAGGACTCCTCTTAGACATACACGATCTCCCTTTCTATCGATCTCCACAGCAGAGGTTTGCTCATTGCAGCCTTCTTTGTAACAATATCTACTTTAATGCCAAGTAGCTCTTCAAGGAATTCCTTCAAATCTACTATTTCCCAGCCTATTGGCTCAGAAAATTCAACTATTATATCGATGTCATTGACAAATTCCTCCTCTCTTGCAAGAGATCCAAAAACCCCAATACTTTCAATTTTAAACTTTTCCTTCAGAATTTTTTCATTGTCCTTGATTTTCTGGATAACCTCATCAAGCTTCATATTCTACACCCTGTATCCTAATGAATCCAGAACTTCTTTAACCTTTCTCGTCAATACCTCCTCTTTCAACAGCTTTGAAAGCTCCTCACTGTAAACCTTCATCTTCTCGTCAAAGCTCTCATCATCTAAGTCGAGCTTAACACCAACATATCTTCCCGGAGTGAGAACATAACCATTCTTCGCTATCTCCTCTATAGTAGCAACCTTGGCAAATCCCACTTCGTTTATCCTATCCAGCTCTCCATTCTCAAAAAGTCTGAACTTCTCCACAATCCTTGCTATATGTTCATCTCTCATCTCATTCTGCCTTCTTGAAACTGGAGTGTAGAGACCCTTTTCATCTGGAAACAACTTTTTTAACTCTTCTCTCCTCTCATAGAAGGCGTAGGAAAGATAACGCAGAAATATCAATCCAAGAATAATGTATTTATACTGATGCACTTCCACTTTCTTCCTCAGCTTGTCTGCAGCCTTCCAGAGCTGATTCTCGAACTCACGTGTAAGTTCCTGAGATTGAGCCCCTGAACTCTTAAAACCACCAAACCCGATCCCTACAGACCAAACGGCTCGGCCCCACTCAAAAGTTCTGCATCTACTCCGCTGACGAAAGGCTTTTTGTTTATTATTCTGCCCCTAACTCTGTAGTTTATCTCGATACTTTCTCCGGGGTTGAGTGCGACATCCCACTGAACTGTTGCGTACGAAGACTGGGATACCTTGGCCCCTTCAGCTTCAACACCTCCGCTGCACATCTCGAAAACTTTCAACTCCCTTCTTGCTTTTGTGAAGTTGAATATCCTGAGTATAACGCTGGCAACGCCATCCTCCTCTGCTACTTCTCTCTTCACATGCAGGTTTCCCATAATTCTCGCAACAACCCTGTCAACATCAATTTCATCCTTCTCAAGGATTTCACACAGCTTTCTGGCAAGGAGCGGGAGTATCTTGTTGAGAACGTCTTCCTTCTTCTTCTTTTTAATCGCCCTTTCTTTTCTTTCCAGATATTCTCTCAGCTTTCTCCCTGCCTCCTGAAGAGCAAGCCTCACTTCATCAGTTATTTCTGGAATTGCCGCAACTGCCTCCTTCGATTCTGAAGTGTAGGGTATGTTTGTTGAGGCGATGTGGGTGAGAATTACAGCTCTCCCTACGGGTAGCTCATCTCTCGACTGCTGCAGTCCGTAGCTCTTCCAGTTTACGGTCTCAACTGCTTTTGTTAAAGCGCACCCTCCCTGCTGGTAGAGAAGGGGTATTTTGTTTGCATACCTGAGGAGGGTGACTCTGTCCTCCTTTATCTCTCCACCGTAGGCAATTCCCACCTCTACAAGGAATGGATGGCCTGAATAAACGCTTGGTTTCCTTGTTGTAGCGTATACCCACTCCGGCCTGTACCTGGCCATCAGACTTTTCATTATGAGCGACTCGCCTATTGGCGATAGGCAATCAGTCGGAGGGGGAAGAAAGTCAGTTTCCCTGAAAGCATTCAAAAGCTTTGCAGCTTCATCTCTCTCAAGCTCCTGAGGTTTCGCTTTTGGATTCAGACCTGCTTTTTCAAGTACTTCGCTTGTTGTTTTATCTCCAACTCTGACAAACTCGCTTTTAAGGAAATCTTTGAGATTTTTCGCCTTTGTATATCGAAGCATCGCCATGAGCTGCCCTATCTCCATGCCATGGGGATGCGGTTTGATCTCTTTTGGTGGGGGAGGCAATTCTTCGCTCAAACGGCGGAATTCAAAGATTTCTCCATCCGGATCAACGAAGGTTATCTTTGCATGGGGATTGACAACTGATGTCTCTCTCAGATACTCGTAAACGCTCTGCTTCCTCTCTCTTGCATAGCTGCCAGCGATCTCTATCTCGATGCGTGTCCCGCTTGAAACGTACCAGTCGTACTCTTCCTCTCTTATAATTTCTGGCTCGTTCTTTCTCGTGTTTATGAAAATCTCCATTCTTACAGCCTTACTTTTTGGGGAAGTTTTTGAGGTGACGACAGCAGGTTTTCCTGTTGTGAGCTGGGCATAGAGGACAGCGGCGGATATTCCAATACCCTGCTGCCCTCTGCTCTGCCTTATTGCATGGAATCGTGAACCGTAGAGGAGCTTGCCAAAAACCCTCGGAATCTGCTCCCTCACTATGCCGGGCCCGTTGTCCTCCACCGTTATTCTGTAATGTTTATCAACTCTATCTATTTTTACGAATATGTCAGGCAAAATCCCCGCATCCTCGCATGCATCAAGACTGTTGTCAACTGCCTCTTTTACGCACGTGATGATGGCCTTTGCTGGATTGGAGTAACCCAGAATGTGCTTGTTCTTTTCAAAAAATTCAGCTATGCTTATTTCCTTCTGCTTTCTGGCCAGTTCTTCGGCCCTCATGCTAAATTTCTGCTCCAACTACGGTTTGAGTTTTTGTAACGCCGTCCACGCTTCTTATTTCGTCAACTGTTTTGTTCAGTTCGGACAGGCTGTCTGCCTGGATTATTACAACGAAATCAAATTCTCCAAAGACATGGTATATATCCCTGACGTACTTCATTTCCTTTATACTGACATAGACGTCTTTCTCCCTCCCCGGAGAAACGTTCACCATGGTAACGCCTATTACCATGCTCTTTTTTCAGTAAGAGGATATAAAAAGGTTGCCTCTGTCAATTCTTTATTTTCCCCTCTCTACGATGCTATGGCGTCTATAGCGTTTTGCGAATATTTATATCTCAACAATGATTTCAAAATTCACTTCTCGGATCATGTTACCCAAATATTATTAAACCCTTGGTTTCTTTTCGGGGAAGGTGAAAGCATGAAGGTCAAGCTCGGGCTTGTAGTTTCTGAGTTCAACAGGGACATAACCTACATGATGGAAGTTCTTGCAAGAGAGCACGCTGAGTTCCTCGGGGCAGAGATAACGGACACCATAAGGGTGCCCGGGGCGTTTGACATACCCATTGGTGTCAAGAGGATACTGGAGAAGGGAAACGTGGATGCTGTCGTAGCTCTCGGATGCGTGATAGAGGGCGAGACGGAGCACGATGAGGTTGTTGCCCAGCATGCTGCAAGAAAAATCATGGATTTAAGTTTAGAGCACAACAAACCAGTCTCCCTTGGCATATCCGGGCCGGGTATGGGAAGGATTGCGGCCCAGCAGAGAATTGAGTATGCAAAGCGTGCAGTTGAGGCAGCAATCAAGCTCGTCAGGAGGCTAAGGGAGTATGATGAGCAGAAGGGCTAAGTCAATTCAGCCTTCTGCTACACTTTCTATTTCTTCCAAAGCGAAAGAGCTTGCTAAGCAGGGAAAGCCCGTAATAGACATGAGTGTTGGCGAGCCCGATTTCATCACTCCAAAGCATATAATAGATGCTGCCATTGAAGCATTAAATGAGGGAAGGACTTTCTACACTCCAACGAGGGGAATTCCAGAGCTTGTTGATGCTATAATTGACTGGGCAAGGCAGAGAGGAATGGATGCAGGCGTTGAGAACGTCATAGTGACACCGGGCGCAAAGTACGCAATCTTTGAGGCAATAATGGCTACCATCGAAGAGGGTGATGAGGTAATTCTCCTCGACCCCTCGTGGGTTAGCTACGAGCCCTGCGTTCAGATGGCAGATGGAAGAGTGGTGTGGGTTCCACACAACGAAGGCTTTGAAGATGCGCCAATTGAGGACTACGTAACAAGCAAAACAAAGATGATAGTTGTAAACTCCCCCAGCAACCCTCTTGGAGTAGTTTATCCGAAAGAGTTTCTAAAAAAGGTCAGGGATATAGCAATCGATAACAACGTTCTCGTTCTTTCGGATGAGATATACGACAGAATAGTCTTTGAGGGGGAATTCACAAGCATAGCGAGATTTGACGGAATGCAGGAAAGAACGATACTCATAAACGGTTTCTCGAAGACGTATGCAATGACGGGCTGGCGTCTCGGGTTTGCGATAGCTCCAGAGGAGATAACAAAGCACATGCTACGCATTCAATCGCATTCCGTCAGCCATCCAACCTCCTTCGTACAGTATGCGGGCGTTGCAGCATTCAAAGGCGATCAGAAATGTGTTGAAGAGATGGTTGCAGAATTCAGGGTAAGGAGGGATATACTGAGGGAGGGACTGGATGAAATGGGGTTGAGATATGCTCCACCGGAGGGAGCGTTCTACATGTTCGTTGATGTTGGAAGAGATTCCATGACGTTCTGTCAGGAGCTTCTTGAGAAAGAATACGTCGCTGCAACACCTGGAAGTGCGTTTGGAAAGGCATTCAGCACGTGGATCAGGCTCAGCTACGCTACTTCAAGACAGAATATCTGCAAAGCAATTGACAGGCTGGGAAACCTCATTAAATGTACTTCGTAACGGGAAATCTTTCGAGTATTATTCCCGAAACGACGAATGGCGGCTCTCTCGTTGCTGCCTCAATTGCTCTGTCGAGCTTCCAGTCCTTCTCGGCGTAAATTGTGAAAAGAGGCTCTCCTACTTTTACATATTTTCCCATCTTCTTGTGGAGCACAATCCCAGCTCCCTTATCCTTTGGAGCACCAGCAGCCCTTGCAATTTTTATCATTCTGTCGTTAAGTATGCGAGAAACCGAACCCTCGGTCTGGGATGATATCGTATGAGTTATTTCTCCAACTGGGATGTCTTCTGGCTTTATATCTGGATTTCCACCCTGTGCTTCGATGATTTCTTTGAATTTTTCCAGTGCTTTTCCTGATTCGAGTATTTCTCTGGCGTACTGTGCTCCATTGATGGCTTTGCCTGTCATTTCGAGGAGTACTCCTGCAACGCCAACTGATTTTTCGACAAGAGTTTTTGGTGATAGTTTCAAGTCTATTAATGCAGATAGGGCCTCTCTTGCTTCAAGAGCCGGGCCAACTGCCCTGCCAATAGGCTGTCCACCATATGTCAGGATACACGCTACATTGAGCCCCATTCCTCTTCCGAGCTCGGTAAAATCGCTGGCAAGTTCTCTTCCAACTTCGTGGGTTGGAAGACGAGGAGATTCAACAGGGATATCTATTGCAAGATACTGAATTCCAGCAGCTCCTTTTTTGCTATAACGCTGGAGAGGAGATGAGGTTTTGGATCGATTGACAGCGGATGTTTTACTCTTGATATCCTGTTATCTGCTGGCGTGATATATGTATTTCCGCTCCATGCTATCGCCCCTCCAACCCTCTCCGCTATTTCGCGAATCTCCTCTACGCTGAGATTTACGTTTGCAAAAACCTCCATTGTGTCTGCAGTACCACTGGCATAGGCCATCGCCTTTGATGATATTTTGGGAATTATCAGACCGGTTGCGGCTATAAGTGGAACGATGACAAGTGATATCTTATTTCCAGGGACTCCGCTAACGCTGTGTGTATCCACAATTGTTCCCCGTTCGAAGCTGAGGGTCTCTCCTGTATCGGCCATCGCTCTTGTGAGGTTCTCTATCTCACCCATGTCCATACCTACCAGATAGTTTGCCATGACAAAGGCTGAGAGTTCAACCTCGTTCAGCATGTTCGTGCTGATGTCACGGACGATTGAGTAGATTTCATCTTTGGTCAGCTTCTCTCCATTCATCTTTTTTCTTATGTATTCCACTGAGTTCGGCTTTGCAATGGTATAAACCTCAACCTCAACACCTTCTGGAATTTCAACCTCGCATGGGCCAACAGTTGTACAGACGCCAATTTCTCCCTTCTCTATAATACCTGTAGCCACCTGAACATCAGCTACGCAGTATCGCCTCTTCCAAACAACCTTCAATCTGTCTCCAACAATTATACCCAGTTCAGCAGCATCCTCGGGATTCAGAATAACTGATGAATGTTCCAGCTTTAAAGGGATAATTTTCACCCTCAGTCTCATAAATACTGTGGATTATGACAGTTCTTTAAGTTTTTGGAAAAATTACTCTTTGAACTTAACCTCCAGCATCGTGAAATCTTCTGCGACAACTGTATCTTTGAAGACTTTTTTTGCCTCTTCGAGTAGAGGAGTAGCATCTTTTGAATATCTGGCGCTTATGTGTGTGAGGATGAGCTTGCGAACTCTGGCAGTCTTTGCAACTTCTGCAGCCTCTCTTGCTGTTGAGTGCATGGTCTCTTCTGCCCATTTCTGGAGATCGGAGGTAAAAGCGGCATCATGTATCAGAACATCAGCGTTTTCTGCAATTTCTATCGTACGCATGCACGGTCTTGTATCGCCGGTGTAAACAACCTTTCTTCCCGGTCTTGCTTTTCCTACAACCATATCCGGTGTTATCACCCTGCCATTTAGTTCTATGCTCTCTCCCTTAACAAGCTTCGCACGGAGAGGGCCGGGGGGGATTCCGAGCTCTTCTGCTCTCTCTCTGTAGAACTTTCCCGGTCTTTTTTTCTCGATTATTGCGTACCCGAGGCTCGGGATGAGATGCTCTGTTTTGAAAGCGAGAACTTTAAACCCCTCAAACGTGACCTCATCTCCATCCGTAAGCTCAATAACCTCTACCGGATAGTTGAGTTCCTGATAGCCGAAAGCCCTGAGCAGGGAGGCCACAAATCTGGCCTGAGGAGAATACACAGCAAGTCTCTTTTTCCTCTCGTTGAGTGACATTGTTTCAAGCAGGCCAAAAAGGCCTATGAAGTGGTCTGTGTGCAGGTGGGTTATGAACACGGCATCTATTTTAAAACCCGTCTTTGCAATCATCATCTGTCTCTGTGTGCCCTCTCCGCAGTCAAAAAGCAGTCTGATCGAGCCAAGCTGGATGAAAATTGCCGAGGGGTTCCGCTCGACACTTGGGACTGTACCAGCCGTACCGAGAAAAGTAATTTTAAGAGGCATAAAACCCCAGAAATCTGGGTGTTAAGAAGTTAGCTCTCAAGCACTATCTCGATATTGACATCCTTGGGAACTTGCACTCTCATTATCTGTCTCAATGCCCTCTCATCTGCTGCAATATCTATCAACCTTTTATGAACCCGCATCTCCCAGTGATCCCATGTCTCGCTTCCTTCCCCGTCCGGTGCTTTCCTTACAGGAACGACAAGTCTCTTCGTTGGCAGTGGAACTGGCCCTCTAATTTCCACGCCCGTTTTTGTTGCTATCTCTTTTATCTGCCCGCATATCCTATCAAGATCTGCTGGATTCAATCCAGAAAGCCTGATTCTTGCCCTGTAGCCTTTTATTGCCATTTTATACACCAGATAAAAATTAAGAGAATTATTTTCTCGGTGTGATGTCAAGAACCATTCCTGCCGCCACCGTCATTCCCATATCTCTGACGGCAAATCTGCCAAGTGGTGGGATCTCCTTGACCTTCTCTATTACCATAGGCCTTGTTGGCTCGAGCTTTACAATTGCAGCATCTCCGGTCTTCAGGAACTGCGGGTTGTCTTCCTTGGCCTGTCCTGTTCTCGGGTCGAGCTTCTTCATCAGTTCGGTGAACTTACACGCAACCTGAGCGGTGTGAGCATGTATTACAGGTGTGTACCCAATCGTTATTGCTGTGGGATGCTGAAGAACAATTATCTGAGCTGTGAAATCTCTTGCAACTGTCGGTGGTGTGTCAGAGTGTCCGCAGACATCTCCACGCCTTATATCATTCTTGCTTACGCCACGTACATTCCAGCCGATGTTGTCTCCCGGATAGGCCTCTTTGAGAGGCTCATGATGCATTTCAATGCTCTTCACTTCTCCACTCACGCCAGGGGGCTCGAATACCACCTTATCACCGACTCTGAGAACTCCTGTCTCAACTCTGCCAACGGGAACAGTTCCAACACCGCTGATGGAATATACGTCCTGCACAGGAATCCTGAGCGGCTTGTCAACAGGTTTTTCGGGCGGCTTAAGTACATCAAGCGCCTCAAAGAATAATGGGCCTTTATACCATGGCGTCTTTTCACTCCTCTTAAGCACGTTATCTCCATAGTAAGCGGAAGTCGGGATAAACGGTATTTCATCAACTTTGTAACCAACCATCTTGAGAATCTTTGATACCTCCTCTTTTACCTCTTCGTATCTTTTCTGGTCATAGTTTACCCTGTCCATTTTGTTTATTGCCACAATCATCTGGTTGATACCGAGCGTTCTTGCGAGGAATACATGCTCCTTCGTCTGTGCCTGCACTCCATCATGAGCATCAACAACGAGAATGGCAGCATCAGCCTGTGATGCTCCGGTAATCATATTCTTAATAAAGTCTCTGTGCCCCGGGCAGTCAACGATCGTAACCTCGTACTTCTGGGTGTTGAACTTTCTGTGGGCAACATCAATGGTGATGCCTCTCTCCCTCTCTTCCTTCAGCCTGTCCATAACCCATGCAAACTCGAACGTAGCTTTACCTTTTTCTTGGGCTTCTTTTCTGTATTTCTCGATTATGTGTTCTGGGATCTCTCCTGCCTCGTAGAGCAACCTGCCGATTAGAGTGGACTTCCCGTGGTCTACATGTCCAATCATGGCAACGTTAATGTGCTCCTTCTCCTTAGCCATTTTCACCATCCTCCATTCTTCTACCTTTTTCCGGCTATTGCTGAAGGGTATATAAAACTTTGCTGCCATGCTGAAGGGCAAGGAAATAAAAACTTTATGGACAAAGTCCTGAACTCCTGAAGTAATCCAGAAGCTCTTCAAACTCAAGTTGCATACTTTCGCCTGTTTCCATATCCTTGAGAGTGTACTTTCCTGATTCGATCTCTCTCTTACCCACTATCACAGCAAATCTTGCATTTACATCATTTGCAAAACTTAACTGTCTTTTCAGGCTTCTCTCCATAACATCAGTAACTGCGCAGATTCCATGTCTCCTCAACGAGTCTGCAAGCTTGCAAGCCTCTTTTTCAAAACCAATGCTCGCCACAGCAACTAATGGTTTTTCTGGAGTTGTCAGGTCACATATCTCGGCAATTCTGTCGAAGCCAAGAGCAAAACCAGTTGATTGTATATCTTCTCCACCGAAGAGATGGGCAAGTCTATAGCTCCCACCTCCGCATATCTGCTTCTCAGCTCCTAAGCCGTGCTTTGCATAAGCTTCGAAAACAACACCCGTATAGTAATCAAGCCCCCTTACAGTTCCAAGGTTAATTGTGTAGTTTATTTCAAGGGAGTCGAGTACGTCACACAGCTTCTCCATATATGTTGTGTCGAACTTCACTATCTTCGAGGCATCTCCAAGCACTTCTCTGCCACCTGAGAGATCTATGAGGGAAAAGACTCTATCTGCAAGCTCATGTGGAGCCCCGATCTCATCCAGATATACTGTGAGGCCATCAGTATCCCTTTTGTCGATGAGTCTCATAATTTTTGCAGCCTTTTCTTCCTCAAGGTGTCTCAGTAGATACCTGAGAACACCGACATGGCCTATGTGCAGCTCAAAATCGAGGCCTAATTCATTCAGGATTCTGTACGCAAGCGATATGACTTCCGCATCGGCAAGATGTGAGGAGGAACCTATAAGCTCAACGCCAAACTGCCAGAATTCTCTGTATCTGCCCTTCTGTGGCCTCTCGTAGCGAAAGCAGTTGGCAAAATAGTAGAAGCGCAGGGGACGGGGCATCACACTACACTCGTTTACAAAGAGACGCATGACGGGAGCTGTAAGCTCGGGGCGAAGAGCAAGCTCTCGACCACTTTTGTCTCTGAAAGCATAGATTTCTTTGACTATCCCCTCTCCGGATTTGGTTGTGAAGAGCTCAAGGTGCTCGAATACAGGAGTTGCTATCTCTCCATAGCCGTAGCTTTCTGCAATTTTTCTCATCACTGTCTCGATTGCCCTTCTTTTTCTGATCTCATCTGGCAGAAAATCTCTCGTTCCTCTCGGTCTCTCTATTTTCACGCTGTCAGGCTGATCGCAAGGAAATAAAAATGTTGGGTATTTTTTACCATCGGTGCTTTCTTGGAGAGTAAATGCTAAAGGTTAAGATGAGTGGCTGCAAAAGCTTAGGAGGGTGGAACTGTGAGAATCCAGATATGTGGTGCTGGAGTTGCCGGGACGTACTTATACTTTCTCCTTAGCGGCTTCGATGTCTACATCAAAGACGTGAGGCGCAAGCCTGATTGCAGGTGCGCATGGGGGGTAACTTACAGTGAGGCAAAAGAACTGTACAGGAAAATAGGATTAGATCTGGACGAGTACGTTGTGTCAAGGCCGGAGTGTATTGTGGCGAACGGATTCAGAATCAAGAACAAGAACGTTGTGATTTTTGATAAGAAGAAATTGCTTGAGGATTTATGGGGGCAGATAGAGTTCAGAGATATTAGGGCTGACCTTTACGTGGATGCCACCGGACACAACAGAGCTTTACTTCCAGAAATCGATAAAGACCGGCTCTACCCGACACTTCAGACTGTTGAGGAGCACAATGCTGAGGAGAATATATACGTATATGCAAGAAAGACTGGCTATGCGTGGGCGTTCCCCCTGGGTGGCAGCAAATGGCATGTGGGGGCAGGGGATACAACTGAGATGAGGGCCATTGAGCTGATAAAGATGCTCAGGCAGGAGTATGGATTTAAAGAGGGTGACAGAATATGCGGGTGCAGGGCAAAAATAAGACTGCTGCCACCATCAAAGTGCAGACCGTTTGTGAGCGGAAACATTGTGGGAGTTGGGGAATCAATAGGCTGCGTTAGTGGTTTTGGAGAGGGCAATGTTCCGGCCTTAGAATCTGCAAGGATACTCTACGAATGTCTGGTTGACAATGAACTGCACAAGTACGAATCCAGAGTACTGGAGAACTTCCAGTGGATTGAAGAAGAGTACAAGTTTGTTGAAGCCGTTCAGAAAGACAAAAAACTCACTGCACTTCTTGAACTTCCGAAGGTTTTATCCATTGAGAGAAGGAGTATTGAGAGCCCGGTTAGGGACATCAGGTGCTTAATAAAAATGCTCAAGCACTAATTGAAAATTTACTTTAGAACAGAGTGAAAACATGGAAATCAGAACATTCAGAAGAGCTTCCCAGGTTCTTTTTCTGTTTCTTGTGCCCTTTTTATTCTGGAAAGGAGCACTGCTCTACTTCTTGCTTGGGTCTCTTCTTTCATCGCTTGCTGTTGGCCGTGCTTTTTGTAGCTGGGTCTGCCCTCTGGGAACTGTCTATGAGTTCTGGGGTATGGCAACGAGGAAGAGGAGACCAAGATACCACTGCAGAACAGGCTGTCCGTTCTCACTCCCCATAGGTCTGATGAACAGAATCAGCTTCTTTAAAATCCGGAGGGACGAAGACAGATGCAAGCACTGCAACACATGTCGTCTGAAGTGTCCTGTTGGAGTGTTTGATATTGCCGGAGATGCAAATCCGAGTGTCCTGTACGCATGCATAAGATGTCTGACATGCGTCAGCTCCTGCCCCAATGGTGCCCTCAGTTTTGTCTTAGACTATAAAAGCAAGGGGGAATAGAGCTGCCGAGGGGGGGATTCGAACCCCCGACCTCTCGATTATGAGTCGAGCGCCCCAACCCGCTAGGCTACCTCGGCCTTATGTATGGTTCAGGCAAAAGTTGAGCAGAAGATATTAAATCTTTTGCTACTCCGGCCTTATAAAATAGGGTTGGAATAACACAATGAGCCTCTATTAGATAAATAGCTAAATGGAAAAAAATTTATATAGTGTTCAGTATAACTACATTACGCTCAGAATTAGGGGTGTTTATGATGGTTGAGGAACTGACAGAGAAGGAAGAAAAAATAGTCAGGCTGCTCTCTGAGACAGGTCTCAATAAGAATATCGCCAAGGTTGTTGTATTCCTTTCTAAAAGTGGTGAGGCAATATCGAGAGATATTGAAAGAGCGGCAAATCTGAGACAGCCGGAAGTCAGTCTTGCAATGAAAGAACTCAAGGAATGGGGCTGGGTTAAAGAGAGAGAACTTAAGAAAAAGGGGAAGGGGAGACCCCTCAAGAGCTACAAGCTCACGCTTGATTTAAAGGAGATTGTTTCAGAACTTGTTGAAAAGAAGAGGGAAGAAATAAATCGCATCGAGAAAGACCTTGTAGAGCTGGAGAAGCTTGCAGGCCTTAAATCCTGACATTTTATGTTTCTGGATATAAATATTTCGGGCAACTTTGCAAGAATATACGTCGAAAACACAGTTTTGCTCTGCCATGGATTGCCTGCTGAACCGGGCTCTGTTGTTGAAAAGGGCTATGACAAACTTGCAAGATATTTTGCGAGATATTTTACGCCGGTTATATTTGACTTCTCTGGCTGCGGACTCAGCAGAAAGGAGTTCAGTCTGCGAAGATGGGTCGAAGACCTGATCAATATTGCGGGCAGCTTCTCTCATGTTGATATCGTTGCTTTCAGTATGGGCGGGGTTCCGGCAGTTTATACTGCTGCAAATCTGAGAAATGTAAGAAGCGTCACTCTTGTTGCCACTCCCTGCTGTTTTGATGTGCTTTCTTTGAAAATACTTCAGGAGGTGCATGCCAACGCAAAGACGAGAGGAACACTCAGAGTAGGAGACTTCAGCAGCTTCGTGATGGGGCTAAAGGAGGACATGATGGAGTTCGAGCCCCTGAGGTGGATAGAGAAAGTGAAAAATGTGTTGCTTGTTCACGGAACCAAAGACGATGTAGTACCGCTCGAAAGTTCAGAAAAATTATTCCGTTTCGCAAAAAGTCCGAAAAAGCTCTTAAAGGTCATCGGCGGAGGTCATAAGCTCAGGCAGGAGAAGGCAGTGGTAGATAAAATAATCGAGTGGATTACAGGAGAAAAGAAAAAAGAGAGCGTAGAGATTATACCTTGATCTTCGCCAGAACCTCATCTATATCCTTGAACACATCATCTATGCTCTTTGTTCCGTTGATGTCGTGAACAAGACCTTTCTTCTGGTAGTAGTCGACAAGTGGTTCAGTCTGCTCCCTGTAGACCTTGTATCTCGCCCTTACCGTGTCCTCCCTGTCATCATCTCTTTGGTAGAGTTCTCCGCCACACTTGTCACACTTGCCCTCTTCTTTCGGTGGCTTGTAGATAAGGTGATATACCGCCCCGCATTTCATACAGCTTCTGCGGTTGACAATTCTTTTTACAACCTCTTCCTCGGGAACCTGGATGTTAATCACGGCATCAATTCTCTTTCCAAGCTCATCGAGTATCCTATCCAGAGCTTCCGCCTGAGCAATCGTCCTCGGAAAACCGTCGAGAATGAAGCCCTTGTCGCAGTCTGACTGTTTGAGCCTCTCTCTGACTATGCCTATAACGACCTCGTCAGGTACAAGCTTACCAGCGTCCATATACTCCTTTGCTTTCTTTCCGAGTTCCGTTCCTTTTGCCACAGCCTCTCTCAGCATATCTCCGGTTGAAATCTGGGGAATTCCATATTTTTCCACGATGAACTTTGCCTGTGTCCCCTTTCCGGATCCGGGTGGACCTAACAAAATCAGGTTCATAGCGGATGGATATTTCGAAGGTTTAAAACTTTTCTATTTTATTCACTACCTTATTCTCCGCACCAGCACAATATCCTGCAGTACGGCAAAAGATTTATTCTTTAGAAGTGAGAATATGCGTGTTGCGTATAGGTATTGTAGGCGGGACAAACATACTAGAGATTGATGTGCTTCACGATGTAAGGGAAAAAGTGCTCAGAACACCGTATGGCGTTGCGGAGGTGGAGCTTGGCAGTATCAACAGCATAGAGGTGACACTGATACAGAGGCATGGAAAAAAGCAGAACAAACCTCCACATGCGATAAACCATGCAGCCAATTTCTATGCACTGAAGAAACTTGGAATTAGCCATATTGTAGGGATGAATTCGGTCGGATGTCTGAAAGAAGAAGTGAAGCTTCCGGCTTTGATTATACCCCATGATTACATAGACTTTTTCAGTGGTGCAACCGCATTCCGGGATAAACTTGTACACATAACGCCAGGATTTGATGAAGAGATCAGGAAAATTCTCATCAGGTGTGCAAAAAAGCATGCTGTTAACGTTCTCGAAAAAGGGGTCTACTTCCAGAGCAGGGGGCCAAGGCTGGAAACGAAGGCTGAAGTGAGTGTCATCAAAAACTGGGCTGACTGCGTTGGAATGACTGCTGCATCGGAAGCAACGGTTGCAAAGGAGTTCGGACTCAGATATGCTGCAATCTGCACGATGGATAACTATGCGCACGGAATTAAAAACGAGATTGTGGATTATGAGGAAATTAGAAAGAGAGCAGGAAAAAACGCAGAGATTTGTTTGAAGGTTATTGAGGAAGCTGTCAGGGTGATATGGGATGAGTGTATTGATAAAGAAGGCAAAAATAGTCGATGCAGGAAAAGCCACTGAAGGAGACGTCTATATTGAGGGAAATAGAATCGTGGATGTTGGCGATGTAAAAAATGGAAAGCATGATGTTGTGATTGATGGAAAGGGAAAAGCCGTAATCCCCGGGCTCATCAACACCCACACACATGCTGCAATGGTTTTATTCAGGGGTTATGCAGATGATATGCCTCTAATGGAGTGGTTGCAGGAGAAGATATGGCCTCTGGAAAAGAAGCTTAAGCCTGACCACATTTACTGCGGGACGAAGCTCGCATGTCTTGAGATGATAAAATCAGGAACCACAGCATTCAACGACATGTACTTCGAGGTGGAATCAATTGCAAGGGCCGTGGAAGAGATGGGAATGAGAGCCTGCATATCTTCAGCATTCTTCGACTTCTTCGACGAGCAGAGACTCGAGGAAAACCTGAAAAGAGTTGAGGAAGACCTGAAGAAGCTGAAAAACTTCAAGAACGTGATTCCGGCTGTAGGCCCTCATGCACCCTACACTGTCAGTCTGAAGGGACTGAAAGCATCAGCTGAACTTGCCAGGAATTACGATGCTCTCATTCATTTCCATCTTGCAGAAACAAAGGAAGAAATCGAGGAATTCAGAAAGAAGAATGGCAGAAGTATTGTTAAAGCTCTGGATGAAATCGGTTTCCTCAACAGAAGGTTAATAGCTGCCCACTGCGTATGGTTGAGTGAAAGCGAGATTGAACTGATGGCAGAAAGGAAAGTGAGCATTAGCCACTGTCCTGTGAGCAACATGAAGCTGTGTGTTGGAAGTACATTGGACTACTCTGCAATGAAGAAGAGCAAACTAAACGTCACACTTGGCACTGACGGTGCTGCAAGCAACAACAACCTGAATATGTTCGAGGAAATGAAGTTCGCAGCTCTTCTCCAGAAGTATCACTACAATGATCCGACGCTGCTCAACGCCAAAGAAGCTTTTGAGATTGCAACTGTTAACGGGGCAAAAGCATTAGGAGTAAAAGCAGGATTGGTAGAACCCGGTTATCTTGCGGATCTTGTGATACTTGACCTCAAAAAACCCTGCCTCACTCCGGGACACAACTTGATAGCGGATATCGTTTACTCTACAAATGGAACCTGTGATACTGTAATAATCGACGGGAAAGTAGTTATGGAGAATGGAATTGTTGAAGGAGAAGAGGAGATAATGGAGGATGCACAAAAGGCAGCACTCGATCTAATTTCCTGACAGTTTCCAGAATTCCTTACCCCCTCTTTCGACCCGCTTGGTAATACCCCTTCTTTCCATTTCCACAAGGACGTTTTTAAACTTTCCGGGCTGGGCAATTTCCAGAGCTATTGGGTCGATGCTAAATCTCTCATAGAGCTTCCATTTTATCTCCCACTCACCCATCTCTCTATAAAGAACCCTGCTGACTATATCCATCATGTCCTCGTAGAAATTCCACGGAAAAATTATCCACGCATCTTCAACGACATAGTCGCCGAAGTAGTCGGGGGCAAATGATGACGTATGTATAAGCTGAAGTACAGCAGTCCTGACCTCCTCTGCCCCTCTCTCCTCTGCATATAGCTTTGCCGTGCTCATACTCCTGCCGGTGTTGGCCACATCATCGACAATCAACACTCTCTTGCCTGTTAGATCTCCAAAGTCACTGACCTCCAGTTCTTTCTCCTTTATTCCCGCATAGTGCCTTACTCTAACGCTTATAAGTTCCGGAATACCAAGAAGGTCGCACAGGACATTCCCTGCAAACCACCCTCCTTTTGCAAGGGCGAGAACTGCATCAGGAGAAAATCCATCTTCTCTTATCTCCTCCGCTACCCTGCTGCACAGGGAATCCATATATCCCCAGCTTGTTACTATACACTTCATTGACATCCATCGACGAATTTAAACTAAATCCCTCACACTGGCCACAGGTGGAAGCTCTCTCTTGTGTCTGCTTCTCTCAACCATTTCAGCTACGATGTCTAAATCTTCTCTCCTGATCCCAGCAGTCTTGCCCTCTTCCATCGCTTTGAGCACTGCATCTATCCTTTCATAGCTGATGCCCAGCTCTTCCTCGTCTGTCTGACCTTTCCAGAGCCTTGCACTTGGTTTCTTTGAGATTAGGGAGTCGGGGATTCCTATATGTCTTGCGAGCTGGAAAACCTCTGTCTTGTAGAGATCCCCTATCGGCAGAATGTCAACGCCACCATCTCCGTACTTGGTGAAGTAGCCCACCATGAGCTCACTCCTGTTCCCCGTCCCGGCGACGAGCAGCCGTTCAGAGTTTGCGTGGAAGTAAAGCAGTGTCATCCTGATTCTCGGCTTCAGGTTTGCAACGGCTATTTCTGGTTTATCACCAAGTACTGAGACAAAAGCATCAACGAGCGGATTTATCTCCAAAACCTTGTACCTTATCCCCAGTCCATTGCAGAAGCTGACAGCGTCTTCGACATCCTGCGGGGGAGTCACATCTTTCTCCGGCATTATCAGGCCAAGGACAGAATCTTTACCGAGAGCCATGGTAGAAAGCTTTGCAACGCAGGCACTGTCAATTCCCCCGCTGACGCCTATCACCACCCCCCTCGCTCCCGCCTTTTTGACGCATTCCTGTATGAAGGACGTTATCCTATCAACTACAGCCTCCCAGCTACTCATTTTCACCGCCTATCAATTTCAAAAGTATTGCCTTCTGGGCATGAAGCCTGTTCTCCGCCTGATCAAAAATAACGGAGCTTGCACCCTCCATGACTTCATCCGTTATTTCCTCTCCCCTGTGCGCTGGCAAACAGTGCATGACTATCACGTCCTCCTTTGCTGCATCAATCAATCTCCTGTTAATCTGATAGGGGCCAAGGTCTTCAAGTCTTCTCTCCTTCTCCTCTTCCTGCCCCATTGAAACCCACACATCGGTGTAGATTACGTCCGCATCCTTTACAGCCCTCATCGGATTGGGTTCAAAGTTCAACCTTGCCTTCAACTCTTTTGCCCTTTTAATAATGCTCTTGTCCGGCTCATATTTTGGAGGAGTGGAAACAACGATCCCCATGTCCATGAGGGCGGTTGCAAGAATCAGCGAGTTGCACACGTTATTTCCATCACCGACCCATGCAATGTTCACGTCTTCCAGACTTCCTTTGTATTCCTTAATTGTCAGAAGGTCTGAAATGACCTGACACGGGTGCTCCAGATTGCTGAGACCGTTAATGACAGGAACTGATGAATATGAGGCAAATTCCTCGAGTGTGGAATGGTTTCTGACTCTCATCATAACGGCATGAACGTACCTCGAAAGGACTCTGGCCGTATCCTTGATAGGTTCACCCCTGCCAAGCTGGAGCTCATTCCAGCTCAGATTTAGAGCGTGCCCACCCAAATCAGTCATTGCCACCTCAAATGAGACTCTCGTCCTTGTTGAAGGAAGCTCGAATATCATGGCCAGACTTCTGTTCTTGAGATAGTCCGTAATCACACCCTTGTATCTCTCGGTCTTGAGTTTTTCTGCAAGTTCAAGAATTTCTGATAGTTCTTCCGGGCTTAAGTCTGAGATCGATAGCAGGTGCTTCATGGCTACCCTCTTTTGCCAGCCTCGTCTAATTAATTTTTTTGCTTTTCATGCAGTATTGCCTTAAAAACTAAAACCCTTTCAGAGCATCAAGAACGAGGGAGGGGTCATATCTCTTTTCAATAATTCTCGTTCTCCCGCCCCTCTGCTCGAACCTCGTGTCAATCAGCCTTATGTTTTCAAGCTTTGAAAGAATCTCGTAAAATTTGGTGTAGCCAACACCACTGATTTCCCTGAACTGCCTGTACAGTTCTCCCGTCGTCATCTCATCTGATGAATACGCCAGCCTGAGAAGAGCCCTCTCCCTATCATCAAGAGCCTGAATGCTTTTTCTCAGGAAGACTTTTCTGCTGTTCTCGTAAACTGCTTCAACGTGTCTTGGCTCTATTTTTCTGCTCGCTTCCTCCTCTGCCTTCAGGCCAGCGAGCTTCATTAAATATATCCCAAAGCGCAGGTCGTTGTGTTCGTAACACAGTTCTGCAATCCTGTCGAGTGCCTCATTACTCAACACCCCTGAATAAAAACCATATTTTGCTCTGGATGCAAGAATATCTCTTATTTCTTCAAATCCGTAGAGAGGGAAGTATATCTCATCCGGATGGAAGACCGAAGCAACCCTCTCATCAAATCTTGCAGAGAGCTTTACATCTGTTGCTATGCCCACAACTCCAACTTTGACCCCTTCAACTTCTTCATGGGCTTTGAGGAGAGAGTAAAGTATATCGTTTGCCACATCATCACTCAAAAGGAAGTTCAGGTCGTCAAGGGCAACAACCAAAACTCTGTCCTTAACACCCTTCAGGGCGCCATAGTAAAGCTTGATGAAGGGGACTCCGTAAGATGGCGGTTCGTAACCCTGAACTGCCTTAAAGATCTTCATGAAGACCTGCTGCTTGCTGGTGACTATCTGGCAGTTAACGTAAACAGGTACTACATTCTCAAATCCCGTAATATCCTTAAAAATCAGTTTAATTGCTGTTGTCTTTCCCGTTCCGGGAGGGCCAAGACAAAGGCTGTTAATCGGTCTTGCGCCCCTCACAGCTGGTTTTAGGTTTGTTGCGAGCCTCAAAAGCTGACTCTCCCTGTAAAGGTACTCTTCCGGCAGGTAATCCTCATCAAAGACTTCTCTGCTTTTAAAGAGAGTTTCGTCCCATGAGAGGTGCATTGTGATAAGTTGAAGGGTTAAAGTTTAGATTTTTCGGAAGGATGCGTTACTGATTTAACCCATTAATTCAAACACTTGTACATGGAAAAGCTGAGCATCGAAGATGGTACAAAAGCCGTTAAGCTCGCAAGAAGAGCAATTGAGAGCTACCTTGAGGGTAAATTCCTGAAGGAGAGGTATCAGGGAGTTTTCGAAAAACCAAGAGGGGTTTTCACAACTCTTACAGAAAGAGGGGAGCTGAGGGGATGTATTGGTTTTCCATATCCGCTCAAGAGGCTCGATGAAGCAATAATCGAATCTGCAATTGCAGCAGCAACTCAGGATCCAAGATTTCCCCCAGTAAGATTGGAAGAGATGGGAGAAATAGTTGTGGAAGTAACTGTTCTGACCCTCCCTGAAAAAATAGATGCAAAAGCTTTGGAGATTCCAAAGCACGTAGAAGTTGGAAAACACGGCCTCATTGTTAAAATGGGGCCATATTCTGGATTACTCCTCCCCCAGGTTGCAACGGAATTTGGCTTCGATGCCGAAGAATTTCTGAGTCACACATGCATGAAAGCTAACCTGCCCCCCGACTGCTGGCTTGCTGGGGCTGAGGTTTATCGGTTTGAAGGGCAGATCTTCAAGGAAGTTAAGCCAAGAGGGGAGATAATAGAGGTTAAGGAGCTGGCTTGCTGAACTGCTTTAAGAACGCTAAAGAAAAATTATAAATATTTTGCTCCTATGTTTTGTTGCGATGATAGATGTAATAGTCTCAGGAGATGTTCTCAGAGCTACCACCAAAGCCATGGTTGCCCTTGTGAGTGAGGCTCGCCTTCACTTCAACAGTGATGGGTTGCATTCGAGAGCTGTAGATCCTGCAAATGTGGCGATGGTAATTGTTACAATTCCCTCAACCAGTTTCGAGGTCTGCAAGGTTGATGAAGAGAAGGTTATAGGAGTTGATGTTAACAGGATTTACGATATCTCCAAGTCTATAAAAAGTGATGAGCTTGTGGAACTCAAGATTGAGGATGAAACAACTCTTAAAGTAAAATTTGGTAGCGTTAACTACAGCGTTGCCCTCATAGACCCGTCAGCAATAAGGAAAGAGCCAAAAGTTCCGAATCTGGAGCTCCCGGCAAAAATAGTTCTTGATGCAGGAGAATTCAGGAAGGCTATATTGGCAGCAGATAAAATAAGTGACCACGTGGTTTTCAGGAGCGATGAAACTGGTTTTTACATCGAAGCTGAAGGTGACGTTGACAGAATAGAGTTTCACATGAGTGACGCTGAGCTGATAGAGTTTAACAAAGGAGAAGCGAGGAGCATGTTTTCAATAGAGTATCTGAAAGAGTTTGTAAAGCTTGCAGGAAGTGGAGATGTTCTCACAACGTATCTGGGAAACAATTATCCAGTAAGGCTTGTGTTTGATGTCTGCGACGGCAAGGTGAAGGTGGAGTATATTCTGGCTCCCCGCATAGAAGCCGAATAAAGTAATGGCACAGCCTTACCTGCCCGTTCTACCACTGATAGCAAAATATCCATTTGTCAGCCTTACGGCTCCTTTTCTCCAGTATGAGTACGGAAACATAGATTCTATATTCTCATCGGAAAAAGAACTTGACGTTGAAGCAAAGAAACTCGGAAAGGAGATAGTTGGTGCGGTTATTGATGGGATGAGAGTAGAGGTTAGGTATCCTCAAGCGAGTTTTATGTGCACTTCGTGCGATGAAAAATGCTTTGAATGTGAGGCAATTCTGGCAAAGAACTTCTATTTATGCAGTGCATGTGGAAAATGCTTTGAAAGCTGCGTTCATGAGGTCAGCGAGGAAATATACAGAAACTGGCGCATGCTCGCAAGAAGAAACGCAGTAGCCTATATCTCCTCAAGAGTAATAGTCTCGCAGCTCGAACCATGGGTGAGGAGAAAGTATGCCGTGAGGGAAGCCGATCGCTACTCTGAGCTTATCAGGGAGGAGGAAGAAGGAGTTATAAAGCTGATTTCCGCTGATCTGGGAGTTAGAGCCAATTTCGGAAGAAGCGTAAGAGTTCACGTGACCTCCTACCTGCGATGTGCTGCAAGAATAAAATCTGACAACTGGAGGCTTGTAAACAGGAAGCTGGAGAAGGGGTGGATTGAACTTGACAGAGATGACTTTCTGAGGCTTCTGAAGGAAAAACTACGAGAAAAGCTTGAAGAACCCCTGGAATACGATGCCCTGAAGGAATGCGCCTCAGAGCTTTCAGCAAGGGCAGCAATGCAGAAGAGAGAGGTGAAAGATCTGGGAGAGGTGGATGTCTCCTGCTTTCCGCCATGCATGAAAAAGATTTTATCTGACTTGCAGCACGGCGTTAACGTTCCACACACGGCAAGATTTGCCATTACCTCCTTCCTTCTGAACATCGGGCTCAATACCAATGAGATCATTACACTGTTCAGCTCCGCTCCTGACTTCGACGAAGAGAAGACAAGATACCAGGTTGAACACATCGCAGGGGCAAAGGGTACTGAATACAGCTGTCCTGCATGCGATACAATGCGAACGTATCACAACTGTTACGCAGAATGCAGGGTTTCGCATCCGATAAGCTACTACGAGATCTGCAAGAGGCGTAAGGAGGAGAAGAGTAAAGGCGAGAGGAGTAAGAATGAGGGTCGTAGAGGAAAATCTGAAGGGGAAAGAGGGAGAGATAAAGCTAATCCCGGAGACTCTTGACGACCTCTGGCATCTGAAGTACATGATAGAACCGGGAGACGTCATCTTTGCCCTCACAAAGAGGGTCAGCGAGAGCAGCGATAAGCTCCGCAGCGATAAGGAAAGGGTGACCGTAAGGCTCGGGATACAGGTGGAGAAGGTGGAGTTTCATAAATTCGCAAACAGACTCCGCATATCCGGCAGAATAGTTGCAGGCGTTGAGGATTCTGGACATCATACGATAAACGTTCCTGCTGGCAAGGAGATAAGCATAATCAAAACGTGGAAGGATGAGCAGCTTAAAAGATTACAGCAGGCGGTAGAGGCATCAAAACAGCCAGAAGCTGTAATAGTAACGATAGAGGAGGGTGATGCTGTAATCGGTATGGTAAGACAGTGGGGAGTGGAAGAAGTGACGAACATAAGGCTGAGCTACGGAAAGGAGAGTTCTGCAAGAGTTGAGTTCTTCACTCAGGTCTTATCAGCTCTTGAAAAACTCAGCTTCAAGTACGTGGTTATAGCCGGCCCAGGATTTGCGAAGGAGGACTTTCTGGATTTTATAAGGGAAAAGAAGCCAGAGATTGCAAAGAAGGCCATGCTTGTCGATACGTCCTCGATAGGAATCAGGGGTTTTATAGAGGTGCTGAAGAGAGGAGCACTGAAAAGAATTGCCAGCAGCATAAGGCTTGCGGAAGAGGCGGAATACATGGACGTTCTGCTGGAGCACATTGCAAAGGGAGAGAAAGTTGCCTACGGTATCGAAGAGGTAAAAAAAGCCTTTGAATACGGAGCAATTGATACGCTGCTCGTTGCGGATGAATTTCTGAGAAGTCAGAGGGAGAAGTGGGACGTAGACTCATTTTTAAGGGGCGTGGAACTCTCAAAAGGCAAAATTGTCATCATGAGTACAGAGTTCGAGCCGGGAAAGAGGTTGATGGCTTTGAGTGGGATAGCAGCTCTGTTGAGATTCAATATGTAGCTTGATTTATATAAAAAAGATAAAGGTGATAAAATGGAAAGGAGGATAGTTTACTTCAGCGAAAAAGGCGAGAAAAACACGGAGGAGACCTTAAAACTTGCAAAGGAGAGGGCACTGGAGCTGGGGATAAAACACGTTGTTGTGGCGAGCACGTCAGGCAAAACGGGAAAGAGAGCAATAGAAGTCTTTGGTAAGACAGTAAATACGGTCGTTGTTACACATCAGGCTGGCTACAGGCAGGAGAACATGCTCGAGATGGAGGAGGAGAACAGGAGGTTTATAGAGGAGAATGGGAGGCTTATTGTAGGATCCGATTTGTTTACAAGGGTTCCAAAGCTTGTAACGCAGAAATACGGTGGATGCACTCCACTCAACATAATTGCAGACACACTAAGGCTATTCTCACAGGGGATGAAGGTCTGTGTTGAAATATCTGTTATGGCCGCTGATGCCGGAGCAGTACCTGTTAACGAGGAGATTATAGCAATAGCTGGAACGGCAAAAGGAGCGGATACTGCAGTTGTTTTAAAGCCAGCAAACGTTCACAGGTTCTTTGATATTGATATCAGGGAGATAATTGCCATTCCCAGGGAGAAATAATGCTTTTTGTTCTGTTTAGATAAGCAAACCTACGGAAAACGTTAATAACATACTGATGTAGCAGATGTAAATGTTCGGCTGGGGAGAACTCGGAATCATCATAGTGCTGGCGATAATCCTGCTCGGCCCGGATAAGCTGCCGGAGATAGCGAGAACTGCCGGCAAAATATATGCCGAGTATCAGAATGCAAAACGAAAGCTTGAACTTGAACTTCTCTACGGCTATGAAATCCCAACCAAGGAGAATCTCGAGGAGCTGACAAGAAAGAAGCTCGATGCGCTGAAAGAAGATGTGGTCTCCCAGCTTCAGGTGGAAGATTTAAATACAGGCAAGTTAAATAAGCTGAAGAGAAGGAAGAGAGAGGAGGAAAGGAGAGAGGATAGAAAAGAGGAGGGAGAAAAAAATGTTCACAATAGGCCCGAATGAAATAATGGCAATACTCATAGTGGCGTTCTTGCTCTTCGGAGCCAATAAGCTTCCTGAGCTTGCAAGAAGTCTTGGTAGAAGTATGGGCGAGTTCAAGAAGGCGCAGAGAGAAGCAGAAATGGAACTGATGGAATTCGAAAAAAACATCAGAGAGGGGAGATACACAGAAAGCCAGAAAAGGTCAAAACTCGAAAAAATAGCCAGAGATCTGGGCATCGATCCGTCAGGAAAGAGCGATGATGAACTGCTTGAGGAGATCAACAAGGTACTTCCAAAGGCAGAAAAAGCGGAGCCTTAGTCTATTTTAAATCTTGCTGCTTCTATTCTTTCGCTTTTGCACTTCGGGCATTTTGATACTCTCAGTTTGTTGAACTCGAATCCACACTCCTTACAGCGAGGTGGCAACATTAACAGCCTGAATCCCTTTCTTCTCAAAATTCGGGCTATCGCCTTCAAGTGTGAGTAAACTTCCCTCTCCCTCTCTGGTTCAAGATCAAGAAGCTGACATATTTCTCTTACATTCAGCCCTTCTCTGTGCTCCATAAGCAGACGAATAATCTCAGCCCTCAGAGTCCTCATTAAAGAAGGAAAGGGAAAAGTATATTTAAAATTCCTCCAAGCTGGGGGTATGGCCACTGTTTATTACGACAAAGATGCGGATATCAGGCTGCTACGGAAGAGAAAGGTAGCGGTAATTGGATATGGAAGTCAGGGGCATGCACATGCATTAAACCTCAGAGATTCAGGTGTTGATGTTGTGATAGGACTGTACAAAGGAAGCAGGAGCTGGGCAAGAGCTGAGAAAGACGGATTTACTGTTAAAGAGGTCAGCGACGCTGTTAACGAGTCTGATGTTACATCAATGCTCATTCCAGATACAGTTCAGCCAGCAGTCTTCTACAGAGCCGTGAGGGATAACCTGAAAGAAGGTGATATGCTCCTCTTCGCTCATGGATTCAACATTCACTACAACCAGATAGTTCCGCCAAACTATGTTGATGTTACAATGGTTGCGCCAAAAAGCCCGGGGCATCTTGTCAGGAGGATGTATGAAGAGGGAAAGGGAGTTCCGGCTTTGGTTGCAGTCCACAGCAATTCCACAGGCAAGGCTCTTGAATATGCTCTGGCATACGCAAAGGGCATAGGATGTACGAGGGCAGGTGTCATAGAGACAACGTTCAAGGAGGAGACGGAAACAGACCTCTTTGGGGAGCAGGTCGATCTATGCGGGGGAGTTGCGGAACTTATAAAAGCCACGTTCGAAACTCTTGTTGAGGCAGGCTACCAGCCGGAGGTTGCGTACTTTGAGGCTCTGCATGAGCTCAAGCTAATTGTGGATCTGATATATGAGGGAGGAATATATGCAATGTGGTACAGTGTAAGCGACACGGCAAAGTACGGTGGAATGACGAGGGGTAAGAGAATAATCAATGAAGATGTGAGGCGGGAGATGAAGAAGATATTAAAGGAGATACAGACTGGAGAATTTGCGCGAGAGTGGATTCTCGAGAACGAGGCTGCGAGACCGGTTTTTAACAAGCTTCTTGAGATGGAAAGGAATCACCTGATAGAAAAAATCGGAAAAGACCTCAGAAAGATGATGCCATGGTTGAAGGGGATTGAAACCGATTAGAGGCTAATATTCCTCGCACTCTTTTTCCACACATCTGAATCTCACTTTTTCCATTGCCCTATCGCTGGAAAAGGCCGTACAGTCTACGCCCCTGTCATAGTATCCAACTCCTGCCAGAGCACCTATGACACCTCTCAATCCTGTTATCTCGGCTACGATAAGGCCAAACCTCTTTGCAAGTTTTTCCGCTTCAAGCTCATCAACTATTTCCATCTTCACGATATCTCCAAACTCCTTGATGAGTCTGGGTACGATAATGCCCTTAAAAAAGACCGCACACGCATTCTGACTGGAGACGCATTCTTTCAGTTTTTCAGTGAATCTGTTTATTACATCACTGACACTGATCCATGGAGGTACTGCGAAAACGGCAACTGAGGAGCAGTTGAATGACGTCTTCCAGGGAACCTGCATGTTTGCCTGAAATATTCTGTGGGCAAGAAGCAGGAGTTTCATCTCGGTGGCGAGAGAAAAAGCGGCTCTGAGTGTACACATCCAGGTTTCAGTTCTCTCCCCCGTATCATCAACGCCAACGACAAGTTTTGTATATCTTGGCGTCACTATGGTAACTCTTCCTTCATCTTCAGGATAAAAAATTGATTTTATCACCCCTCTTGCCTGCGGAAGACATTTTAAAATTTCCCGATACTCCTTGGTGTACCAGGTGGTGTAAACATTGTTGTTCATTACATTGACGCTTTCAAGGCCATGGGTTCCGGCTTTGAGATCCACCGTACCTGTGCCTATTCGGGAGCGCATAATCAGTGTTTTTCCCTCAACCCAGCCCTGTTTTATAAGTTCGCTTGAGCGCAGCCTGTGCATCAGGCTCCACTCAGCGCACCCTCTTGCTCTGCACTTTTCGAATATCTCTGCAACCCCCCTCTCATCTACAATTGTCAGATAGCTCTTACATAACCCCTTACCAAGCTTTTTTTCTGCCTCTTCAGGAGTAACTTCAAACTTTTCCATAGGAATCCCCTAATCTATCTCTTTAACAGCCTTCTCCGGCATGAGTACTCTTTTACAGCCCCCTCCTCTGACTGTATGATCATAAAAGAAGTTATCAACAATTTTTTCCCATCACCCCGGGTACATCCAGAAACCTTCCAGCTTTTTCCGCAACTCTAACCACAGCTTCTCTCATGCAAACCTCTATGCTCTTCTATATACTTTCCAAGAGTTGAATCCTCTTTTGCCGATTCTCTTAAAAATTCCCTGACTTCTTCAGGCTTGTTGCTTTTAAGGCCAAAATACACGGCAAATTTCTTTGTTGTTCTCAACAACTTTGTTCTCCCCTTTTTCTCTGCCCTGATTAAGCCAAGCTCTTCAAGTCTTCTCACATGCTCGTAACACTTGTTTCCCCTAATTTTTGCGAGTTTTGAGAGCATAATCGGTTGCCAGATGGCTATGACTGCAAGAGTCCTTAATGTTCCCTTATCCATATCCTTTTCTGCAAACCGCCTGACATATGCATGGTATTCTGGTCTCACGCGCATGAGATATTTTCCCCCGATATCTATCACTTCAATTGCTGAATTTCTTGAAATGTATTCTTCAGAAAGCTCCTTCAGCACTCTTTCCACATCTTCTTCTCTCATACCTGCCATCCTTGCTATCCTCCGGACAGGAAGTGGTTCAGGAGAAGTAAAAAGTATTGCCTCAACTATCTCCTTCATTTCTTACCAGCCTCATCTCAATATCGTCCTCATATATTCTCTTCTGTTCCACTTCGAGCTTCTGTCTGAATGCAAGATGCAGAACGGAAAGGTAGTACGACAGAATGTCTTCCCTGTTCTTTCCCTTCACAACCTCCCAGAAGTAAAGTACGTGTTCTCTGCTGAAGAGTTTTTTAAGTTCTTCTTCAACAATGGCGATTGTGTCTTCTATGTTTTCCTCATGCGGTGTTTCAAGAATTGCCTTTACCTCACTCCGTTCCTCCCTCTTTTTTCTCCTCTTTTTTCTCCTGTGTACTTCTTCAGCCCTCTTCAACTCATCTATAAGATCCTTTAGCGTTGTGAATCTTCTTATCTTTCTGTGAGGTGTTAGGAGGTAGGATATAACCTCATCTTCGACAACCTTATTGTCTTCTTCTACATGCTCTATCCCTGCAGAATCTTCAGCACAAAAAAACTCTCCGAAATCCACTTCATCTGGAACGAGCTCCTCATCCGTTTTAAGAACTTCATTTGTGAGAGCTTCGGCCTTGATTCTCAAGAGGATTGCAGCGTAAAGGAGGACTCTTCCGGAGATCCTTAGATCGAGTTTCTTTGCTTTTTCAAGTTCCTGAAGGAATTTGTCAGCTACCTCGACAACATCAATATTCCAGGGGTCTGTTTCACCCCTCTTTACCATTTCAACAAGTATTTCAACCGGATCTTCCAGTGCTTTCAAATCATCACCTTTATACCCGTTACCGTTGATGAGTTATCCTTCCCCATTGTAACTCCAACGATGGCATCGGCTTTTTCGAGCATGGGTTTTCGAAGGGAGACTACTATAAACTGTGCATCTTTTGAACGTTCTTTTATGAGCTTTGCCACTCTGCTGACGTTAACTCCATCAAGAAACATATCGATCTCATCAAGAGCATAGAACGGTGCTGGTTTATACATCTGAATGGCGAATATGAGGGCTAAGGCCACGATACTCTTCTCTCCTCCACTCATGGATCCTATTTTCTGCACGGACTTTCCGTAAGGTCTGACTCTGATGTTAAGGCCACTGTTAAACGGATCATCACCATCAAGGTACAGTTCGCCCTCGCCATCTGTTAGCTTGGCTATTACCTCAGCGAAATTCCTGTTTATTGCGTTGAAGGCCTCATAAAAAGCATCTCTCTTCATCTGTTCGTATTTTGCTATCCTGTTCAGTATTTCCTGTCTCTCCTTTTCAAGTTTGAGTCTCCTTTCAAGGAGATCATCTCTCCTCTCCTTGACTTCCTGGTATTCTTGGATGGCCTTGAGATTTACCTCACCAAATCTGGCAAGCTCCTGGTCTATTTTACTGACTCTCGCAACAACCTCCTCCATCGGAGGTATCTCCCCTTCGACAATATTTTCTGCATCTATTTCAGAAAGCTCGCCGTCAACGGCCAGAAGAGACTCTTTTCTCGCCTTTATTTTCTCCTCAAGAGTTATGATTTCAAGCTTGAATGCAGATTTTTCGTTTTCGAAGATTCTTATCTCTTCAAGCAGCTTATCTCTTTTCTTCCTGAGAGCCTCTACTTCCTTACCGGCCTTCTCTTCTTCGAGTCTTAAGGACTCAAGTTCTTTTTCGAGCTCATTTATCCTGTCTCTTCCCTCTTCAATTCTGATGTTCAGTGTTTTAACTTCCTCATCAATTCTCTGTAATGCGCAGTTTTTCTCATCTATTGCTCTTGCTGTCTGCTCCCTTCTGTAGTCTGCCGTTTCTATTCTCTTCTCAACGGACATCAATGCCTCCCTATGCCTGGAAAGCTCCTCTTTCAGTTTTTCATGCTCTCTGCTGAGCTTCGGAATCTCGCTCCCCCTCAGATGTCTCTCAGCCATCTCAATCTCGTCCGCAATTTTGGAGATTTCCCGGCTAATGCTCTCAATCTCAGAATCAATTGAAGACATTTTTTCAAAGGCTTTTCTGCGCTCTTCATCTCTTTCAGCAATTCTGGCATCTATTTCAGCTATTCTTTCTTCTTCTTCATTCTCTCTTTCCTCAAGAGCTGAAAGCTCCATCTTCACCGAGCTTATCTGCCTGTTTATCTCATCAATTGAATTCTGCAGCCCCCTCCTTCTGTTCTCCTCAAGCCTAAGCTTTCTGGTGATGTCGGCCTTTTTGCTGTTGAGAACTGTAATCTCTTCCATCAGCATCCTTTCTTTCTCAACGAGCTCTCTTGAAAGCAAGACTCCACGCTTCCCTGTGGTACTCCCTCCACTCATCGCCCCACTTCTCTCAACGAGGTCACCTTCAAGTGTTACAATCCTTCTGCTGTTCATCAGTCTTCTTGCAGTCTGTATGCTATCAACCACAAGCGTATCCCGGAAAACAAAGTTGAAGACTGGAGTAAATCTTGAATCACAGCTCAGTAGGTTAACTGCATAGTCCACAACACCATTCTCGGAGAGAATTTTGCTGTCGAGCTTTATTTTATCAAAGTTCTTTCTCATGCGGGTTAGCGGAAGAAAAGTTGCCCTTCCACCCCTGATCTGTTTTAAGTAGTTTATCGCCCTCACAGCATCGTCCTCATTCTCAACAACTATGTACTGCAGGGCATTTCCGGCTGCAATCTCAAGAGCCAGAGTATAAGCTTCGTCAACCTGACAGAGCTGTGCAACTGTACCGTAAACTCCGGGAAGGGCTTTTTTATCTTTTGCCTCCAGCACAAGCTCCACAGCCCTGGAGAACCCGGACTGCATGGCTGAGAGTTCTGCCCTGACTTTTGCAAGCTCAACTTCTCTGGACTTGATTCTCTCCTCAACCGCTGAAAGCTCGTTTCTTAGAGAAAAGACCTCTGAATCCACATCATTTCTCAGTTTTATCTGTTTTCCCGCTTCAAGCTCAAAGGATTCGAGTTTGCTCTTCTTCTCCACGATTGCGTTTTTAATCTCTTCAATTGCCTTCTTTGCGTTCTCTCTTAGCCTCTCGAGTCCTGTAATATCAAGATCTGCCCTTCTTATCGAATCACTCAGCCTGTCTCTCTCCCGTATAAGTTCTGCTCTTCTCTCCTTCAGGGCTTCGAGTTCTTCCTTCTTTGATAGCAGCTCATCCTTCATCTGCCTGTATTTCGCATCAACTTCTTCCAGTCTCGCTTTGATTGACTCAAGTTCCGCTGCTGTTTCATCAACAACACCCTGCAGACTTATTCTTTCGACTGCAAGTCTTTCCAGCTCTTCATTACATGATTCCAGTTCCTCTTTCAGCTTTGAAACTGACACTCCTATTCTGGTTTTCTCCTCATGAAGTCTCGCAATCTCCTTTTTATAAAGCTCTTCCGACTTTTTTATGGCTTCTATCTCGGAATTTATCTCCACGACTTTCTCCTGTATTTTTGCGTACGCAGGCCCGCTTATTTCTGAGATCCTTGCAGTGGTCTCTCTTGCCTCCTCATTCAATGTTTGGATGTTCTCGTTTATTTCAACAATTCTACCTGCAAGTCTGTCTTTTTCTTTTTCAAGTGTTTCTATCTCTCTCTCGAGCCTCTTTTTCTTAGCCCGGAGGCTCCGGTAGCGATGTGTTGCCATCAACGTGTTGCAATGATTTTTCTCCTCAAGAAGAGCTCTGTATCGGAGGGCCTCTTCTCTATCCTTATCGAGCTGCTGGAGTCTTAGGCTAACTTCGTTGAGAACTGCGCTTATTTTATCTATATCTTCTCTTACAATCTCAAGTTCCTCTATTGCTCTCTCTTTTTTTTCATCGAATTCAGAAATGCCGGCTACATCATCTATTATCTTTCTTCTCTGAACTGGAGTTGTCTCTGTTATTCTTGTTATATCTCCCTGCATTACCACGTTGTAGGCATCCCCGTGAATACCGGCGCTGGCAAGCAAACGCTGAATCTCCGATAAACTTGCAGATCTTCCGTTGATATAATAGTAGCCGTAATAGCCCTTCTCTGTAAGTTTTATTCGTCTGGTTATACTTACATCACCTTCAAATGGCAGCTTTGCGTCGCTGTTGTCAAATATAATCGTAACTTCTGCCTCGCCGCACTGCTTGCCGTTAGAGGAGTGGAGAAAATCGGTAAGTCTCTCTGCACGAAGAGCCTTGCTTGACGAAGACAGACCAAGACAGAAGAGAGTGGAATCAACTATGTTCGATTTTCCGCTCCCGTTTGGCCCGCTGATAACCGTAAATCCCCTGTAAAATGGAATTTCAACTTTCTTGCCGAAGGATTTGAAATTTCTTATGATAATTTTCTTAATGTGCATGACACTAATCGCACACGATGATGTTGCCCTCCTTGGCCTCCTTGCCCCCCTCCTCTGGCTCTTCTTGGACTGATAAGTCCTCTCTTTCAATCCTCTCGATGGGATAGTCTTTTCTGAGTTCGGCCTTCAGATACAGGATCTCTGACATCAAACTCTCAACAGTTTTTGAGAGTTCAACAACTTTTGCCTCCAGCTCGGCAACTTTCCTGAATTCGCCCCTCAGATCGTGGAGGATTTCTCTCTTTATCTCTGCTATTTTATCACCATCAACCACCATTTTTTTCAGCCTCTCAAGCTCTTTTTCCCTTTCGGCAAGTTTCTTTTCCAGTCTCTCAAGTAAGATATCTCTATCAGCAGCCCTTCCCGCCATTATATAAAAAGTGCAAAAAGGTATTAATATATCTTTCGAGTCGTCTTTATTTTCTGACCTTTGCCAGTACGTCCTTCGCTATGAGATAGGCAGTTCTATCCTCTTCGCTTTTGAAGTCCAGCTCGAAGATCTCACCCTTTGCCGCTCTGAGTATTGCTTCGCCCCTTCTGGAGTATTGCAAACCTTCGGGGATTACAGCAGTATCGACTTTATAGTAGAACTTCATTATGACATTTTTCATTATGGTCGCATCTCCCTGCATCTCCCCGTTTGAGAGCTTCTCAGCTTTGTCGAATAGCATAACGAAATTGGGAGAGCTGTATCCATAGTCTCTGAACAGGTTAAAGGCCAGACATGCGGAGCGGAAGTAGTACTCTCCTGCAGAATTATCTCCCCTCTTTTCAAGAACTTTTGCAGCGTTGATATAGCATTTCAGCCGTACATCCGGAGGTATAAGGGCTTCATACTTCAGAGCTTCAGCAACAAGCTTTTCCGCCTCTTCGTACTTCTCCTCTTCGATGTAGAGGGATGCAAGATTGTTAAGAGCAGCAGCAAGGTGTGGAACAAACTCTTGACTCTCTGCTGATAGCTTGCGCAGTAGGTCAATAACCATTTTGCAGCACTTCTCCACGTCATCAAACTTTTTAAGCCGCCTGTACAGAACTGCGAGATTGTTGAGAGTCTTTGCCAGTTCAGGTATCCCCTCTCCTCTTTTGGCCATCTCTTTCCTTATAATCATTGCCTCCTCCAGCGCCTGTTTTGCCTTCTCCAGCTTGTTCAGATTGATACAGAGCACGCCAAGATTGTCAAGAACGACTGCAAGTTCCTCCCTCATTCCAAGTTCTCTCATAATCTTGACTGCCCAGTCATAGTGCTCTTCGGCATCCTCGTTTCTTCTCATGAACTGATACAGGTTGCCAAGATTGTTGAACAGCTTGGCGAGATCGGCCATTTTCGACTCATCTTTCTTTGAGAGCTTGATGTATTCGTCTATTGCCATACGGTAGTACTTTTCTGCCTCCTCTTTTCTGCCCGCATCAAAGCAGAGGTTTGCGAGGTTTCTTGTAGCATAGCCCCTCTTTTCTCCTTTGAGTTTTTCAACGAGTTTTTCTCCAAGTTCAATTAGCCGTGAGGATGGTTGTTTTTGCTCCATGAACTCTTGGTAGGCATCGTCGAGCATTCCGGCGTTGATAGCGCACTCAATGAACATATAAACATCAGCACTTTTTCTGCCGAGTTTCTCCATTCTTTTCTTCCAGTATTTTGCGGCAAGACTGCTGCTTCCATCAAGCTCATCTCTGAGGGCTTTTATAGAGAACCTGACTACCTCTCCACTTCTCTCCAGGACTCCAGCCTGTATGAGTTTGTCAATAACGTCGGGTGAATATTTTTCCGAGAAGACTTCTTTCAGAAGCTTGTAATCTGCCTCACCGAGGGACGCAAAATCTCTCAGAAAATCAAAAGCCCTGTCTCCAGCAAGTTCTTCGATAGTCTTTCTCAAAGCCTCATCAGGATCTTTTATAGAGCGTAAGCTATCAGCATCGAGCTTGTCAGCATTTCTTATAATCAGCTCGTTTGCTATTGCTCTCTTCTTTGCCCCGAGCATGCATTTGCTTTCATCCTCCATTTTTCAACACCAGTCAAAGCTTTACTGGGCCATATTTATACCTTAGTCATTGATGCTGAACAGGTAAAAGTAAAATATAATATAAAATACAAAAACAAGAAAACTTCATGGAAGATTTGGCGGATAGGGGTGCGTACCCTCGACAATTTCCACGCTCACCTTCTCCTTTATGGCTTTCATCATGTCCTCTTTATATGGGCAGAAACTCACAATGCATTTTCCTATATGGATTGCATCTATCTTCTCTCCAAGCGCCAGAGCTGTTGAATTCATTGCCGCAATCTGAAGTAGCACTGTACTACCGGGGCACTCTCCACAATCAACTATACCAATAATCTTTGCATCATCATCGTATCTGCTGAATTCGCCCTCTCTTCTTGCAAAGGCGACAAGGCATCTTGTGTCTCCGGGGCAGAGTGTTTGCTCTCTAACCTTTCGGCATGCAACAATTGCAATGTTCTTCATGTGCTTACAGAGATGCAAATCTGTTAAATATTTTGCTATTTCCATGCTGATAGTTTAAAATTTAAGATTTACAGCTTGGATAACTTTAAAATACAAATCTGCTCACCAGACACTGGAACGTATTTGCGTAATCAATGCTTCAACAAAAGTGAGTTCAAATACACCAAACTTAAATAACTTTGAACCTAAACAAGTAATGATGAAGCTTACAGCCGTAATATAAAAAAGGATGATGAAAGTGGAGTATACGTTGCTTGGTGCCCCGAAGGGATATTGCCAGCCAGGACAAAAGCTTGGAGGGGGCTTTAAGCAATCTAAAAGAAGCACTGGAACTGTATTTCGAAGATGAGGATGCAATTTATCCATCTAAGGATATCTTCGTTTCTGTAATTGGGATATCACCAAACAGGGTTAAGGTGAGTACATAATATTTTGCATGGTCTCCTCTTCCGGATAAATCAAGACTATAGCAAATTCTCACACAAGATTTACCAGCCCGTACTTTCTGGTTATCTCCAAGGCTTTCTTCATCTCCTCCTGTGTTAGCCTCCTTGCAATTTCAGGATACTCAAAAGCCCTGAATGTGGGGTGGTACTGGAACATCAGGTTAAATCTAACATCCCTGCCAAGCTCTTCAGCAACCCATTTCACGACTGGCTCTGTACAGCACTCCAGATGGTTCGGCATAACGAGATGTCTTATTAGCAGTTCTCCATTGTCCTTGGCTCTCAAAAAGTTCCTCGTTACAACCTTCCAGTAGTTCTTCACCTTTGAGTACTTCTTCGCACACTCATCGTTGCCGTACTTGAAATCAGCAAGCCATACATCAACGACATCCTCTACGATTTCGGCAAGCTCGCTGCTGTGGTACATATTGGAATTCCACACAACTGGCACATTTAACTCCACATGACTCAGGATTTCAAGAATTGTGTGGGCGTGCTGGTCAGGATTTCCTCCAACAAAGTTCACGTTCCTGCTTCCCTGCACGAACCGTATATCTATCGCTTTTGCAAGATTCTCTGGTACGACTTCATAGTCCTCATCGTAAACTATGTCGTAGTTCTGGCAGAAGACACATGCGAAGGTACAGCGGTTGAAGAAAATAGTGTGCGATGGTATGAGCTCTGGCTCTTCCCCCATGTGGAGAAACTCCGACGAATAGTAGCTTTTTACTCCAGTTTTGCAGAATCCCTTTTTCTTGTATCTGTTCACTCCACAACGTCTCTCGCAGAAGCAGCACTCCTTCAGCATTTCTTTAAGTATATCGATCTTGATGTGGAGGTAGGAGTATTCAGGGAGTGCAGTATCCAGAAAGTCAGCGCTGTCCTTTTCAGCAAGCAATCTTCTAAACTTTCCTTTGAGCTCTCTATGGAGTTCAAGCATCTCCTCAAAACTATCTGTTTTCTCAACTTCCATACGCCTTGCTATCTGGAATTTTGCCACAGCCTCTCCTTTGTTTATTCTGTCGTATCTCTCGAGTCCTTTCATTGGCATCTGAGTATATCTTTACAGACAATTTAAAACTTGGCTCTAAAAATTTTTCAGAATTATATAGTTATGTTTATGGATATAACCAGCAATGGAACTGGTGTACCGACTGTAAACGGTACCTTTTCCGGATATGTATTCAATATGTCCGTCAACAACGTTACCATACAGGGCCTGAGGTTGACGAATGCGACATACGGTGTCTATGTGCCTGGCCCGGTGGTCAATCTAACCGTAACTCAGTGTAACATCGATGTGGGTCTGACCAGCGGAGTGTATATTGATGGTTGTATCGAATGCACCCTCGGTGGTAATTTCTGGAGTGACCTGAACGGGGATGACTACGACGGAAATGGGATAGCAGACTACCCCCTTCCCTACAACTTCAGCGGTAATATAACGAATGGCGGAGATTACATGCCTTTGCTCGCTCTGTATTTTGTCCAGCCAACTCCTGCAAACTGGAACGCTACAAAGACAAATGTCACGATAAACGTTACGTATGTCATTTCGGATATGAGCGATGTATGGCTTAACTTCAATAACTATACCGCCAGCAATGTGTTTATTGGTCAGACAACGACCCCTCAGGGCAGAACAACGACATATGGACGGTTGTATGGAATACAGCAGGCATTTTCGATGGTGAGTACACAATCAGAGCAGTGGCATATGATAATGTGAGCAACTGGAACACCATACAGATTAACGTAACCCTTGACAACGACAAGGTTGTCACTCATGCTTCAAGTGACTTAATTCAAACTTTTGCAAATCAGTCTGTGACATTTTATGTGAACTACACGCACTATGGTATTCCGGTTGATAATACTACAGATGGTGGAACATGCACAATCACGGTAACATTCCAGACGTTCACCGCTCAGGGGCCGGGCAATCCAATAATCTATTCCGCCCCGATGACATACAACTCAACTTCGGGGCTCTACGAACATATCAACTCAACGGGCTTCCCGGCATGGGGCCAGATAAGGTACACTGTCCAGTGTAACAATACGGCAGGCTACGAGAATGTAACTGTAACCAACACTACGTGGGTTACCTACTACAGAAGTATGAGTGGTCATATCTACAATCTCGAGACAGGTCAACCCGTTGCAAATGCCATTATATCAGTTGAGCAGGAAGATGCGAGTAAAGAGCCGCCCACAGTCGGATGGACTTGCAATACTGTATCAAATGACACAGGTTACTACAAGATAGTATTCAATGGGACTGAAAGTCCTCTCACCTCAGTGTACTATATAAGGGCAAGAAGTCAGGACAGCACCCTAACAACACCAATCCTTCCACCAATGCCAGGCCCATTTCCGGAGGAGGCGAACAAAACTGATGTCAACCTCTTTCTTGTTCAGGCTGCCAATCTGACTCTGAGGGCGTACAACAACTTAGGCTACACGACTTTCAATGCCGAAATCTTTGACAGAGATGCAAATATGCCAATAAAGTCAATCCAGAATGCCGGTCCTGGAAATTACTCTTTACTTGTACCGGCCGGGAGAAACTATGACATTGTTGTTTACAAGGAAGGAATGTATGGAGCTCCACCAACCTCTCAGTCTTGGCTCAATGCCAGCGGAAGCCATTATCTGGAGGTGAACCTCACAGTCACAATGGTAACCGTAAGCGGGAGCCTCTCGGGTGTCAGCAATGCAGAGTACTACAATGTGACTGGTTTTATAGGTATAAGTACTTTCTATCCAAGAAATTTCAATGCCGTGTTCAATTCACAGGTTAACACTACTACTAACACATATACAATCCAGATTCCCGGAACGTCCAGCGGAATAAGCTACGTGATTATCGCATATGCGAAGAACTCAAGTGGTTATTACAGTGGAAGCACCAAGCTTACAGCTTACAGCTCCGGTATCTCAAATCAGAATATAACTCTTTATCCACTCTACGGAACGTACAGAACAGGAAACATCGTCAGCACAAACATGACACGATTTGTCTTCAGAGATGACAGTAACAACAACATTACCGGTGTTTTTGCAATGATTAACATAACTGAGGTGAATGGTAATTCAACAGCGTATGTAACCTCATCTCAGGGCAACAACTATATTGATATACCGATAACGCAGGGTAGCACCGTCACTGCAAGCTTCTTCTCTCCCATGGCTCCTCCAAGGAAGAGGGTTATCAACCCGGCAGTTCTTGCAAGTAATGACACCATAAATATAATTCTTCCGAACATGGAGTTCAAAGACCCGAACACAAACAATCCGCTGGAGAACGTCAGCCTGAAGTTTATAAAGTGTAATGGAGCCTGCAATGTCCCGTATCCGTCATCAACTTGCGTGATATACGAGGTGAGCAACGCAACTGATTTTGACCCGATGAAGGCTATGATGGCCGGAAATATAAATATAAGGACAGAGCAGCAGAATGGGCTGGTTGTTGAATTTGTAAACGTTGATCTGGTCAACTCCGGCCCACCGGACGCATCATTCTCACCGAATGCAACTGAGCAGGTGAGTGCACAGGACACCTTTGCCCAGATGTGGATTGTTGGGTCATTCGCTCCGGACATCTACGACTATGTTCTGATAGGTATTCCATACAACGAATCAGAGTTGAGCGAGAACGCACCGGTGAAGGTCAAGTTCAGGTACCTGTACGATGACAACTTCGACGTGATATGGAATGCCAGCGTTAACAGCACATCGGATGTTGTGGCTCTTGGATATGGAGATTTCAACCAGAACTACTTCGGAGACGGCGTTACGTGCAGTGATACTTACAGCACTCTGTCTCCTTCGGGTGCATGTTACAGAAATAAGACAGATAACATGATCTGGTTCACAATTCCTCACTTCTCAGGAGGGGCACCACAGGTAATAGGATATATACCTGGAAAAGAGCCATCCACGTCAGTATCTACCGCATCGAGTGCTCCATCAGGTGGTGGTGCAGGAGGTGGAGGTTATGTTGTAACAACAACTCCTGAGGAGACAGTTACTTCAGCACCCTCACCCGCACCCGGGACCACTCATATCCCGACGTACACTCCAACGCACACACCGGCGTACACCCCTGCACCCTCCATAACAAAGACACCACCAGTTTCGACACCTGCTCCATCCACACCTTGGGAGAGACCAGTTCCAGGCTTTGAAGCGCTGTTTGCCATTGCTGGACTGATCACTGCAGCATACCTGCTGAGAAGAAGGTAATTTTTTATTTCTTTTTCATCAGAACCATGAAGTAACCCGGCCTTATCTCATACCTTCCCATGACTTTGTAGCCCTCCTCTTTAACCACATTTTCTTCTCTCTCTGACGTTATAACGTAGGTGTATCCCGGAATCCATTCAGTTGAGAACGGAACCTTGTAGTGCCTGAGATACCACGGCAAAGGCCAGTAGTCGTTCTTAGGCTCGTAAATAATGATTCTCTCTCCAGCCGTGAACTTCTCCTTTATGACTTCAGATAGCTTTACGGCGGTTGGCTGCACCTGGATGTATATCAGATCTTCGTTGTTCGCATCATTGTAGTTGATATAGGTGACATGAAAAGCTACAATGAGAGTTGCTATTGCTGCAACTGCAATTGCCACTCTTGCCCCCTTTGTATTTCTGGCGTATAACGAGCCAAACAAGGCCAGTGGCACGACCATGTGAACAGTCAACCATGGAACCTTATGGGAGAGAAAATGGTATACCAGCAGGGCTGTAAAAGCCCAGTAAGCCGCAAACAGCTCGAATTTTGTGCATTTTCTCTCCTTCAACCTTTTTGTGAGATAAAAAATCCCAGCCAGAGCAAGACCAAGAGCCATGAACTCGTACTCTACGAGAATTTTGGCATAATAACCGGGAGGCTTCCAGTGATCATTCTGTTCGTGCATTTTGACCCAGTGCTCCACAGCTCCAGCCGTCCCTCTCCAAAGTCCGCTGAAATCTGAAAACGCTGAGGTATAGAAGAATGTAAAAATGAGGGCGAAGATGGCAGAACAAAGGATTGCCATCCTTACCTTCTTAAAGTCCCACCTAAGGAGCATTCTAACAGCATATCTCCATCCTTCGGAGTAGAGGCCGTAAAACAGGGCAAATGATAAAAGGGTTGCAAGGTAAATGTAGGCGTTCTCCTTTGAACAGGCCATTATCGCAAGAAAGAGAGTTGCAGCATAAACATATCTCTCTTCTGACGTCTCCGAGTATCTGAAATAGGCATACACGGCTGCAATAAACGATCCAACCAGAATCATATCGTTTCGCATGTAGCGAGAGTAGTAAAGTACTGCAGGAGAGAACAGCATGAGGAAGATAAAGATATGTACATTGTTACCCATCCAGCGGCGGTAAAGGCAGGCAAATAAAACGCCAAGAATGCTGAAAAACACAGGAATCATTCTGCCAACAACCCCGCAATCACCAAATACAGAGAAGAGGAAAGCAGATGCGTAGTAGAGAAAGGGACCATGGAAGGCTGGATCGTAGGTATACACGTGATTGGTGAGGAGCCGGTAAGCAATCCATGCGTGAACACTCTCATCATGATCCATCGGACGTGCATCAAGGGCATAAAGCCTTGTTGCAATGCATACCAGCAGAATCAATGCCACGGCTTTTCGATTCATTAGTAGGCGTTTGGCAGGAGTAACAAAAATGTTGTGATTGTTGAAGTTTGTAAGAAGTAGAGGGCTTTTAAGCCATTTAGATAGGTACAGGCTTCTTGGCTTGGGACTTCGTCGCTTCCATATAATATCACGAAGAGTGCAGCAGCAACAGCCGTTGTTGTTTTTCAACTTCAGCGGCAAGTGTGGCATTGAAGGTTCTGGCTGGTTTAATGCCAAAAGCGTTTCCAGCATGTATGCTGCCATAATTAATAAAACTAAAATTTTTTAGAGCAGTGCTGAGATTTTGAGACGCAGCAAAAGCGTTCTTCGCTAAACCTGATGCAGCTTTAAAAATCTACCAGTTCTAAGTTAACTTCTGAATATTCTCTTCTAAGCCTTTTTCAGGGTGTAATGGAGATTTAAAGCTGCTAAGGCTTGGTTGAAGCGGCGTATTGACAGCATGCCTGCTAAAATTAAACAGCCTCAGATGCATGTGCGTCATGATGTTATGAACATCGTAAAGCACCGCATGCTTGATCTCCTCCTTAACGACCTCTTCGCTCGACTCTCCACCCTCACCAAAAAATCTGAGGAGCTTGGCAGCTATTAATGAAATCAGAGCTGAGATTACAAAAAGAAAGTCGTAACCGGCAAGGTGTACAGCCGGAACTTCGACAAATCCGAGTGATGATTCGATATCCATTTTTACAGCGAAGTTTGCAGACAGGAAGGCTGATGCGATAAATCCACCACTGATTGAGCCCATGGCTGCGGATATCGATGCCATCACATTGTTTATTGCATAGTATGAAGCTGACGAGCCTTTTGGAGTTATTTTTGCAATCATGTTCATGAAGGCTATGCCGGGCACGGCTGAGTAAAACCCATCGAGTGTATAAATTACGAGCAGCAGCAGTGGTGTGAGAGGGTGCCTCTCCGGCATTGTCGTAAAAGTGAAGGTAAAGGCAGCCACTGAGAAAGAGATGAATGACAGAATTGCTAAGGGTTTGTTTCCGAATCTGTCCATTATCCTTCCAGATATTCGAAGGAAATAGGTTGAGCTCAGCTGGCTGACAGACGTTAAGGCTATTACGACCCAGAGTGGATACCTCAGAACAGAGATGATATAAACTGAAAAGAATGGCAAAGCCATCTCTGATGCGAACTTCCAGACGGAGTGCGCTAAAGTTAGCTTTAAGAAGTTTGAATTTTTAAGCGGTTCTTTGAAGTTCCCGTTCCTCTTCCTTTCAACTTCTACGTCGTCGATTCCCCTTATGAAGTACAGACTCGCCATGCCTGCAGCGAAAGCTGCTATAAAAACGAGTGAGAAAGCCATCCATTTGAGGAAATTGAATATGAACGTGAAGGCGAGAACGACGAACAGTGCCACGAACTTTCCATAGGCAATTCTCTTTGAGTAGAACTCTCCTCTGATGTGAGCCGGAATTAAATCTCTCATCCATGAACTCCACGCTACAGCGGAGATTTCCTTGAAGAGATTGTAAATTGCAAAGAGAACTATGAAAGACAGCATGCTTCCTGTGAGCAGCGCAATTCCTATGAGCAGTAACGAAAAACGGGAAACGAAGATTGTAGTAAGTGAGATTCTTTTTCTACTGTATTTTTCAGCAAAGATTGCTGAAGGGAGCTGAATAAGCTGTGAGAGGTATGGGATTGAAGCAATCAGGCCTATTACAAATGGATCTGCGTGTACAGAGGCGAGATAAGAGCACACGATCGGTACAGTTACAAGGGAAAACATTATTTGGGACGCTATTCCGTCCATCAAGAGATTCTTGAAACTTCTATCAAGAGTTATAGCTTTCTCCTTGTCCATATGGGGTCTTTCTTGTCGAGTGCTAAGCGAAGCACTCGCAGTATTTAAGGGTGGTGGTTGTTCGGTACATCATTGATAACTCCCTGATGGCACATTGAAGTGGAGCATAAGCATTCTGCAAAAACGACTCCGAAACTCTAAAGCTCTTCTAAGCTTTTTCTGATTTTATTTTAAATTTTGAATTGTGAAATTATATAATAATGCCTGAGTAAGCACATTTATATTCAACCTTGCAATGGGTTGAAGGATGGAAGAAACAAAGAAGTCAAAGAAGCAGGAAATACCCCGGAAGTTGTTGAATGAGCTTAAGGGCTACCGGATTGTGGGCAGACATTCAGCCGTCAAACTCTGTTCGTGGCTGAAGAAATCGATGAGAGATGCTGGCATATGCTACAAGCAGAAGTTCTATGGAATCGCATCACATCGATGTCTGCAGATGACTCCGGTTCTGCTGTGCAACCAGAATTGCATCTACTGCTGGCGACCTCTTGAACTTCTTTCCGGTGTTAGGGGATGGGATTTACCGGATTATATAGCTGAAGAGAGTATAAAGGCACAACGCACTCTGCTCAGCGGGCTCGGCGGAGCTGAGGACGTAAATAGGGAGAAACTCAGAGAAGCTTACGACCCGAATCAGGTTGCGATAAGTCTGATCGGTGAACCCACGCTGTATCCATACCTCGATGGGCTCGTTGAAGAATACAAGGCAAGGAAAATGACTACTTTTGTCGTAACAAACGGCACAAAGCCCGACGTTGTGGAGAAAATTGAGCCATATCAGCTCTACATCAGCCTGACTGCTTACAGTGAGGAAAGCCATATCACTCTGAACAGACCGGCAAAAAGTTTCTGGGACAAAATTCTGGAATCTCTCGACATAATGGCCGAAAAAGACTGCAGAACAGTAATCAGGCTAACTCTTATCAGGGGATACAACATCAAAGCGGAAAACTTTGTATCGTATATAACCAAAGCCTCACCTGATTTCATAGAGGCAAAGGCGTACATGCATCTTGGTTACTCCCGCCTCAGACTGCCAAGAAGCGCAATGCCAGAACATTCTGATGTCAGAGCGTTTGCAGAAAAACTTGCCAGTCTTACAGGATATGAGATAAAAGATGAATCGCCGGTAAGCAGAGTTGTTCTGCTGGGGAGGTAGGATATGGAGTTTCTGGGTGAGATCAGGAAGAAACTTGAGGAGCTTGAAAAATACAGGGAAGAACTCATCAGGTTAACGAGAGAATTGAGGATAAGCTCGACAAAGGCAATAGCTGAAGTGCATGCAGGAAAGCTTGAGAAGGCGGAAGAAAAATTGAAAGCTGCGGTGAGAGTGCTTGAGGACGTTAAAAAGTACAGGAAATTCCCTGAAATATACTATGCGATCTCTCGAGAAGCGATGCAGGAGTTCGTGGAAGCGTGCACGTTCTTCAGCCTGGTTTCAGAAAGAAGAATTCCCGATTTCAGAGAATCCGGAGTTGAGGACGTTGCAATCCTTACGGGTCTTGCTGATGCTGTGGGTGAGCTAAGGCGCTATGCCCTTGATCTGATGAGAAAAGGAGAAGTTGGCAGAGCTGAAAGATGTATAGAAGACATGGAGGATCTGTACAACCAGCTCATAACTTTCATTTTTCCAGAAAAGCTGGTTCCCGGACTGAGGCATAAGGTTGACATTGCGAGGCAGCTTATAGAGAGAACAAAGTCAGATTTGCTTGCGGCAGAGCTGATAAACAGGCTGGGATAGTATGGAACTCGCAATTTTTCTCATAACTGTCATTCTTGTATCTCTCAGCGGAGTGATGGCTCCTGGCCCACTCTTCGCCGCCACACTTGCCGAAGGCAGGAAGAATATATTTGCAGGCTTCGTCATATCTTCAGGTCATGCAGTTATTGAAATACCTCTAATTCTTGCTCTCTATATTTTCGGTCTGACAATTCCAGACAATTCCAGAGCATACATAAGCATGGCAGGTGGGATTGTTATGCTTTACCTTGCATATATGGAGTTGAGGGGTGAAAAGAGTGAATCGAAGGCTGGAAAAGCCCTGTTTACCGGTATCACTATGAGCGCACTCAATCCCTACTTCATCATGTGGTGGCTGACGATTGGCCTCACTCTTATTCTCAAGTCAGTAGCATTCGGGCTGATTGGTATTGTCCTATTTATAATAGCCCATGAATCCTGTGATTTTTTATGGCTTGGCTTTATTTCAGTCTCTTCATCTAAAGCAACAGCGTTATGGGGAAATAAAGCAAAAAAGATACTCACGGCAGTATCAACAGCAATACTCATCATCTTCGGACTCTATTTTATCTATACTGGTACAGCTGAGCTGGTGGCCTGAGTTCTGGAAACCTTCTTATATTCTGTTCTCCCCCAACAATCATGAATCCCATAGGGCTTGACATAGGAACAAACTACACGAAGGCAACCAAGGACGGTAAAAAAGTCACAATCTTTCCGAGTATTGTGGTTTACGGGGAAGAAAAGGACTGGAGTCTCAAAGGAGAGGAGAAGGAAGTTTATGTTGGGGAAGAAGCGCTTGCGATCATCCAGAGCCTTGAGAACGTTGAAGCGATGCGCCCCCTGCACGAAGGAAGGTTGATGCATCAATCGTATATGGAGCTTGCAAGGCACGCATTAAAAGTTCTTGATACAAATCCCGACACCATCGCAACCGGCCTGCCAGTTAAATCTTCAAAGAGTGAAAGGGAGGCTCTTGCGAGAGACCTGAAAGAACAGCTAAAGGTGGAACCGCTGATATTTCCGGAACCTGTTGGTACGCTCGCACATCTCGGCATCGATACAGGCGTTTGTGTAGATATAGGCTTCGGCACAACGGACATTGTAGTATTGAGCCATATGGAATATCTTCGGGGAGATACGCTCCTTGTTGGAGTTGACTGGCTTTACGAAAACATAGAAGTGCTTGTGAGGAACAGTGTGGGAATCAGCATAACTCCTGAAGAGCTGACAGGGTTACTCACAACGGATTGTGAGGTGGGAAGAGTAAGAAGCGGAAAACGAATAACAATATCTCAAAAAGACATATCATCAGAGTATGAGAAGCTGATGAAGTCATGGATTGAGAGAATAGTCAGCAGGACAAAACTCATGCTTGAAGGACTTTCAACAACAATCGTTGATAACCTCGTGCTCACCGGTGGAGGCTCTCTCCTGCCGGGGGTTTACGAGGAGTTCTCAAGGAGCTTTGAAGAGGTGGCTAAAGTCACCAGACCGGATGACCCGGTAACCAGCAACGCCAGAGGTTATTACGCCTTGGCGAAAATACTCTTCGGAGATGAAGAAAAAGAAGAAGCAGAAAAAGCTTCAGAAAAGGGTAAAGATGAGAGCAAGAAAAAAGGAAAAGTAAAGAAAGAGGAAGTTTCATAGTAACTCTGATGAGAGTGACCATAGATATACCACCGGATGTAGAAAAAATCCTGCTTGAGAAGTGTAAACAGGTTAAAGTCTCTCCCACCGATTTTATACTCTCCCTCCTCGACTGGTACTTTCTGAAAAAGAAGAAGAAATCCAGTGAGAGCGAGTTCATGAGAGTTGTAAACCGGTGCGCTGCTGAAAGGGTGAAGTACTGCAAGTACAGCGATGGAAGGCACTGTGCAAGAGAAGTCTTCAGCGATATAATGGAAGAGAAGGAGCCGGAGCCTCTCGTCCCGTATAAATGTCTGTTCTGTCCCTATTTTGTTGACAGAAGGGTTAAGAAGGCAAGGGAAATAGAGAGAGATATTGCCGGTAGAACTTACGACATTGCAAGACTTGCGGCAAAACTCGTCGTGGAGTTGTATGGTGATAAGCTCGGTTACAGACCCAAGTTGCCGGTTGAGGAGATGGAAGAGAAAGAAAGGGGAATTTCAAAAGAGGAGGTAAAGAGACTCCTTGAGAACTGGTAAAATATCTGTCAACATAAATGGAGACTTTCCAGACTATGAGCTCATAAAAAGAGCACTGATTGCAGAGAAGGCTGTAAAAAGGGTATGGATAGGCGAACTCGAGTTTTTCAGAGACCCCTTAGAAGTTGCAAAGCTTGTAGAGGACTGTTCATCGCTTGAAGTCTGTGTTCTGCTCTCACCCTCAAGAAGAAGATGTGAAGAAATTGTCAGAATCGCCAGAAAGTATCCCGTGGGCCTTATACCCGGAAAGAGCAGGAATCTGTCGGGTTTTATCACCTGTCTTGAAAAGGTTAGAAAGACAGGTAAAGAGGTATATGTCGGATGTTCAGGGAAAAAAATTGCTGAAGTAACCTGCAGGCTTTCAGACGGTATCCTCGCCAACTACGTACATCCGGAATACATCAAATGGCTTGGAGACTTCAACTCTGTTGCTGCATTCGGGCCAGCTCTCGTTCTGCCAAGCAGGTTTTACGAAGATCTGCTTATAGCCGCAGCCATGGTTATGGGTAGCAATGCAAGCTTCATAGATCACTTCAATCTATCAGAAGTGCAGGAGGAGCTCTCGCATGTGAATTTTGAGGAATTAATAAAAACAAGGGGGAGAGGGGAGAGTGTTAGAAATTTGGATGACTTCAGGAGAGTAGAGAAACATAAAAATTTGCTTCTTGAAAGGTTTACGGTAAGTGGAAGCGTTGAAGATTCTGTAAGGAAAATCCAGAATCTCTTGGATGTATGCAATCACGTAGTGCTGGGAGACCCCTTTTTCAGGGATTTAAAAGCAATGGAAAAACTCTCTGAAATTGTAGCGGCCATCAGATAGCGGGGACTCTCTTTTTCAGGGCTGGAGGACGGGGTTTCATCAGGATCCGGTTTCCGCATTTCGTGCACTGAATCAGGTTTCTCTCGAGATCAACATCCACTTCCGCTCCGCAGATAAGGCAGATATAACTCATTTTTATACCTCGATATAACTCATTTCTTTATAGCTTCTACCACCTTCATGGCAGAGGTTACGGGAACGTACGTCCCTCCAGCAAACCTGTAGCCGCAGCTTTTACACTCCCAGATGCCTGTACCCACTCTTTTTACTGCTCTCTTTCCGCACCTTCTACAGACATATTTTCTCCTCTGTCGCTCTTCGATCTTTATGAGACTTCTCCTTACTCTCAATCCGTATCTTGATCCGAACCTCCCTGCCATCTTTACCTTCTTCGTTTTTGACATTTTTTTCATCTCCTGAACCTTTTCAAATATCTCTAAGAAGCTGCCTGAGCTCTCTGGCTTTTGCAACGCTTACGTCTATGAGTTCATAAAATTTTTCCTCGCTGAGTTGGTATGCCCCACTCTTCTGCATTGCAACTATATTATCTTCCTGGTCGGTGGTTATTGTCATGAAATATTCTCCAACGCTTATCTCGTCTCTGCTCGGATCAATCAGGGCTTTATCATCGATTACCAGAGAAGTAACGCTTACAGGCAGGTCTCTGACTGGAAGAGGGAAATCGTTGCCAATATCGAATCTTTCGGCCGGAACTGTTGCAGTCAGGATGGCAGCAATTGCTGCAAGAGCCGAAGCATCTCTCAAGTTGCCGTCATCGTCGAGTGCATGAATATCGATGAATATCAGCCACACCTTCTCTCCTTCCGCTATACACAGCTTCGACAGATCAACCGCCTCACTCTCTCGGATACCTCTATCAACCACCCTTGCAAGCTCCACGGAATTCTCATCTGGCGGCCCCGGTTCAAACGTTGGAGATGCGAGGGGTACAAGTTCAGCGTTCGTTATAATAATTCCCTTGTCAGGTGCATCTGGAAAAGGCTCGCCGGGTTGCAGCTTTACTCCAACAACGACCTGTGTGTCACCTATCTTAACGAGTGCGGAACCCTCTGCCTTGGAGATGACGTTTGTCTGTATTTCAATTGGTCTAAACTCATCGAACTTTCTTCCATCTATTCTTTCTCCATCTCCAAGCCTTGAGAGGACGTAATCACGCTTTATATCCATCAGAATGTCCTCTCCCATCTTTACTCCACCTCTTCAGTATGGTACTTTCTCATTATCGCATCCCTCTGCATTTCATAGATCTGCATTGCACCTCTTTTCGCCATTTGCAATCCCTTCTTTACCTCATCAACGGTCATTCTTCCATCCATCTGTAAGAGAGCAATGGATTCTATTCTACTGTTTCTTATCAGAAAGGCAAACGGCACATCGGCTTCGCCGAAATTATCTTCTTCCTTCATTGGATCGAGAACAAGCTGACCATCGACCTTTGCAACTGCTACAGCCGTTATTATACCCTTCATCGCAACACCGGCATCGACCAGTGCAACGCTTGCGGCGTTCAGACACGCAGTCCTTGTTCCAGCATCTGCCTGCAATACCTCAACAAACACATCTATGCCGGAGCGAGGAAAAAGCTCTTTCATTATAATGGGTTCAAACGCCTCTCTGCTGACTTTTGAGATTTCAATGCTTCTCCTGTCAGGCCCCGGTCTTTTCCTTTCTTCGACGCTGAAGGGGGCCATGTTATACCGGTATCTGATAACAGCTCTGCTTGGATCCTGTAAATGCCTTGGATGCACCTCTCTCGGTCCGTAAACGGCTGCGATTATCTTATTTCGACCCATCTCCAGATAGCAAGAACCATCTGCTCTTCTCAGAACTCCTGCCTCGATTTTAATCGGGCGGAGTTCATCAAAATCCCTTCCGTCAAGCCTTTTTCCATCAACTATTAGCTGGGGTCTCTCTTCGCTCATTTTTTATTTCACCTTTTTTGGATTTTATAAAAGCGGTCATCCTGTCCGTAAGTCCTTCAGTGTGTGCTTCCGCCTCGATAATGTATATCGCCTCTTCGGCAATGGAAACTTTCTTTCTGTCTCCATTCAGCCATATGAGGCCGTTCTGTCCTACAATAATCTGAATTCCAAGTTCGGATTTCAGGAGCTTTATCATGCTTCCCTTTTTTCCAATAACTCTCGGAACTCTTGCCGGGTTTATGGCAACCACCCTTCCAACTCTCACGGGCTTGCAGACCCTCTCCTTCATTGTCAGGGTAACTTTCATCTTGGGATCAATGTTCTGAACTTTTGCAATCACCGCATCTCCTATATCCAGAATCTCATTGACTTTTGAATGTCTGTGCCTGTTTTCGGGGTATTCAGACAGGGGGAGAAATGCGGGGTAGGGTGAATGAATATCCAGCACCCAGCCATTTCCCATAACTTCTCTTACTATACCCAGGACAATATCACCAACCGAGGGGATGTATCTTCCTTTCAGAGGTATTACCCTGACATTCGTATCTGTTTTGTCCAGAAGACCAAGAATCTTGGCATAAACCCTTCCACCCTCAATATATGTCCCATAACCAGCGGCTCTCGGATTTGTTGCCACGAGATCCCCGGGTATAACCATTTTTCTTGTCATCCCTGTATCCTCCTCAGAATTTTGGTAATGGCCTCGCCCCTTGTAACTCTGGCGAGCACATCCATAAGCTCAGCCTGCATGCCTGCAGGAATCCTCACAATACATATCCAGCTTCCATCTTTCTGCCACTCTTCCTGAGTAATACCACCGAAAGAGTAGAGAGCGGGCATACTCTTGCCAGTGTGCTCTGCAGGAATTTTTATGGCTATCTCTATCTCTTCAAACCTTATTGGCAGAATCGGCTTCAGATTTTTCACAATTTCTCTGATTTGTGCCTCTACTGGCTTGAAGATATCCACATGCACTTTGGCCTCCTCCATTGCGGCCTCAATTCTGGCGGGTGTATGTGGAGCACCTGTACGGGGGTCAACTGTGTTTTTTCTTATGAATTCCACTATCTGCTTCCTCTTCTGTTCCAGCATCTTCTTTCGCTGTTCGGCAGTTATCTGGACTTCGCCATCTCTTATTATCGTTTTTACTATTTCATGTATATTCATACTGCCGAAGATCTTCTGGAGGTCTTCACTGCTTGCTCTGTCCCCCTTCTTTGCATCTCTGAATATCTCTTCTGCTGCGAGTAGCCTCTCGAAATCCACCTCCCTGCCCTCTTTTAAATCTCTTGCGAGATATGGATCGACAAGTACCTCAAAAATCTCGCCCTGCTTTTTAAGCCTTGCAACCACCGCTTTATCGAGGGATACCATGGAAAATCACGACTGTTTCTTCAACTCCTCCCTTATTATTTTATTTGCTTTGTCCACATAGGGTTTCAGCTCATCAACGCTGAACTGCTTGAATTTCTTATCCAGTCCTATCCAGCCCATTTCCACTCCTTCGGGAGTCAGTTCGCTTTCGATAGCTTTTCCCATTGCGACCATGGCGATTATTACAGCATCTTCAAAGCTCAGATTCTCTCTATATTCTTTTTCGAGATATTCAACAACCACGTTTCTTCCAGCTCCTATTGCTGTTGCTTTGTATTCAAGAAGAGCACCACTCGGGTCAGTTTCGAACAGCTTCGGCCCGTCATCAACACCACCGATTATGAGCGAGATACCAAACGGTCTCACTCCACCGAACTGCGTGTACTGCTGTTTGTAGTCACAGATTCTTCTTGCAAGCTCCTTAACGCTGATGGATTCATCGTATGTGAGCCTGTTAATCTGAGCTTCAACACGTGCTCTGTCCACAAGGACGCGTGCATCTGCAACCAGTCCAGAAGTTGCGGCACATATGTGCTCATCAATTTTATATATCTTCTCGATAGTTGTGGTTTCAAGTAATTTGCTTGCAACCCGACGATCTGCAATCAAAAGCACACCATCCTTGGCTTTCAAACCTATAGCAGTAGCTCCCCTTTTTACAGCCTCTCTCGCATACTCCACCTGAAACAGCCTGCCATCAGGGCTAAATACTGTGATTGCCCTATCATATCCCATCTGCGGCAGATGCATCTTTCAACACCTCCAGATACCTCATACACTTTCTTATCGTCCCGGCGACACCTGTTGTTACGATTACTACCCTGGTATTACCCACGCTGCTCACAAGCGTCAGTACTATCTTGGCCTTCTCCAGTGCATCGTGGGAACATCGCAGCACACCTCTTCTTCCATCAAAGTACTCGAGCCATATATTCATTCCTGCTGCGTAGTATTCCCCGTAGAGGGAAAGGGCAGTTTGTAATATTTCCTGTATCAGACTTCTTTCCTCAACCGGTTCATTAGCTAAAATCTGAAAGGCAATATATCTTTTTCTCTTCCGGAGAGCTGGCGGCAAACCCCTCATCACTCCTCCAACTCGACACCGTCCATAATGTATTTTTCGTCGGTAAGTCTTCTCAGAAGTTTCCATGTGTGGACTCTCGCTCTCTTGATGTCTGCACCAAGAAATGAAAAGAACCCCTCAACCTGTCTTCTGTGCCTGAGCTCAAACGGTGATGATGCTGCGGTTGTCAGGGCAAAGGGAGCCTCAAATTTATCTATTATCTTTAAAAGCTGAATAGTTTCCTCAAAAAGTCTCATTCTCTTAACTCCTCCAGAGTTTATGAACTTGGTGAGTGAAACCTCAATTATAACGTCCTTCTCCGCTGCAAGCTTGATCGTAGCATAGTCAAGTCTTCTGTCCGGTGAATCGAGAAGAATATCCACTTTTTTCCTCATTACAGCCTCCTTGTTGACTTTGATTTCATTACTCATCACTCCTGTAACCCCTTTAGCCCTCTTAAGCTTGAAGAGCAGCTCTTTAACACTTCCTGCTTCGATGAGATGCCCTTCAATAGTCCTTGCATTCAATTCCACCTTCTCAGGCTCTGCCGTAAAAACGATGTATGCATCGTATCCGGTTTCGAATAGTTCCCCGGGGTAGAATCTCACAAAATCAGGGTACTCCATGTTCTATCAGCTCTTTAGCTATCTCCAACGCTTTCTCTCTCTTTGCAGGGAAGGTTACAATTTTGGCCCTGACCACTATCGCATCTCTGTCACCGAGTTCAATCTCGCCAAGGTATGCTTTCTGCTTATCTATTCTCACGTGCAGAACATTGTGCTCATCGAGTCTATCCTGAATCGTGTTGAGCAAAAACCTTCTTTGCTCATCAATCAGCTCCATCAGGTTATTCCAGAACTCCTTTATCCTTTTTCTTTCCACTTCCACTTCCACCAACTTCATGGGATTCCCGTAGTGCCCTTTTACTTCTGTTACTTTGATGTCGAACTCAAAAGGGAAGAGCATGGCTATAGCCTCTCCAACTTTTTCCTCATCCTCTGTTGAGTAAACAACCGCTGTTACCGTAATCCACTCAATTTTACCATTCATGCGGAAACTTGAGCGGAGATTATATCAAATTTGTGATAAAATAATAATCAGGCCCTGAAGTTTGCTCTAAGGCTTGGCCTGATCTTTTCAGCTCCTCTGCCTTTTCTCCTCAACCCTCTTGCCTTTCTGCCTGCTGAAGTCAGACCGCGAAATACTCTTCCCCTTTTTGCAGTTATCCAAGAGAGCTGCCTGTCAGATGCAATTGCCGGGTGGCTGCGATCAACGAGAATGACTTCAAACCACTTGTACCTGCCGTCCTCTCCAACCCAGTAGGAGTTGAGAACTTCCATGTTTGGGTATTTTCTTGCTGCTCTCTCTTCAGCAATCCACTGCAGGTTTTTCTTGGGAGTGCGCCTGCCCACTATCATGCCCTTTGTCTTTCTTCCTTTGTTCGGCCTCGTTGCCTTTCTTCCACCCCTCCTTATTCTGACCCTGACAACAATTATGCCCTTCTTTGCCTTATATCCCAGAGCTCTCGCTCTGTCAAGCCTTGTTGGTCTCGCTATTCTGTTAACTGCTGCCTCTCTTCTCCACTTCTGAAGGCGCTCCCACATCAGATCGCCAACGTACCCTTCCCATGGTCTCTTCCATGCCTCCCTGATATACGCATAAGCGGATTTCATACCTTCACCCCGTAATTTCAGTTTCAGTAAGCCTGTCCATCCATCTTCAGCACTTTGAAGGGTTAATAAACATATCGTCGGTTAAGTGTATAAGCTTTCTTCATCAGCACACTGCAAAATTATTTTGCAGAATACTACATCCATCTGATAAGCCTGTGGAATTCTCTCTTCATTTCTTCAAAGCTTGTTCTTCCGATTTCTACCTTCATTCCTTTAACTTCAACTGCCTCTTCAAGCAGTCTGTGTGGGAAGATTATATCCTCAGGGCTAATTCCTCTGCTTTCATTGATTGCCATCTCAGTTTTTAGTATTCTTTTACCTATTGCTTTTAGTTCTTCAGCATTAATCTCGGCATTGAGCAGGGATGAAAGAGCTTTACCTGCTCTTTCAGGTGTTAACTCAACAAAGGAGCAGCAGCAGGTCGAGTCAAACCATGCCCTTTTTATTGCAAGCCTTAAGGCAAGTTCGGCTTTTCCTTCAGCGGATATCCTTTCTTCAGGCCTCATTTTAAGCTCTTCTCCGGTCGTCCAGGCCTTTAAATGGCAGCCATACCGGGGCAGAATGTAACTGAACACCATGCCCCTCAATGCTCTGGGGTCGTAAGCTGGCAGGTTCATGCCTCTGATGTCAACAGAGAGTGCTTCGGCACCAATTTTTTTACCTGCGGTTCTTGTTCCTTCTGCAAGCAAGTTTCCTATCCCCTCTCTTCTTGCGATTTTTTGGATAAGTTCGATCATGTCTTCTGGCTTATACTTATACTTGACCAGCCCCTTTTCACAGCACTCCTTAAACCAGGCGATGGCACTCCCCGTATTTATTGCATCCAGGCCAAGATCATCGCAGAGGTAGTTTGCCTCCACGACGAGCCTCGGATCTGCCTGATTGCAATTTGCTCCAAAGGCCCAGACTATCTCATACTCAGGGCCATCTCCAGTACCAAAACCGGTCTTTACGATCTTCCCACACCTGAGAGGGCAGTTATAGCACGTATGACGGGATTGAATGAACCTCTTGAAGGCCGGAAAGTCAAGGTCATATTCAAAATGGCTTCTTCTCCAGTTATCGGTTGGATATGCATGTGCTGCATTTACCACCGGAGTGAAACTCAGTGTTCCTCCTGCTTCTGCCCATTCAGCTGTCTTTTTTATGTCTTCCAGCATCTCTTGCGATATTTTATCATCTTTGCGAATTTTCCGCTCTCCTTTCACCACAATGGCCTTAAGCCTCTTCCAGCCAAGAACAGCTCCGTGCCCACCCCTCCCTGCTGTATGCAGACCGAACTGGATGCACGCATACCTCACGAGATTTTCGCCTGCCGGCCCGATTGAAAGGGCCCCACCTCCGTGCCTGCCCTTCAACCACTCCGTTACAGAATATGTTCCGAGTCCCCAGAGCTTTGCAGCGGAGTGAAACTTTGTCTTTCCATCGTTTATCTCGATATAAACAGGTTTATCACTCCTCCCCCGTACTCTTACAGCCTCAAAACCAGCTTTCCTGAGATAGTATGCAAAGTAACCGCCAGCAGAAGAACACGTGTATGCGTCTGTCAGAGGCGAGATTGTCACAACCCATATCCTGTTGACGGAGGGTAGAACGCCAACGAGGGGGGACGTCAGAATGAAAACAGAGTTCTTCTCGCTGAACGGCTCTGCTTCAGGGCATGCTTCTTTCAGCAAAGCTGCTCCCAGCCCTCTCCCACCAATCCAGTCTCTGATGCAGTCGTCAATTTCTATCTCCTCTGCCCTTCTTTCACTTAGATCGACATCGAGCATGCGGAACATAAAGATAATTTCAGAGTCATCCTTAAAGATTTTAAGGTAGGAGAGTGGTGGAAATGCAAAGCGACTTTCGATTGAAGCCTGAAAGAGCCGTTGGGGATTAACTATTGCTGCACGTGAAAATACATCAAAAAGGGCCTGGACCGGGCACATACATCTAAGGTTCCGTGCCGTAGAGATATCTTTAAATATTAGCAGCTCTCAACAATCAGCATGGAGAAAAACGACTTGCACAAGTTCAATGAACGATTAAAACGTGAAATCGAACTTCTAGAAAAATCAAAAATAGTTGAAGAAAATAAAAAACTCATCCTTAAGTTTAAACGAGATCTAATTGTCGAAGGAGTAGGTATTGCAAGAATTGGACGGTATATGAGAACTCTTCGAGTAGTCTGTGAACGCTGGAAAAACAAACCATTTATCGAATGGGACAAGGATGATATTAAAGATGTACTTGTAGAAATTGAAACAAATGGTTATACCGCTCAAACAATTAACGAGTTTCGAAAAGGCTTACGTAAGTTTTTCAAATGGCTTAAAGGCGAGAACTGGGAAGGTTTAAAGCTGCTTAGAGGTGAGAGAAAAGATAACCGCAAACCAGATGTGTTAACAGAAGAAGAAATAATGAAAATGATTGAGGCAGCGAAAAATCCAAGAGATAAGGCAATTATTGCAGTAGGTTACGAGGCAGGTCTGCGTATAGGTGAGCTCGCAAATTTGCGGTGGAAAGATGTAATCTGGACGGAGCACGGTGCTAAGATTAAGGTTCACGGTAAGACGGGAGAGCGGGTCATCCCAATTGTAATGGCAGCTCCATATTTGACAAGGTGGATGCAGCATCATCCACACTATGACATGAACAAAGGAAAGCCAGACCCAAACGCCTTCGTATTTGTGAACATAGGCTCCCCAGGATACGGAGAGCCAATGGAATATAAAATGCTCAGCAAGGTTATTAAGAAGGCTGCCAAAAATGCTGGCATAGACAAGCGAGTATATCCACACATTTTAAGACACTCGCGTGCAACAGTTCTGGCAAACTACCTGACTGAAGCGCAGATGAACCAGTTCTTCGGCTGGGTTCAGGGAAGTGACATGCCGCGTATCTATGTGCATCTGAGCGGAAGAGACATAGACAAGGCCATTAACAAGATATATGGCCTAGAAGTTGAGGAAGAAGAGAAGGAGAAAATGGCAAAGCCTGTGAAGTGTCCTCGCTGCGGTTACTTAAACGCTCCAACAGACAAGTACTGTGGAAGGTGTACTCTCATCTTGGATGAGAAGGAAAGACTGAGAATCCAGATGGAGGAACCCAAAATGATGGGAGAAATAATGAACATGCTATTACAAAATCCTGAACTCATGGAGAAGTTCAAGGAAATGCTAAAGATTATAGAACTCGTGGAGCAGAGTCCAGAAGCAATGAAGGTCCTTCTAAATGGCCTACAACGTGGTTAGATGCGAATTTGAGTGTGTTGTTTTTCTTTCAGTATCCTTTTCAGTTCGGCGATAATCTTGCCATCGTACATTTCATCGAGCAGTGTTAGTGCTGCAGCCCTCGCAACAGGGCTACCGTTTATAGCTAGTTTTATTAGAGTATCCTTATCGATGTTAATACTTCCAAGCATGTATGTATTTACGTGAAAGTATATTTAAGCTTTCTCTTTTTAGCGTCTTCTCAGAAAAGTATATATACTCAATTAATTAAAGTACATATACGTTGAAGTAAAGATGTGTAAGGATGAGGAGGTGAAGGTATGAGTAATGGTAGTTTGAAGACGACAGTTATATTGGATCCCGAAACGAAACTGATGGTGAGTGTGCTGTCTGGACTTTTCAATGCAGACATGAAAACACTAATCCATTCAGCTATAAGAGTTTTGTACGAATACGTTAAAGCATACGAACTTCCGCCAGAAGTTGCGGAATCTCTGGATAGCCTGATAAAATACGGAGAAAAGGTTGAGAAGCCGCTTAATGAGGTTGTTGAAGGAATAGTGTCCGTTATTCAGGAAGGAAAGGGCTTCAAAGTTGAGGGAGCAATGAAAAAGAAGAAGTAATTTTATCTTAAAATTTAAATTCATTTAATGCATCTAAAACAAGCTTTGAATCGTACTTCTTTATAACTATCCTTGTCTTCCCCCTTCCTTTGCGATAAGCTGTATCAATCAACTTTAGATGCTCAAGCTTCATTAGCACTTCATGGAACTTGGCATAACTTATCTGAACTATTCCTTTGAACTGCCTGTAAAGCTGTCCAGTCGTCATCTCGTTAGATGATAAGTAAATAAGCTTGAGCAATGCCCTCTCAATGCTGTTCAGAGCCAAAACACCTTTCATCAAAAACACCTTCCATCCATCTTCGCATACGGCTTCAACGTCTCTAACCTCAATTTTTCTGCTTGCTCTCTTCTCAGCTTCCCTCCCGGCCATCTTAAGCAGATATATTCCGTAACGAAGATCCCCGGCTTTGTGTGTCAAGTCTACTATCTTTTCAAGTGCCTCATCTGTTAAAACATCAGGATAAAACCCGAACTTTGCTCTAGAAGAGAGGATATCATGTATCTCTTCCCTAGAATAGGGCGGGAAAAGAACTACATCTGGATGGAATATCGATCCAACGTGGATGTCAAACCTCTCAGCAATTCTAACATCAGTAGAAATCCCGATGACGCCTATCTTTACGCCATCGACTTCTTCGTGAGCCTTTATTAAAGAGTGCAATATCTCGTTCATAACTTTGTCATCCAGTATAATGTTCAGATCGTCAAGAGCTACAACCAAAACCTTCCCGTCGCCCAAAATTTTGTTAAGTATGCTGTAGTAAACCTTCGTGAACGGAATGCCGTAAGATGGCAAAGCATAGCCGTGAACTCTCTCGAAGATCTTTGCAAAAACCTGCTGCTTTGAATTAACTATCTGGCAGTTCACGTAAACAGGGATAACAGAATCGCTAACGTCTTCAATTTCTTTGAAGAGCAGCTTAACTGCAGTAGTCTTTCCAGTTGATGGCGGGCCCAAACATAGGGTGTTTATAGGTCTAGACTTCATCAAAGCTGGCCTGAGGTTTGATGCAAGCTGAGAGATCTGCCTATCCCTGTGCAGGTATTCTTCTGGCAGGTAATCCAGATCAAAAACGTCTATGTTTTTAAATAGGGTTTGATTGTGCCAGAGCACGTCCATACTACCTGGGTTCAACGATCATTCCGTTGTACTCAAGCAATCCTAACTCTGCCTTAAGCTTCTCTATAAGTCCTTTCGTATAGTATTCTGGGATTCCCATTGCAAGTGAAGCCCTCTCAACGATCTCATTGAGCGAGTAGCCTTCCTCGATTAGCTGCTTCAAGATTTTCTTCAGCTCTCCCGCAATCTCCTCCTCATCAGCCTCATCGACAACTTCCGCATATTTAATGATGTAGCGGTAAAATTCTCTCTCGCCTCTAAGCCATTTCTCCTCTATTGCATGAATTCTTACGTTGACCCATTTGTTGCCAACAGGAAGCCACACCATACTTACTCCACCGTAACCTCTCTTCTCGAAACCAGCACTTTTGGCAGTTTTCCTTCCATCTCGTACTTCTTGTGGAGTTCATTAATTGCTTCTCTGATGAGGTGAGACAGCCCCTTAAAATCCCCTGTCTCTAAGAGCTCGTTGATCTTATCTATCGTAATCGGGTCGACTGTTGGATGTATTTTGTCAGTACTCCTGTCCAATTTCTCGATTAGCCTTGGCAACTCACCACCCCCATCTACTTCTAAGTTTACTTCTACGATACTCTAAACATTAATATTTTGGTATATTCTAAGTTAACTTAGAGGTTCGAAAGAGTAAAGACATAAATACTTCGATGTACAAATGTAGAAGTATATAGGGTGAGAAAATGCCCCTCGTCAGGATATTAGAAACTGAAATTGAAGTCATAGAAACTCCAACAGCAATTGAGATAATCGGTGTCTTCGACCCAGAATCACTTGACAGGATTTTGGATGAATTAAGCAGATACATAATTCTGAGTGAGGTGGAAGTAAACGCTAAAACGATCTTTGATGAGTAAGTGTATTTAATTATTTTTTAAACAAAATATTTTGAAAACTTTGAGTTTTCTGGATTATAGCATACAGGACACTTCTTCCAGAATTTTGGAACTATGAAAGTTCCCTCCTCAGCATGATAAGGGCAAATGATTTCCTTTAAATCGCCGAACAACTCATAATGAAAAGAAATTTCGTAGTCCTCATCGATCTCGAAGAACCAGATTAGCCCTTCTAAGGGTTTACCACCATGCAGATCATCTCGGTAAGCGAATCCCAAGTTGAAGTAGTTATCCTTAAATTGACCGTAATGTATATGTCCTTCGAGGTGGAGAAAAGCGTCTGAGAATACCTCTGCCCTGTAATGAGTGATGTATATAGTTTTCTCGTCTATTTGAGTATAATCGTTGGTTATGTGCAGCTCCGGCTTATCAGAGATTTTAATGCTGTCGCGAACAACCCATAAATTTTCGATATCCAGTCGATTGAAGAGCATTTGCTCAAACTTCATCAAGGGGAAATTGCGCCCTCTTCTCTCAAGTTCTCCTCTTAACGCCTCAAATAAGAGCAAATCTCTGTTCCCCCAAACGAAGTATACCGGGATATCAGGTAAATCCAGCTCAAGAAGCATTTCTTCAAGATTATCAAGCTCGGTTGCGATGGACTTGTTAAGTGAGACAAAATCACCGGTAAATACGACAGTGTCAATATCTCTTCTGCTAATCATTTTCATAATCCTGCGGAGAGCCTTAATCGAACCATGCAGATCTGTGAATGCGGCAAAGTTCATTGATTCACCTCTTGCCTACTTAATAAAGATGAAGAGTATTTAAAGTTATTATTATAGTCGTCAAACTTACATCTCCCAAGTTTAATCTTAGGTCTTCAAGTTAAATTATCTTATGAATTGCCTAATGGAGTGATTGGACAATTGTACAGATAGAACAGACAAGCATCGTATCTCATTTATCTCATACAAGCTATCTCCTACCTTCTTGAAATTTTTTACTTCCACACCACTCGCAGGTCTTAACTCTTAGTGTGCAGAAATTCTAATGGTGGTTTGTATGGGTGAAGCTGTGGGTGTTATGAGTTTAGAGGAAATACCTGGCGTTGGACCGTCCACAGCGGAGAAATTGCGGAGCGCTGGCTATACTACGGTTGAGGAGATCGCTGTAGCCTCTCCCCTTGAGATGAGCGCTACCACAGAAATCAGCGAAAACAGCACTGCCAAGATTATAGCTGCTGCGAGAAAGCTCGCAAACGTGGGGGATTTTGAGACTGGTGATAGGGTTTTTGAGAGGAGGCAGAATGTAAGCAAGATTACGACTGGCAGCGAAAGCCTCGACGGATTGCTTGGTGGCGGTATTGAGACTCAAGCAATAACGGAGTTTTTCGGAGAGTACGGCTCGGGAAAGAGCCAGTTCTGCTTCCAGCTTGCCGTAAACGTCCAGCTTCCGGTAAGCGAGGGTGGACTTGACGGGTCGGTAATTGTGATCGATACTGAGGGAACATTTAGGCCTGAGAGGATTGCTCAGATGGCCGAAGCAAGAGGTCTTGATCCGATGGAAGTTCTGAAGAACATACATGTGGCGAGGGCATACAACTCGAGTCATCAAATGCTTCTGGTTGATAAGGCAAAGGAAGTTGCGAAGGACATGAAAAACAACGGAAAGCCGGTAAGGCTGCTAATTGTTGATTCTCTAACTGCTCACTTCAGGGCTGAATACGTTGGAAGGGGGACTTTGGCTGAGAGACAGCAGAGACTTAACAAACATTTGCACGACTTGGTAAAGTTTGGAGAGATATTCAACGCAGCAATAGTAGTTACAAATCAGGTTATGGCTAAGCCAGATTCCTACTTCTTCGATTCTACCGCCCCAGTTGGAGGGCATGTCGTTGCACATACTGCAACCTTCAGAGTTTATTTAAGGAAGAGCAAGGGTGATTTGAGAATTGCGAGGCTGGTAGATTCACCATGCTTGCCAGAAGCTGAAGCGATGTTCAAAATAACTGAGAGAGGAATAGAAGACGGAAGGAAATAACGATTAGTAAAGATTTTACTTTAAACATTATTTTCTTAAATTAAATTTTTGAATTAAAGGATACAAGCCAAAAAAGCCTAATTTGCCTGAGAAAATATTCTACATAGTGTGGTCGTTAATTCTTGGGTTCAGAATAGCAATTAAACGCTTGTGGAAAGAGTTGGGCCGCTCATTTCGTAGATATTCGGGTGAAAGCAAAAGGATATAAATCCAAGTTTACTAACAACAATCATGCGAAAAGTGGTTCTAGTACTTTTAATACTCGCTATGCTTTTTCTGGGATGCGTAGAATCCAATGTAAGCTCTAACGTAAGTTCTAATGTAAGTAAAGTGGAGCGCAACGCGAATGTAACAATATATCAAATAAGATCGGGTCCCAGTGAATTTCTTGGAAAAAAGGTCGTAATAAGAGGGACCTACATGGGCTGGAAAGGAGACGAGTCTCCACCTGTGACGAGAAGCGACTGGGTAATAGATGATGGAACGGGGAAAATATACGTGACAGGAATGATTCCAAATCTCGATCCTGTTAAAGACATCGGGAAAAACATTACTGTTGTAGGCTACGTGAGGATTGCTGATGGAAAACCATATATTGAGGCGATTAATGTTGAATTAGAGTAGATCAGTCAATGCTGTTTCGCATTCTATTTTACCTGAGAGGTTAAAGTCTCGTCCTTCGGTAACTGTTGCTTCTTGCTACAAAATAGTAAATCTTAAATTCTCATTGCTAGTTTGACGGCTACTGAACTCTGTCATGGAGGGAGATCCATGAAAAGATTGCTATTTGGATTGGTTTTGATTACTATTTTAGCCATAACGCCTGCCACAGCAGCGAACTGGACATTCATGGTTTACTTGGATGGAGACAACAACTTGGAGCATTATGCAATAAAGAATTTCTTAGACATGGCAAGTGTCGGTTCCACTCAAGATGTCAACATAATTGTTCTTTTAGACAGAATAGACGGCTACGATGATTCATACGGGAATTGGACGACAGCCAAGCTATTCTACATTGTTCAGGGAATGACACCAGATGCAAACAACGCTTCAGAGGATTGGGGAGAGGTAAATATTGGCGATCCACAAACTTTAGTAGACTTTGTTAACTGGAGTGTAAGTAATTATCCAGCTGAACACTACGCTTTAATTATATGGGATCATGGCAGTGGTTGGAAGTCCAAACTCCCGCCAATTAAAGGCGTTTGTTGGGATGATACAAACAATTCTGACTATTTGACCTCTTCAGAACTTCAGTACGCCCTATCTCAAATAAGGTCAACAATTGGCAAAGACATTGACATAATTGGATTTGATGCTTGTCTAATGGGAATGGAAGAAGTGGATTATCTCATAAACGCTTCAATGCCGTCTGCAATAAGAATTGGCTCTGAAGAAGTTGAGTTTGCTCCGGGATGGCCATATAAAATGATATTGCAAAATTTAACAGCAAATCCATCAATGACTCCTGAAGAACTCGCAATTGAGATCGTGAGAGATTTCTACAACTACTACAGCAGTTTAGACTATCCAAGCATTTTTACGCTCTCAGCCGTCTATGTTAACAATACAATCGATGAGGCTATAAACGATTTCGTGCAAGCTATTATGGATGCCCAAGATTATGGTGCAGCTGCCGAGGCGAGATATAGGGTAGAAGAAATCTCTTTAATGTATACTCCCCGAGATTATATCGATCTGTATAACTTTACGGAACTCGTTAAGACTTACTCGAACAATGAAAGTGTGAAAAATGCGGCTCAAAAGTTGATAGACGCTATAAATTCATCAATAATAGCTGAAGCGCACGGCTTATTACATCCAAACGTTCACGGAATATCGATATACTTCCCCGCTACACAGCTTGAATACGATTACTGGAATAGCATTCTTTCCGAAAATTACGAGAGTCTTAAGTTTGCAACGGATACGTTGTGGGACGAGTTTCTGAATAGGTTTTATTCTATGCCGCAACCGATAATAATTCTTGAGGGAACGGATTATACCGCTGAAGGCGATGTTGCAGTATTTAGCGGAAGTGTTTACGGTGCAAGTGCTGCAAACTGGTCTATTGAAGGGCCATACGATGGTTATTATACTAACATACCATTAATACCTCTGCATCACTTCTTGGTTTTGATTAACACTACAGAGTTATTCTTAAATCATAGTGCTGCAGTTGGAGATTATGAGTTTAAGGTTAAAGCTGGATGCTTTGTCGACTAATTCTTAATTAGCTTCTCCCTTCTCTTCAGATCAACATCCTTCAGCAGAGGACAGCCCTCAACGAGTTGTATATCCAAACCTTAGCTGCGATTTCTGCAAGCATGTAATC
>JARQZL010000100.1 GCA_029984855.1 Archaeoglobales archaeon | reverse complement strand
ACGGGTTTGATCAGGACTACGTCAGAGCCCGCCACCACATGCAGCAAATGGAGAAGCACGGGGTAGTGAAGATCCACAGGCATTCGAAGAAAAACGACGAAATCGAGCTTCTGGTGAGCGTCGACATCTCACTTAGAGATTTCCCGGAAAAGCATAGGGAGTAAAGGGCAGAACAGGGGGACTGAGTCGCAGAGGTGTTTTTGTGGGCTTCAGGGAATTATTTAAAACGGGTATCGTTGCATTTGGCGGGTTCACTTTGGCTGAGACGGTGTACAAACCCAGGTACAGCATAATCGGACACTGGGATGCTGACCACGTCGTAGTTTCCGAAGACGTGGTTATCTTCGCACCATTAAAGCCCCCAAGAAGGATTGAAGACTTTGTTAACAGGTGGTATATGCAGATTCCTTTTAACAAACTTAGAGCAGTCTGTTCGATAGGTCAGGAAACTTTATATGCACGAGCGCTTGGCGATCGAGAACTTCAAGAGATTGATATCAGCGAGAGGTTTCACAGGACAAGCCCTTCTCGCTCAACTGTGCCGATCAGACTGATTCTCGTAAAAAACATCACTGAAACGAGTGTTGAAAAAGAAATAATGCTGTATATCGACGATTTCGACGTGGGTGACGTCCTGAAGGTCAAAAGACTGATCGACTGGCACGCAGAAGAATTCGGCCAGGACTTCAAGGGAGTTCTCCTGCCCGCATATGCAGGTACGAAAGGACACGGTGCCAAACATCCTAAAGAGCTTTCGGATGCATCGAAACATCTAGTAGAATTTTCGGCAGAGAAAGGTCTGGAAATCGTCGGTACACTGATTCATTCACCCAACTGGTATCCCAGATGGCTGACCAATCTGAAAGCGAAGTATCCGAGCATACTGGAGTTTCCCAGAACACTGAAAGTTCTAGAGGACGACCCGAGATATAGAGATAGACACAAGCGTTAGTAAATGCATATTCTGTTTTCCGACACCAGCACCTTCCTGTCTCTGGCTTTTTCTTTCAAGACATCTATTGCTTCCCGTGAGAACCTATTGAAAACCGGTATAAAAATGCCCTCGACAGCGTTTTCGTCCAGACTGGCTAAATTCACCAGCTCTCTCTTTTCTCCGTGAACCCTCACGGCGAGTGTGCCGCACAGGTAGCCGGAGTATATGTCGAGAGCTCTGCTTATCTCTTTGATCAGGTCACCCTTCTTCCTTCTTCGCTTTGAGAACTTTCTCCACAGTTCAGAACTTACTCTCACTTTCATAAAATCGCCAAAAAACAAAAACAAAAATTAAAGGTTTTCAGGAAATATGTTTGCGTACTTCAGCGCGAGTTCCATATTCCTTCCAATCGTCTTCAGCCCGACATTCACGCTGTATCCCTTCATGACGTATTCGAAGCACCTCTCTGTGTCGAATTCTTCTTCCCATTCCTTAAAGTGTTCTCGGAGGTACCTGGGACTGTACTTGGGCACCTCAGGTGCAGGGATTGTGGTTACAAGCACGGGCTCGTTCCTGTCGACGTGCTTTTCGGCAATCTTCAGGAAGATTTCAATCGCCTCCGGCGAAAACTCCCCGAACACAGGTGTGTAACTGCCAGATACATCATCACTCTCGAGCAAATCTTCGATATTCACGAGCTCTATCCTGCCTCCGAACGGCCTTCTCACCGCGAGAGTATTGTTAACGTAACCAAGATAAATATCCAGAGCTTTATCGAGGTTCTCTTTGAGTGTGCCACCATACTTCACGGCAATTTCGCTCAGCACCTCGTAGTTCTTCTCACCTACCTTAACCGCTTTCGCGGTCGCACCCATGTTAGTTCACCAAAAGGTTTTATGGTCTACCAGTATATAAATATTTTGGTGTTTGTTTAAAGGGTGTTTTTGGTTTTGGTGGCAGGTGGGGAGGTAGTATGTTAAGTTTTGAAGAGGTCGTCAAAAGGCTGTGCCAAAGAGGCTGGAAGAAAAAATACGGTGGATGCCTCAGTCGGGATAACAGAGCGATGTACACAAAAGAGCCGAAAGACGTTAAAAGGACTAACGGTAAAAACCTCATCGGCGAAATAATTTTCACCAGGGGGACAATTTTGCCTAAAAGAAAGATTGACATTCAGAATGCGTACATAGTCTATCCCGACATCGTAAAAGAACAATCGGAGTACTATGTTTCGCTGCTGGACGGGGAGCTTCTCGCCAATTTAATAAAGGAAGTATTTGGAAGGTACCGCAGTCTGGAAGCTGAGCTGTCTGTTTCGGACAACGGGCTCTGGATTGTTAAGTTCGAACGCTCCGAAGGGGCATTCATCGTAGCACCTGTTGATGGAGTTCTGGAACCGGCTGATCCTAGTAACAAATACTACGATGTCGTGTCCTGGGATAAACTGCCGGTGGACAAGCTGAGGAGGCTGGAGGAGATGGCTGAAGCACTTACCGGAGTAGTTAGAGGTGGCCCGCGGAGGCACGAGATTCTCTCTAAACACTCGACAGACGTTGAATTCATGAAAATAGCATTGCGTGAACTTCTCTGAGGTTTTTTGGTTTTTTGGTTTTTCACAAAAAAAGGTGGTGCTGTGGGGGAAGCAACTTTTTATCTCAAGGCAAAATTTAAAAGCGAAAGAGAAGCTGAGCTGGCTGTTAAGGTAGCAAAACCCGTTCTCGACGACCTCGCAGCATTTCACGAGGACTGGCAAACCATCAGATACCATAACAACATCCCCGTGAATGAGAGGCACGAGCTCTTGCTGAAGAAGCATCCCCTCGTCGCGAAGTTCGTAGAACTCCCCGAACCCGAACCCGAACCCGAAGACGATGATGATGTGAACATGAACTACCTCGCCGGGAAGTGTGAGATGCACGGATATTACGAGATCTACAGCGACGGAGAGTGGGTTCGCCTCAGCTGCGAGTGCTGGCACCTGGCAACGTGGGACAACATTGAGAAATTTTTCGCGGAGATCGGTGCAGTGGAAGTCGGATGGATCAGCGACGAACACATTGATCCTTTCGATGCCATACTTACTAAAGCTGCAGATCGGGCCGGAAGCGTAGATGAGTTCCTCGCGAAGGTAGGGAAAGGCCTTCTGGTTTCCCTTTTGTAACAAGCTGGTTGCGAAATCGAGATTTTTGGTTTTTCGAGTATTTGGAGGTAAAACCATGAAGGTAAGGGTTACTAGCTTTAAAGAAGTTTCCGAGTGCCCGACACTCTGTCTGAGCCCTTTGAGGTATTTCGGTGAGTGCCACAGGTGCAAGGTCTTTCTTGATAGGGTT
>JARQZL010000010.1 GCA_029984855.1 Archaeoglobales archaeon | reverse complement strand
CTCTTCTCAGTCGTGATGTTGACCTTTATCGCACACCATTTGTTAGTGAATGTATCTGGGAAAACCACGACAACTCTGTACCACGTGTCGTTTATCTTTTCTATGTACCTCCCGTGCAGCGTGTACTTCACACTTTTCGAAGTATTGCTGTTAGCAAAATGCACCCATCCTTTCCAGTACCAGTACTGCGTGCCCGGATCTTTCAGCTTTTTGTAGAGGGCAAGCCTGTAAACCTCGTAGGGTATTTTGCCTTCATTTGCGATCTTCCCGAGGTCTGCTACACTCACCTTTCGTGGAGGGTTGGTAAAGATCTCTAGTGGATTATCTTCAAGGCCATAGAAGCCTGTGGATGTGCCTGTGGATGCAACCCAGAGCAGGAATCCAGCGTAGCCGATGTACAAAACTGCAAACAGGGCTGGAAGCAGCAGGTACCACCTCATGTTCTCACCGTCCTTCAAACATCAAACCACACATCCATCAACCACCAAAAGTCTAAATTAAAAGGCTATGGTTCGACCACTCTGATGCCTGTCAGCTTTTTACTTACTTTATAGTTTCGACTTGCTATTTGCCATCCAGAGAAATCCTCTTCAGTTCAGGCACCCTGTCAAAGGCTGCATCATCTGAGACAACCTCGGAGTCAACAGCTAAGGCAGAGGCTGCAATCATGCTGTCGAAGTAACTCAACCCGTACTTCTCTTCGATTTCCGCCTGCTTGACGAACAAATCCGCATTTATCGTTGAGATCTCCTTTATCCTGTTGCTCTCGAATACGTACTTCAACGCTTTCATCGCAGACGCTACTTCGTCAGGCTTCCTGCCTCTCGCCCTCAGCACGACCTGAAACTCGAACAGAGCAGTATCGGGAACCTTCAACCCCTTCACGGACAGAGTTTTCAAAGCCTTCTCGTGCCTCCTGTCGTTGGGATTCAGAGCGAACAGGAACTCAGTATCAATGACGGGCATTCTTTAACCGCCCCTCTTCTTTAACCACTCCTCCGCCATCTTCTCGTCCTTTTCCTCTTCGTAGGGCTCTCTTACGACCTTGGCAAGAATGTCGAAGGGGTCCAGCTTCCTGCGCTCCAAGATTATTCTCTCTCCTTCAACCTTAACGTTGAGCAAGTCCCCTTCCTTTAATCCAACCCTCTTCCTTACGCTCTTGGGAATTACTACAACGTATTTCTTTCCAACTCTCACTATTTCCGACATAATATCTATCTGAATTTTCTTTCTTCTGATATTTATAAATTTCTGCAAGCACAGGTCTGTTGGATGGATCGTGAAAGCTCGTCTACACTTTTCTCTCTTCAAAACTACGAAACTCTGCGCACTATAGACCAAAGTTTCTGATAAATCAAAAGCTTCTTGTTTTGATCAGCTATTTCTTTAATTTCCTCCAGATCCAGGGTTTTGGCTTTTCCGAGTTTTTCCCACACATCGACCGGGAGCCTGACGGTTACGAGTCTGTAGTCTGGCAGGGCGTTCCTTACAGCCACTTTTACCTCGTCGATCTTCTCTACGAGCTTCTTCACACTCTCCGCGTTGTTGAGGTACAGCGAGTCTCCAGTTGCAGCTACAGCGTTAATCGAGACGAAAACCTCGTAGATTTTGCCCTTCACGAGTACGGGATAGAAGTTCACGTTGACGAGTCCCATGTTTTCTAACTCATTCTGAACAGTCCTGGCTAACTCGTCTGCGTCCACGGCTTCCAGAGTTTCCTCGTCCAGGACTCCGAGGGAGAAGTACAGCCCGAAGGGGATGCCTGCACACTCATAATTCCCATCCCCGTTCTCGTCCGAACGTGCAGCGGAATCGGGACTGCACACGAATACCTCGTACCCCTCGTATTCTGTGAAGTAGCCCAGGGGATCCCTGCATCCGTCCCACTGGAGCCTCAGGATGTCTTGACTCCCCGTGAGCGCTTTTACGATCTCGGCCGCTCCGTTTACGCACATCCCCAATTACCTCCTCCAAAACTCAAAACTCAAAAACCGGGCGGGCTCTCCTCTTCTAGCCCTCTTTACTGTTACCTGAACTCTTCGACTTCTCTGTGGCTTACGAGCATCTCGTGGTCGTATCCATGCTTTTCGAGGAACTTCCTGAACTCTTTATCCAGAGTCAGTACTCTAACACCCATTCTTCTGCCCGTCGCGTAAAGCAGAGCGTCGAATATGTCGTTCCAGCCCTGCCTGATCAGCTCGCACGCAACGCTCACGTCGCTACCCTCAGGCAAGACGACGTTGATGTCTTTACCGAAAACTATCGAGTTGAAACCTTCTACAGCCTCTTCCGGCGCCTCATCCAGCCCGGCCTTTTTTACCTCCTTTGCTATAACTGCTGCGAGTTCAGCCGTCATTGCCAGGGGGTAGTAGAGCCTCTGCTGGAGGATTCTGTCGTATATACTTTCGTCAATTCCCTCGACCCCGATTCCAACTAGGGGCAGCACGTAGCTCGTGTCGAGCAGGAACTCACCCGAGTACCTTTCTCGTGATTTCCTCCCCAACCTCTTCGACCTCCTCCGGCTTTACTTTGCTCCAGGGTTTTGCAACTCTTAGCTTACCTTCAACGTGCTTGAGGACGATCTCCCTGCCCCTGACTTGAGCTATCAGAGAGTCTCCCACCTTTATCCCCACCTCTTCCACGATCTTTTTCGGGAGGTATATAGCGTACTTCTTCCCAACCCGAATAGTCTGACTTACCATGCTTGTCAGTATTATCAGGAAAGTATATAAGTTTTGCTGTAGGGTTATCAGTTGTTTTCCCCAAATGCGGTTATAAGGCTGACAGGGACTACGTTACAGCTGTCAACGTTGGAAGGAGGTTTCTGCTCGAGCTTGAGTCCGACGGTAACCCCCTCTGTTTTTGAGGTAACCTCTCCGTTTTTTAACTTTCACACTTTCGCATCACTCCCAACCATTATTTTGTGTGAGTACTACTCTATGTTGGTGGTTTTGCATGGCTACTGAGGTTGCTGTAGAGTGTGCTGACGACGGCCTTCAGAGGCTGAACCTGAGTGAGGAAAAGCTGGAAAGGTTGCGGAGCTTCGGCTACACTCTGGAAACTGTTGCAATCTCCACGCCTGCTGAACTCTCCACAATCCTCGACATCAAGGACAGCGAAGCGGCCAGACTTATCAGCACAGCCAGAAGCTCGGTTAATCTGGGCGAGGGGTTCAGGACTGGCGTTGATCTCATGGAGGAAAGGAAGGCTGTGCAGAAGCTAACGACCGGAAGCAAGTCCCTCGACAACCTTCTGGGCGGAGGTATAGAAACGCAGGCGATAACGGAGTTCTTCGGGGAGTACGGCTCGGGAAAGAGCCAGCTCTGCTTTCAGCTCTCCGTTAACGTCCAGCTGCCCGAAGAAGAAGGCGGTCTGAGTGGCACAGCAGCGATCATCGATACCGAAGGCACATTCAGGCCCGAAAGGATAGTCCAGATGGCAGAGGCAAAAGGACTCGACCCGGAAGAGGCTCTCAGAAAGGTGTTTGTTGCCAGATCCTACAACTCCAGCCACCAGATGCTTCTGGTGGATCAGATTTACGATCTGGCCGCGAAAGAGAACGTGAGGCTCGTTGTCGTTGACTCCCTCACATCTCACTTCAGAGCCGAGTATGTGGGCAGGGGCACGCTGGCGGAGAGGCAGCAGAAGCTGAACAGACACATGCACGACCTGCTGAAGCTGGCGAGGAGGATCAACGCAGCAGTGGTGGTTACGAACCAGGTCATGGCCAAGCCCGACATGTTCTTTGGCGATCCGACGAAGCCCATAGGAGGGCATGTCGTCGGACACACCGCAACGTTTCGAATATATCTGAGGAAGAGCAAGGGAGAGCTGAGAATTGCCAGGCTCATCGACTCACCCTACCTCCCGGACGGGGAGGCAACGTTCAGGGTGACGGAGAAAGGCATCGAGGACACGGAGAGTGGGAAGAAGAGGAAGAAGTGAGCTTGCGGCAGAGCCGTAGCAGAGGGGGTAGCAGAGGGGGTTTTCGCGTTGAAAGGCTACCTGATGAGGGGCGAGACCCTCTTCAAAAATCCGGAGGTCTTCGATCCGGAGTATGTTCCGGAGGTGTTTCTTCACAGGGATTCCCAGCTGAGACAGCTTGCCTTCAACCTCAAACCGGCGCTGATGGGGTCCAGCCCGATAAGCTGCGTGTGCTTGGGCCCTCCTGCCACGGGCAAGACGACTGCCGTAAAGTACGTGTTCAGGCAGCTTGAACAGCTCGAAGAGTGCGGGAACTGTGCCACGGCTTATGTCAACTGCCTCTTCACAGTCTCAAAGCACCAGATGTTTGCAAGGCTATTTGAACGCATTTTTGGATTTGAGCCACCGACTAACGCCCCCTTCTCGAAGCTTTATGAAGTGCTCTTCAAACGTCTCGTCAGTGAGGGAAAGCCACTTGCGGTAGCCCTGGACGATGCAAACACACTCGAGACGCGTCAGCTCAACGAAATCGTGAGGCTCTTCCTCAAAGCACACGAGGTTGTGGAAGGTGTGAAGGTCGGAGTGTTCTTGATAACCACCGACCCGGAACTTCTGGCCAGACACGAATTCGCATTCGTGGGTGAGGTCGTGAGCGAAGTACTCTTCCCCCCTTACAGCCGGGAAGAACTGAGAAGCATCCTTGTGGTGAGAGCTGAAGCGGGATTCTTTGATGGCGTTCTGAGCGGGGAAGCGCTGGAGGCGGTAACGGACGCGGCTTACGAAGTTAAAGACCTCCGCTACGGTATAGCCTTACTCAGGCTGGCGGGAATCGAGGCTGAGAAGAGGGCGAGCAGGAAAATTGAGGTTGAAGACGTTGAGTCTGCGAGGGAGAAAAGCAAAAAAGCTCTCGTTGAGAAGGTCGTGAAGGTTCTCAGCAGAGAGGAAAAAATTCTGCTCAGGCTGATCTACAGACAGTCCGGCGTGGGTGCTGGCAACCTCTACAGGGAGTTCAGAAAACATGTCCGCGTTGGCTACACGAAGTTCAACGAGGTTCTGCGGAGGCTCGAAACTCTGAGGATAGTTGATGTCGTAAGCGTCTGTGAAAGGGGTGTGAGCAGGCGTGTGGTTGGAAGGTACGACCCGATGATAGTTCTGAGTGCTCTGAGCAGCAGTTAGTACAG
>JARQZL010000001.1 GCA_029984855.1 Archaeoglobales archaeon | reverse complement strand
TGAGGGAGATATTTGAGGAGGCAAAGGAGAACGCTCCTTCAATAATATTCATAGACGAAATAGACTCAATTGCTCCAAAGAGGGAGGAAGTTACAGGAGAAGTTGAGAGGCGTGTTGTTGCCCAGTTGCTCGCTCTTATGGATGGACTGGAGGCAAGGGGTGATGTAGTTGTAATTGCTGCAACCAACAGGCCGGATGCAATCGATCCAGCTTTACGCCGTCCGGGTAGATTTGACAGGGAGATTGAAATAGGTGTTCCCGACAGAGAGGGTAGAAAAGAGATCCTCGAAATTCATACAAGGGGAATGCCTCTTGCTGAGGACGTCAATCTTCATGAGCTTGCAGACCTTACAATAGGATTCGTAGGAGCAGACCTTGAAGCTTTCTGCAAGGAATCGGCAATGCACGCACTGCGAAAGAGGATGGAGAAGGGAGAAATAGACATTGAGGCAGAAGAGATCCCGGAAGAGGTTCTGGAGAACCTGAAAGTTACAAGAGAAGACTTTTTAGAGGCTTTAAAGAACATAGAACCATCAGCGATGCGTGAAGTGCTTGTTGAAGTGCCCAAAGTTAGCTGGGAGGACATAGGCGGGCTTGAACATGCAAAGCAGGAGCTGAGAGAAGCTGTTGAGTGGCCGCTCAAGTATCCTGATGTGTTCGAAACCGTAGACATCAAGCCTCCAAGGGGGATTCTCGTCTATGGTCCGCCCGGAACTGGCAAAACGCTGCTTGCAAAGGCAGTTGCAAACGAGAGCAATGCGAACTTTATAAGCGTCAAAGGGCCAGAGCTGCTGAGCAAGTGGGTTGGAGAGAGTGAGAAGCATGTCAGGGAGATGTTCAGAAAGGCAAGACAGGTAGCACCGTGCGTACTCTTCTTTGACGAAATAGATAGCTTGGCTCCCCGCAGAGGAGGAAGTGCAGACAGCCATGTTACAGAGAGAATCGTAAGCCAGCTACTCACAGAGCTTGATGGAATGGAAGAACTGAAGGACGTTGTTGTGATAGCGGCAACGAACAGACCGGACATAGTTGATCCTGCGTTACTCCGGCCGGGAAGAATCGAGAGACACATCTACATCCCGCCACCGGACAAGGAGGCGAGAAAAGAGATATTCAGGATACACCTGAAGGGCAAACCCATAGGATACGATTCCGAAGATGTAGAAGAGGCTGTAGAGGATCTTAAGAATGAGCTGAGGGATGAGAATAAAATAAAAGCGTTGGAGAAAATCAATCCGGAAGATTTCGACATTTCAGACATACCTGAGGAGATTAAAGACGAGCTAGAAAAGAGGCTACGGGATGTCTTTACTGCCAAGCTGGCTGAGAAAACAGAAGGCTACAGCGGGGCGGACATAGAGGCAGTGTGCAGAGAAGCTGGCATGCTGGCCATCAGGAGTGCTATTAAGCCAGGTCTGACGAAAGAGGATGCAAAGAAGATTGCCAGAAACATCAAGATAACGAAGAAGGAGTTTGAGAGGGCTCTCGAAAAAGTTAAGCCTAGCCTGACAAAGGATGACGTAAGCAGATACGAGAAGATGGTCGAAAACTTCCACAGAATGTATGTTTAAACAATTAAATTAAAAAATTAGGAGGTGATTGTATGACGTGGAGAAGGAGGAAAAAAGATTGGAGAGACTGGGACGACATATTTGATGAAATGTTTGAAGATATTATGGGCGGCTTTGGCCCGTTTACCGGAGGGATAGACGAAATATTTAGAAGAATTACAAGAGATTTCAACGAAATTTTCAGAACACTGCCTGCAGGAGAAGCAAAGCCTATAATCAGGGGTTTTTCCATCAGAATAGGTCCTGACGGAAGGCCCGAAATAAGAGAATTCGGAACAAAGCCCGAGACAATAAAGCAGGAGGGTATAGAAGAGAGAAAGCCTCTCATCGATGTAATGGAGACAGATGAGGACGTTCATGTAATTGCAGAGATGCCCGGAGTTAACAAGGAGGACATTGATGTCAACGCTTCAGAGATCTCTGTTGAGATAAGGGCTGAGGGAGAGAACCGGAAGTACTACGAAGTCGTCAATCTGCCATGTGAAGTAATACCAGATTCAGCGAAAGCAAGGTACAACAATGGAGTGCTTGAAATAGTCTTCAGGAAAAAGCACCCAAGGAAAGAGGACAAAAGGAAAATTAAGATAGAGTGATTTTTAAGATGGAGTCATTTCGATTTTTTTCTACTTTTTTAAAACTTAATCTTAATTTTTATTAACCTTAATTTTTAAATTTAAAAATTAAGGAAATGAAAAGCTTGGGGGAAATATCTTTTTGTCGTAGTGAATTCTCATGAAATCATTCCCGTGACATGCCTTGCAACCAACACCTCTCGGAGAATGGATTTTGAAAACATTACCGTTGCTTGCTTTGAATGGATCTGCTGCGTGGCATCTTCCGCACTCAAGTTCGGCCTTTGAGTACGTCCTGTGGCATCTGTTGCAGTCCTTGTACTTCGACGTATGGAGTGCATGCACTGACTGAAAGAGCTGTGTCTCATTGAGCTTCGACGCATTCTTAATGTGACAGTACACACAGTATCCTGATGCATTTAAGTGCCCCTTTATTCTGTCAACCTGTGGAACATACTGCCTGTCCGGATTGTAGTGACACGCAAGGCAGTTCCCGTCGATCGGTCCTGCTTCTGCAGCCTTTGCATGATGAGGCAAGGGTGTTGCAGTTACTGTTGGTGCTGGAGTTGGTGTTGCGGTTTCACCGGGCGTCTTAGAAATTTCAGGCTGCGCACATAAAACCAGCGTGGCCGAGAAAACCAGAAGAAGGAAAATTAAAAAAATCTTTGCCCTCATAGCTCTATAGCATTCCGGGCTTTACTTTGCGAACGCATCCGCACTGCTGTGGATTTTGGCAACTCCCTGAGTGTGACACACTGTACACGGCTTGCCACGTCCAAGGTGGACATTTACGTAGTTGCCGAATGGCTTAAGGGGGTCAACGGGGTCATGACAGAGCACACAGGATGGCTGACCGTTCGCAGCTTTTGGAATATGAATCTTCTCACCACTGCCATGGCAGACGGAACATTTGAGATTTATCGTACCCTTACCCACATGGATCTTGTGCGGATCTGAACCGTGACACTTGATACAGCCATTTCCGTCCTTATGCGGGGGGTAGTCTGTCGCCTTCGTGTGGCACACACTGCAATTAACTGTAGCAACTGTAGCGGCAGAAATTGGTTTCGTTGGCGTCTTAACAGACGTGGGAGTTGGTGTCGCTGTTGGTGCTGGAGCTGGTGTCGCAGTCTTGACGGGTGTTACTGTGGGAGTTGGTGTTGTCTTCACAGTTGTGCATCCCGCAAATAAGCCCGCCACCAGTATGGCCATCAACAATATAAGCATCTTCGTTTTCATTAATATCCCTCCATTTGAGAGTTCGGTTGCATGAAATATATATTAGTTTTTCGGTTTTATTACCGAATCGCCAACGTAGAAAGTTAAACAGGACTGAAAGAACTAACTGCAGTGAGTTAAGTCCTAATCTCCTGCACGAATTACCGGGCAGTGATAGATGTCTTCTGATCTTCCGAATTTCAGGAAAATTTAAAAACCGTAAAGGTATCAAATATATATGGATAACAAAATTCCAAAGATTATAATTATAATCATAACATTCTCAGCAACAGGTATTCTTGTGCTGCCCTCAACAGCCTCGCTTTTCGCCGGTCAGCACCTGTGGTATGATCTGAGTGGCCAGGGTAACGACGTGCCGTGTGGTAAATGCCACGCTGACGTATGTGATGAGCTGATGTCAAGCTACCACAGAGACATCGGGTGTGCATGTCACAGGGCAGACGTTAATATCACGTATGCAGAGGTCAACGGTAGCACAGTTACAGCAGGAAAGCAGGCTCACGCTGCAAGTACTGTTGCATGTATGCTCTGCCATCAGTATAACGGACAGCAGGCAATTCGGGATATTGAGATACCACCAGCTTCTCTGCAGAACATGTCGTTTGCCGGCGGATTTGAAGGCATGAATCCATACTCTCCCTACAACTACACCGATCCAAACGTCAGCGATGCCGGGATTTGTGAGGCACACAACTCCTTTGTTAGAGGGGCAATAGTTGCAAAAAACAGCACATTGCTGCCTGACTCAAGCGAGGCATGCGTTGCCTGCCATATGAAGATCGATGTCACCATAAACTTCAACATGACGTCAGGAATTGTACTGAATACCAGTCATGTGGCTCTGGGCTACAATCCTTCAACCGGGTTTAACGAATCCTGCCTGAATATAACAACCTCCAGCTACAGTTTTGCAAACACCACGGAGGAAAGGGGTGTACAGCCATGAGAGTTGGGGCAATGTTGGCGTTAACGGTTGCTGTGGCTGCGTTGCTGGTCTATAACGCTCCCGTACTAACGCTATTTACAGGCTCACATTCAACTTTCAAATTTGAAAACGGTAACGGGATTATAAATGTAACAACTGCCAGTGGAGGCAATGAGTACTGCAGGCAGTGCCATTCCAGGGTTTGGAATGAGCTGTATTCAAATCCAAATGCCCCCCACTACGATCTGAGCTGCGAAACCTGCCACAGATACAGCGGAACAAACGTAACGTTTGCTGTGATAAATTCAACAGCTTATCCGGGAAGACAGGCTCATGCAGCATACGTGCCGAACTGTCTGGAGTGTCACTGGAAGATCACACCGATAAGGAATAGATATGGTGGAATAAGCTACGCTCCGGCTGCTGCAGGTTTTAATCTGTCATACATTCCGGATAATTCACGCATACCGAACTACACAATCGATGTTTCCAAAATCTCATACTATTCGGCTCACAAAAAGCTGATTGAATATGCAAACAACACGCTTGGAGATATGAACATCGGATGTCTGCTCTGTCATACTAATTACTCGAAGGAGATAAC